>NZ_JBGCCK010000015.1:0-181964 GCF_041262525.1 Streptacidiphilus sp. MAP12-20
GCGCTTCCCTATTGGGGGCGCGGGGAACTGCGCGAGCAACCACCCTGTGCGGATGGCCCTGCTCGCTGAGCGACCCACCACCTGGGGTGGCTTGTCGCGCAGTTCCCCGCGCCCCTGGGTAGTGCAACTACCTCATGTGCCTACACAGTTCGGAATGCCAGGACCACGTTGTGGCCGCCGAAGCCGAAGGAGTTGTTCAGCGCCGCGATCCGGCCCGCAGGAAGCGCGCGCGCCTCGCCGGTGACGATGTCGGCGTCGATCTCCGGGTCCAGGTCGTCGACGTTGATCGTCGGCGGCGCCAGCCGGTGGTGCAGGGCGAGGACCGTAGCGACAGTCTCGATGCCGCCCGCGCCGCCCAGCAAGTGGCCGGTCATGGACTTCGTCGCCGAGATCGCGATGTGGTCCAGGTGGTCGCCCAGGACCCGGCGCAGCGCCTTGACCTCGGCCGTGTCGCCCTGCGGGGTCGACGTCGCGTGCGCGTTGACGTGCACGACCTCGGCCGGGTCCAGTCCGGTGGAGTCCATCAGGTGCTGGATCGCGCGGGCCACGCCCGCGCCCGTCGGCTCCGGCTGGGCGATGTGGTGGGCGTCCGAGGAGAGGCCCTGGCCGATCGCCTCGCAGTAGACCCGCGCGCCGCGCGCAGCCGCGTGCTCCGCCGACTCCAGGACCACGACGCCCGCGCCCTCGCCGAGGACGAAGCCGTCACGGGCCTTGTCGTAGGGGCGCGAAGCCTGCTGCGGGTGCTCGTTGTTCTTGGACATCGCCATCATGTTCGCGAAGGCGACGATCGGCAGCGGGTGGATCGCCGCCTCCGTGCCGCCGGCGACGACGACGTCGGCGCGGCCGGTGCGGATCATCTCGATCGCGTAGCCGATGGCCTCCGCGCCGGACGCGCACGCGCTGACGGGGGTGTGCACACCCGCTCGCGCGCCGACCTCCAGGCCGACGTTGGCGGCGGGGCTGTTCGGCATCAGCATGGGGACGGTGTGCGGGGAGACGCGGCGGACGCCCTTCTCCTTCAGCACGTCGTACTGGTCCAGCAGGGTGGTCACGCCGCCGATGCCGGAGGCGACGACCGCGCCCAGGCGCTCGGGGGCGATCGGGGAGCCATCCTCCGTCGCGGAGGTGGTGAAGCCCGCGTCGGCCCACGCCTCGCGCGCCGCGATCAGCGCGAACTGCGCCGAGCGGTCGAGCTTGCGGGCGAGCGGGCGGGGGAGGACGTCGCCCGGGTCGACGGCCGTGCGGGCGGCGATGCGGACCGGAAGGTCCGCCGCCCACTCGTCCTCGAGGAGCGAGACGCCGGAGCGGCCCGCAACCAGGCCCTCCCAGGTGGACGTGGCGTCGGCGCCGAGCGGCGTGAAGGCGCCGATCCCGGTGACGACCACGGTGCGGTTGTCGCTGGTCACTGCTCTGTCTCCTGGAAGGGGAAGTCCGGTGGTTCTTGAGGTGCCGGGGGGTGCCGCCGCCAGCGGCAGCACCCCCCGAAGTGAGCCGTCAGGCTCAGGCGTTGGCGAGGATGTAGTCCACCGCGTCGCCGACCGTCTTGAGGTTCTTGACCTCGTCGTCGGGGATCTTCACGTCGAAGCGCTCCTCAGCGGCGACGACGACCTCGACCATGGACAGGGAGTCGACGTCCAGGTCATCGGTGAACGACTTGTCGAGCTCGACGTCCTCGGCCGGGATCCCGGCGATCTCGTTGACGATCTCTGCGAGACCGGAGAGGACCTCGTCCTTGGTGGCCATGATGGCTCCTTCTAGTGATGAACGGTTGTACCTACGGGAGAGTAACGACTGCTGCGGCGTAGACGAGACCCGCCCCGAATCCGATGATCAGGGCGAGATCGCCGCTCTTTGCCTCGCCGGACTGCAGCATGCGCTCCATGGCCAGCGGGATCGAGGCCGCCGAGGTGTTCCCGGTCTCCGCGATGTCGCGGGCCACCGGGACCGAATCGGGCAGCTTGAGTGCCTTGATCATCGCATCGATGATCCGCATGTTGGCCTGGTGCGGGATGAACGCGCCGAGCTGGTCGGCGGTGATCCCGGCGGCATCCAGCGCCTGCTGGGCGGCCTTCGCCATGTCCCAGACGGCCCACCGGAAGACCGTCTGGCCCTCCATCCGGAGCGCCGGCCACTTGACCGCCTCACCCACGCCGTTGACGGCGTCGGGCTTGGCCATGGCGGTGTCCCAGGCCTGGGTCTGGCTGATGACGTCCTTCTGCGAGCCGTCCGAGCCCCAGATCACCTTGCCGATGCCGGGGGAGTCGGAGGGGCCCACCACGGCCGCACCCGCGCCGTCGCCGAAGATGAAGGCGGTGGAGCGGTCGTGGATGTCGGTGAGATCGGAGAGGCGCTCGACGCCGATCACGATCACGTACTCGGCGCTGCCGCCGCGGATCATGCCGTCGGCCAGCGACAGACCGTAGCCGAAGCCGGCGCAGGCGGCCGAGATGTCGAAGGCGGGCGCGGTGCCGCAGCCCAGCCGGTCGGCGATCTCGGTGGCGATGGCGGGCGTCTGCTTCAGGTGCGAGACGGTCGCCACGATGACGCCGCCGATCTGGTCGGCGGAGATTCCGGCCATGGCGAGCGCCTTGCTGGCGGCCTGGACCGACATCTCGGCGACGGTCTCCTCCGGACCCGCCCAGCGGCGCTCGGTGATGCCGCTGCGCGTCCGGATCCACTCGTCCGAGGACTCGATCCAGTTCAGGACCTCGGAGTTGGGGATGACCCGGGTCGGGCGGTAGCCGCCGACGCCGTGGATCCGCGCGTACTGGGCGCCGGTGGCGGGCCTGATCTGCGGGCGCGCCCCGGAGGTCTCAGTGTGCTCTGCTGTCATGGCTCAGGCCCCCTGGGGTGTGTGCTCGGCGATCAGTTCGCGTGCCTTGTCCAGATCGGCCGGCGTCTTCAGAGCGAGGTGCGCCACGCCCTTGAGGTTGCGCTTCACCAGATTGGTCAGCGTGCCGGCGGGCGGGACCTCGATGACGCAGGTGGCGCCCAGGCGCTCCAGCGCCTCCATGCACAGGTCCCAGCGGACCGGGTTGGAGACCTGGCTGACCAGGCGGGCCACGATCTCGGCGCCGCCGTCGACCGTCTTGCCGTCCGCGTTGGAGACGTAGGCGGTGCGCGGGTCGGCCACCGGGACGCCGGGGGCGATCTTCTGGAGCCGGGTCACGCCGGGGGTCATGTGGTGGGTGTGGAACGCGCCGGCCACGGCCAGCGAGATGACCTTGGCCTTCGCGGGCGGGTCGGCCTTGAATGCCTCCAGCTGCTCCAGCGTGCCCGCGGCGACGATCTGGCCGCCGCCGTTGTTGTTGGCCGCGGTGAGGCCGTGCTTCTCCAGGGCGGCCGCGACCTCGTCCGGGTCGCCGCCGAGGACGGCGGCCATGCCGGTCGCGGTCTGCGTGGCGGCCTCGGCCATGGCCAGGCCGCGCTGGCGCACGAAGGCCAGGGCGGACTCGGCGGAGAGCGTGCCCGCGATCGCGGCGGCGGTGATCTCGCCGACGCTGTGACCGGCCACGGCGCCGAGCTGCTCGGGCGCGAGGCCGAGCGCGCCGAAGGCGGCCAGACCGGAGGCGACCAGCAGCGGCTGGGCGACGGCGGTGTCCTTGATGGCGTCCGCGTCGGCCTCGGTTCCGTAGTGCACCAGATCCAGTCCGGCCACCGCGGACCACCAGTTCAGGTGGTCGGCGACGCCGGGCACCTCCAACCAGGGGGCGAGGAATCCGGGCGACTGGGCGCCTTGTCCGGGAGCAACGAGTACGAGCACGTCATCAACCTTCTCTTGTCCGGCCGGTGCAGCGCGGGTGAGGACCGCGACGAAGAACCACCGGTCGAGTTGTGGACTCCCTACAGCCGTGCATCATCCCAGGTCATCACGGCTGGAGTCGTCCCAGCGCCAGGGCGATACGCAGGGTGAACGCGGAGCGCACGTCCGAGGGCGCGTATCCCGTGACGTCGGTCACACGACGCAGCCGGTAGCGGACCGTATTGGGGTGCACGAACAGCATGCGCGCTGCCCCCTCCAGAGAGGAAGCCTGCTCCAGATAGACCGAGAGGGTGTCCAGGAGCGCCGAACCGGCTTCGTCCAGCGGGGCGTAGATCTCCTCGACCAGCTGGGCCCTGGCCTGCGGGTCCCCGGCGAGCGCGCGCTCGGGCAACAGGTCGTCCGCGAGGACGGGACGCGGCGCGTCAGGCCAGGCGGAGCAGGCCTTCAAGCCGGCGGCGGCGGCCTGCGCGGAGCGGGTGGCCGAGAGCAGGTCGGAGACGGTCGGGCCGATGACGACGGGACCCGAAGCGAACTGGCCGAGCAGCGCGCGAGCGGCGACGACCGGGTCCCAGAGCCGCTCGCCGTTGCGTGGCTTCTTCTCGCCGACCACGACGACCAGCCGCGCGCCGAGCACGCCGGTGAGCACGTGCAGCTTCGCGTGCCGGGCGGCTCGGCGGATCGCCTCGACGACCAGCTCGCTGTCCCCGGCAGGCGCGCTGCCCATCACGACCATGACCCGGTCGGGCGAACCCCAGCCGAGCGCGGCGGCCCGGGAGAGCACACCCTCGTCCGCGTCGCCGGAGAGCAGCGAGTTGACGACCAGCGCCTCCAGCCGGGCGTCCCAGGCGCCGCGGGCCTCGGCGGCCTGGGCGTAGACCTGGGCGGTGGCGAAGGCGATCTCGCGGGCGTAGACCAGCACGGCCTCGCGCAGCGCCTCCTCCGCCCCGGGCGCGGCGACCTCCTCGATGGCCTCCTCGACGACCTCGGTGGTGGTCCGGATCATCTCGACGGTCTGCCGCAGGGTGACCGCCCGGGTCAGCTCGCGCGGGGCGGTGCCGAAGACGTCGGCGCTGATCGCCTGCGGGGCGTCGGGGTGGCGGAACCACTCGGTGAAGGCGGCGATACCGGCCTGGGCGACCAGGCCGATCCAGGAGCGGTGCTCCGGCGGCATGTTCCGGTACCAGGACAGGTTCTCGTCCATGCGGGCGATGGCGGCGGTGGCCATCTTCCCTGCGGCGCGCTCCAGGTTCTTCAGCGTCGCCGCGTGCATGTCGCTGGTCGCGGTGACGGTCCGCCGCTCGAACGCGGTCCCGCGCTTCGACCCGCGCCGGGCGGAGCCGGGCTCGGGCGCGTCGACTGGGTCCGCCGTCGCTTTGGCGGCGGGCTTCTTCGCGGTCTTCTTGGCGACTGGGGCTGGCACAGGACTAAGCGTGCACCATCGCCGTCCGGTTCTGCGCAGCGGAGGTACCCGGGTGCGCGTGGTCCCGGTCACAGCGGTGGTGGGCGCCCTCCTAGAGTGGGTCCCATGCCGCTCAGCATCCGCCGCGCCGGACACCGCTACCGCTCCGAGCCCGAGCCCGGGATCGTCACCGCGCACGCGTTCTCCTTCGCGGCGCACTACGACCCGGCCAACACACACTTCGGCGCGTTGCTGGCCTGCAACGAGGAGACCCTCGCGCCCGGCGCGGGCTTCGCCTCGCACAAGCACAGGGACACCGAGATCCTCACCTGGGTGCTGGAGGGCGCGCTCGCGCACCACGACGACCAGGGGCACGAGGCTGTCGTCCGCCCCGGGCAGCTGCAGTACCTGAGCGCGGGCGCCGGGGTGACCCACAGCGAGGCCAACGCGGAAGGCGCCGGGGAGCCGGTGCGCTTCCTGCAGTTCTGGCTCCAGCCCGGCAGCTTCGGCACCGAACCGGCCTATGAACTGAAGGATGTCGACCCGGCCGCGACACACGTCCTGCTGACGCCGCCGGGCCTGCTGCGCCGCGAGGACGCCGCGCTGCACCTGCTGCGCGCGCAGCCCTACGCGCCGCTGCCGGAACTGCCGGCCGCGGAGTTCGTCCACGCGCAGGTGGCACGCGGAGCCGTCGGCTTCCGTGAGCGCGGTGGCCCGCGCGGGCGCGGGCGGGAGCTGGCCGCCGGGGACGCGGTGCGGATCACCGGCGGCGACACGCTCGTCGACCCGACCGCCGGCCCCGACGGCGCGGAGCTGCTGATCTGGGCGATGCGGACGCCGGTCAGCTACGGCTGAGTTCCTGCAGTACGGCGTCGGTGAAGGGGGTCCACAGCTCGGCCGCCCACGGGCCGAAGTCGCGGTCCGTCAGCGTGACGCAGGCCGCGCCCGCCTCCGGGTCGACCCAGAGGAAGGTGCCGGACTGCCCGAAGTGCCCGAAGGTCGCGGGGGAGCTGGTCAGGCCGGTCCAGTGCGGCGACTTGTGGTCGCGGATGTCGAAGCCGAGGCCCCAGTCGTTGGGCTTCTGGTGCCCGTAGCCGGGCAGCACGCCGTTCAGCCCGGGGAAGGCGACGCGGGTCGCTTCGGCGAGCGTCTCGGCGTGGAGGATGCGCGGTGCCTGCAGCTCGGTGGCGAAGCGGGCCAGGTCGGCGGCGGTGGAGACGCCGCCCGAGCCGGCCGGGCTGCGGCCCTCGGCGTCGAGCCAGGTCTCCGTCATGCCGAGGGGCGCGAACACCGCCTCGGCCGCGTAGTGCGGGAAGGGGATGCCGGTCGCCTTCGCGACGGTGTCGGCCAGTACGTCGAAGCCCGCGTTCGAGTAGAGCCGACGGGTCCCCGGCGCGGCCATGGTGCGGTGCTCGTCGAAGGCCAGGCCCGAGGTGTGCGCGAGCAGGTGCCGTACGGTCGAACCCTCGGGACCCGCCGGGTCGTCCAGCTCCAGCGCGCCCTCCTCGACGGCGACCAGGACGGCGTAGGCGCTGAGCGGCTTGCTCACCGAGGCCAGCTTGAACGGGTGCCGCTGCGGCCCGTGGCTGCCGACGACGGAACCGTCCCCGCGGACGACGACCGCGGCGGCGGTGGTGACGGGCCACTGTTCGATGAGGCGCAGGCTGTCCATGGGAGCTGAGTCTAGGTGTGTCCTGCTTGCTTGGAGTGCACTCTAAGTCAGTAGCGTCGTGGTCGAAGAGATCGGAGGGGCACGGGGATGTCCGAAGCCGTAGCACTGAGCGAGGAGTTGCAGCCTCGCTACACGATCGGTGAGGTCGCCGCCCGGACCGGGCTCAGCGCGCACACGCTGCGCTGGTACGAGCGCATCGGCCTGCTGGACCGCCCGGCCCGCTCGCACCACGGCCAGCGCCGCTTCTGCGACGCGGACCTGGGCTGGCTGGCCTTCCTAGGCAACCTGCGCGCGACCGGCATGCCGGTCGCCGGGATGCTCCGCTACGCCGAACTGCTGCGGGCCGGCGAGGACACCCGCGCCGCGCGCCGCGAGCTGCTGATCGAGCATCGCGCGGACGTGCTGGAGCGGATCCGCGACCTGCAGGCGAACCTTCTGGTCCTGGATTACAAGATCGACATGTACGGGAAGAGGCAGGACTGAGATGACCACCATCCCGACCACCACCCTCGGCAGCAACGGACCCGCCGTCGGCGTCCAGGGCCTCGGCTGCATGGGCATGAGCGACTTCTACACCGACCGCGACGGCGGAGCGTCGGGCGAGCAGGAGTCCCGCGCGACGCTGGAGCGCGCGCTGGAGCTGGGCGTCACCCTCTTCGACACCGCCGACATGTACGGCTACGGCCGCAACGAGGAACTGGTCGGCCCGTTCGTGCAGGCGCACCGCGACGAGGTGCTGATCGCGACGAAGTTCGCGATCGAGCGCCGCGAGGAGGACCCGACGTTCCGCTCACTGCGGAACGACCCCGCGTACATCCGCCAGGCGGTCGACGCGAGCCTGCGCCGACTGGGCGTGGACCACATCGACCTGTACTACATGCACCGCCGTGACCCAAAGGTGCCGCTCGCGGAGTCGGTCGGGGCGATGGCGGAGCTCATCGCCGCGGGCAAGGTGCGCTACCTGGGCCTCTCCGAGGTCAACGGCGCGGAGCTGCGGGAGGCGCACGCGGTGCACCCGATCACGGCGCTGCAGTCGGAGTGGTCGCTGTTCTCGCGTGACGTCGAGGTCTCGGCGGTGCCCGCGGCGGCGGAGCTGGGAGTGGCCTTCGTGCCGTACTCGCCGCTGGGCCGCGGCTTCCTGACCGGCTCCTTCACCAACGCCTCGGAGCTGGCGGCGGGCGACTTCCGCCACCACCAGCCGCGCTTCACCGGCGACAACGCCGAGGCGAACGCGGCGCTGCTGGCCCCGGTCCACAAGATCGCCGCGGAGCGCGGCGTCACGGTGGGGCAGGTGGCCCTCGCCTGGGTCCAGCAGCGTGCGACCGTGCACGGCCTCCCGGTCATCCCGATCCCCGGCACCAAGCGGCGCAGCCGCCTGGAGGAGAACGTCTCCGCCACGGCACTGACGCTCACCGCGCCGGAGCTGGCCACGCTGGAACCGATCGCCGCGCGGGTGTCCGGCGACCGCTACGCCGACATGAGTCACATTTCGCGCTGAGGGTTCGTTGCTACCACCCAGGGGCGCGGGGAACTGCGCGAACAACCACCGACATGCGGATGGCCCTGCACGTTCGGTGCTCTACCTCGTAGGGTGGCTTGTCGCGCAGTTCCTCGCGCCCCTGAGGAGTTGCAACTGGCCCCTCGTCGGATCAGCTGGTGACGTCGCCGTAGGCACCCAGCGCGATGTCCGCGAAGTTGCGGAGGCTGGTCGTGCCGGGGACGAAGTACCCGTTGTGGCCCTGGGCGCCCGCCGAGGAGATCAGGTGGGAGCCGAAGGTCGGGGCCGTCGGGTCAGGGCCGTGGCCGAGGCCGCCGATCTCCAGGTAGGGCACGTTGCCGATCCAGTCCGACCCGTTGCGCACCGTCGCCCACAGGCGGACGCCCGTGCCCAGCGCGGACGCGCTGTCCACGTCCATGCCGGGGCTGCCCAGGACCACCATGTCTGTCACGCCCTGCGCGAGCGACGGAGCCGCCTTGCCGCAGACGACCGAGCCGTAGGAGTGGCAGAAGAGGCTCGGGGGTGAGCTCGGCTTCGTCGTGAGGGCCAGGCCGGCGAGGAGGCTGGTCAGTCGGGGAGCCGCCGCATCCGCCAGGCGCGCGGTCGCCGCGTCCGCGCCGAGGCCGACGGGGGTGACGTAGTCGGCCCAGGCTATCGCCGCCGTCGTGGTGCCGGGGGAGACCGACGACTCCTCGGCGCGCAGCGCCTGCGCCGCGGTCTGGGCCTTGCCGAAGTGGGCGAGGTCCATGTCGGAGCCGGGGACGATCACGGCGACCTTCTCCGCCGTCGCGAGGTCGCCGAAGACCTCCGCGACCAGACCGCGGCTGCGCGGGTCGAAGGCGAGAACCTGGTGGCCGGGCTCCAGCAGCTGGCTGAGCATCGAGATCTGGCCGACGGCCTTCGGGTCGTCCTGCCGGAGCCGGTCCAGCTCCTGCTGCATCGCGACGCGGTTGGCCTGGTAGCGCAGCGCCAGCGGGGCGCCGTCGAGGTTGCCGACGACGAGCGGGTACTCGGCGACGAGGCGCTGCTGCTCCGCCGGGGTCAGGCCCGCGAAGAACGTGGCGACCGAGCTCGCGGTCGCGTTCGCGGGGTTGGGGAACGCGACGCCCAGAGAGGTGTCCTTGGCCCAGGCTTTGCTGCCCGCAGGCGGGGTGGTGACGGCGATCTGCTCGGCCGAGACGGCCGCGCCGGCGGCCGCCGCTCCGGTGCCTGCCAGGCAGGTGAAGGAGACCAGTGCTGCCACCAGGGTGCGCTTGAACCGCATGCAGGTGTCTCCTCGGGGCTGCCGGCGACCGTCGCACGGGCGCTGCCCGGAGGTCTTGCGGATGCTCGGAACGCTCGCACGACGGGTACTCGCCATCGAGCCGTTCTGCGCAAGCGTAAGGGCATAGTCCGGCTGCGTACGCTGTACGACGGTTGCACAAACTGCGACAACCATCACAATGGCCGTCAATCGACGGTGATTCGCCGAGGATTCTTACGAGCCGTTCACACGGCAACGGTGGGTGACGCACAGCGCGTCACCCACCGTCATCACGACGTGATCAGCTGTGCTTCCAGGACACCGAGAAGGCCGTACCGCCCGAGAGCGAGGACGTCGTCGCCTTGGTGGTCGAGCCCGAGACCATGTTGATCTGGTCGGGGCTGTAGTTGCCGATCGCCTGGCCGTTGGCGAGCGAGCTGGTGAAGTTCACCGTGCCGAAGTCGCTCAGCGGGAGCACGCCGCTGGAGCTGGACGGCGCCTCGGCTATCACCTCGGCGGAGTAGCGCTGGGCCGGGGAGTAGCTCTTGCTGACCGAGTGGCTCCAGCCCCTCGTCACGTCGCTGAGCTTCATCGTGAAGTGGCCGGACCCGGTGTAGGTGACCGATGCGGTGAAGTGGTCGCCGGGCTGGACCGTGTCGCTGAAGTTGACCGGGTACTTCGGGTACATCTCGTACCAGGAGGAGTAGACGGCCCGGCCGCCCGAGCAGTCGGCCTCGGTGCCGGTCTGCTCGACGCTGTTGCTGCCGTCGCCGTCCAGGCCGACCCAGAAGCTCGAGTACGTCGTGGCGCTGCCGCAGCTCACGGCCGGCTGGACCCAGCTGGCGGAGATCGTGGTGAAGCCGCCGCCGGTGGCGGCGTAGCCGGCCCAGTTGGAGCTCGAGCTGTTGCGCAGGTGCAACTGGAGGTTGTGCACGGTTCCGTTCACCACAGCGGGGGCGGCTGTGGCCACGGCAGGGGCGGCGGTCCCGAGGATCGCCAGCAGGGCTGCGGACAGAGCGGTGGTGCGACGGGTCGTCGGCATGGGGCTCCTTTGAGGGCCCGGCTGCAGGCGGGGCCTCCTCGCGCGGACGCCGATCCGGTTGTCGGCGTTCCGCCAAAGGTAGTCACCTGCCACCACGCGGGGGAGTGGTTTCTCTGAACCCACAGAAATAACTCAGAAATGACTCGAACATTGAAACAGCGGGGTCCGATGACGATGCGTCATCGGACCCCGCTCAGCGGGCTATCGGGCTGTGGCAGCTCAGGCGTCGCCGCCGGCGTTGCCCGGGTTGGCGGCCTTCACGTCGAGCAGCTGGTAGCGGTCGATGGCCGCCTTCAGCGCGGTGCGGTCGACCTTGCCCTGCTTGGCCAGCTCGGTCAGCACGCCCAGCACGATCGACTGCGCGTCGATGTGGAAGTAGCGACGGGCCGCGCCGCGGGTGTCCGCGAAGCCGAAGCCGTCCGCGCCCAGCGACTGGTACTGGCCCGGCACCCAGCGCGCGATCTGGTCCGGCACCGCGCGCATCCAGTCGGAGACCGCGACGAACGGGCCCTCGGCGCCGGAGAGCTTGCGCTGCAC
Organism: Streptacidiphilus sp. MAP12-20; assembly: GCF_041262525.1. Taxonomy (NCBI): domain Bacteria; kingdom Bacillati; phylum Actinomycetota; class Actinomycetes; order Kitasatosporales; family Streptomycetaceae; genus Streptacidiphilus; species Streptacidiphilus sp. MAP12-20. Next base: position 11,155 of record NZ_JBGCCK010000015.1, read on the forward strand.
GTACGGGTAGCGCTGCTCCTCGTCCGGGTTGAGCAGGTTGAACTCCTCGACCTCGATCGCGTCGCGACGCAGCTCGTTCCAGGAGGTCACCGACCAGACGTCGGCCTTGACGTTCCACTCGGCGGCGAGGATCCGCTGGGCCTCCAGCGCCCACGGCACCGAGACGCCGGAGGCGAGGATCTGCGCCGGGATCTGGCCGCCCTGCCCGACCGAGATCCGGTGCACGCCCTTGAGGATGCCCTCGACGTCCACGTCGTCCGGCTCGGCCGGCATCTGGATCGGCTCGTTGTAGACGGTGAGGTAGTAGAAGACGTCCTCGCCGTGCGGGAACTCGGCGCTGCTGCCGTACATGCGGCGCAGACCGTCCTGCACGATGTGGGCGATCTCGTAGCCGTAGGCCGGGTCGTAGCTGACGGCGGCCGGGTTGGTCGAGGCCAGCAGCTGGCTGTGGCCGTCAGCGTGCTGCAGGCCCTCGCCGGTCAGCGTGGTGCGGCCGGCCGTCGCGCCGAGCACGAAGCCGCGCGCCAGCTGGTCGGCCATCTGCCAGAACTGGTCACCCGTGCGCTGGAACCCGAACATCGAGTAGAAGACGTAGACGGGGATCAGCGGCTCGCCGTGGGTGGCGTAGGACGAACCCGCGGCGATCAGCGAGGCGGTGGAGCCGGCCTCGGTGATGCCGTCCTGGATCATCTGGCCCTGCGGCGAGGTCTTGTACGCCAGCAGCAGCTCGCGGTCGACCGACTCGTAGGTCTGGCCCATCGGGTCGTAGATCTTCGCCGAGGGGAAGAGCGAGTCCATGCCGAAGGTGCGGTACTCGTCCGGCGCGATCGTGACGAAGCGCTTGCCGATGTTCTTGTCCCGCATCAGGTCCTTGAGCAGTCGGACGAACGCCATCGTGGTGGCGATCGACTGCTGTCCTGAACCCTTCTTCAGCACCTTGTAGGCGTCGTCGCCGGGGAGCTCCAGCTGGCGCGGCCGCACCTTGCGGACCGGCACGTAACCGCCGAGCTCGCTCCGGCGGTCGTGCATGTACTGGATCTCCTCCGAGTCCTTGCCCGGGTGGTAGTAGGGCGGGTAACCCTCGTCCAGCTGCTTGTCGGTGATCGGCAGGTGCAGCCGGTCACGGAAGCGCTTGAGGTCGTCGACCGTCAGCTTCTTCATCTGGTGGGTCGCGTTGCGGCCCTCGAAGTTCGGGCCCAGTGTCCAGCCCTTGACGGTCTGGGCCAGGATGACGGTCGGCTGACCCTTGTGCTCGGTCGCAGCCTTGTACGCGGCGAAGACCTTCTTGTGGTCGTGGCCGCCGCGGCCCAGGTGCTGGATCTGCTCGTCCGTCATGTTCTCGACCATGGCGCGCAGGCGCAGGTCGCCGCCGAAGAAGTGGTCGCGGATGTACGCGCCGGACTCGGTGGCGTAGGTCTGGAACTGGCCGTCCGGGGTCACGTTCATCTTGTTGACCAGGGCGCCGTCGCGGTCCTGCGCGAGCAGCGGGTCCCAGGTCCGGTCCCAGATGAGCTTGATGACGTTCCAGCCGTTGCCGCGGAAGATCGACTCCAGCTCCTGGATGATCTTGCCGTTGCCGCGGACCGGGCCGTCCAGACGCTGCAGGTTGCAGTTGACCACGAAGGTCAGGTTGTCGAGGCCCTCGCGAGCGGCGATGGACAGCTGTCCGAGCGACTCGACCTCGTCCATCTCGCCGTCGCCCAGGAAGGCCCAGACGCGGGAGTCTGAGGTGTCCTTGATGCCGTGGTTCTCCAGGTAGCGGTTCATCCGCGCCTGGTAGATCGCACCGAGCGGGCCGAGGCCCATGGAGACGGTCGGGAACTCCCAGAAGTCCGGCATGTTGCGCGGGTGCGGGTAGCTGGAGAGACCGTAGGGCGCGCCCGAGTGCTCCTGACGGAAGCTGTCGAGCTGCTGCTCGCTGAGGCGGTCCAGCAGGTAGGCGCGGGCGTAGATGCCGGGGGAGGCGTGGCCCTGGAAGTAGATCTGGTCGCCGGAGGCGCCGTCCGCGTCCTTGCCCTTGAAGAAGTAGTTGAAGCCGACGTCGTAGAGCGACGCGGAGGAGGCGAAGGTGGCGATGTGACCGCCGACGCCGATACCCGGGCGCTGCGCGCGGGAGACCATCACCGCGGCGTTCCAGCGGGTGGCGTTGAGGACCTTGCGCTCGATCTCCTCGTTGCCGGGGAAGAACGGCTCGTCCTTGGTGGCGATGGTGTTGACGTAGTCCGTGCTGCGCATCTCCGGCACGGCCACACGCTTCTCGCGGGCGCGCTCGATCAGCCGCAGCATGAGGTAGCGGGCGCGCTCACGGCCCCGCTCGTCGATGGCGGCGTCGAGGGAGTCCAGCCACTCGCTGGTCTCCTCGGGATCGAAGTCCGGGACCTGGCTGGGCAGGCCGCCAATGATGATCGGGTTGCGATCGGATCCGGAAGCCACGCTGTTCCTTCACTGTCGGTCGTCTGGAGGTGGTGTCGCGCCGCCTCCATCGTGGACCGCAGGGGGAGAAACGTCATCTCTACCCATGAGTAACCGATTCGTGCCCTTTTGGGAGTAGTCCCTTAGGGGCAATGCGTACCGGTTCTCGCCTTGTGCGCGGTTGGCTACGACGAGGTGACCCGACCTTTCCCCACAACATTGTGGAGTGGGCAGGCTGGGGAGGGCCAAGGAGAGACTCTACGCCCGGTCAAGGAGTGTTCGGTCACACGGTCGAAGGATGAGACATCTTCGCCTACCAGGAGTGAGCGACGCCTACAGCGGGTAAGTGGAACGGCAATCCGCTGCGCGGAACGTTGTTTGCCGGTGATACTGGGGCAAATGGGAGTGATCCGTGTCACTCCCGACGGCGTGTCGCGCTGCGACGCACCGCAGCCAGGGTGGGATCGGCGATCGGGTACTTGCGCTCCGCGCCCCGCCCGTGTGGACTACGCCCACAACCCTGGTACCAGGAACAGGGTCGGATATAGGAGGCAATTCCCGTGAGCGCGACCGCGGACCCCGCGGAGGACAGGACCAACCCGGCACGACGGTTGGGGCTTGAGACCGGACAGGTGGTCCAGGAGCTCGGTTACGACGACGACGTCGACCAGGATCTGCGTGAGGCCATCGAGGAGGTCACTGGCACCGAGCTCGTCGACGAGGACTACGACGACGTCGCTGACGTCGTGCTGATGTGGTTCCGCGAGGACAGCGAAGACGGAGATCTCACTGACTCCCTCGTCGATGCCCAGGAGTACCTGGTGGAGGGCGGCCTGGTCTGGCTGCTGACTCCGAAGACCGGGCGCGACGGCCACGTCGAGGCCCATGACATCGCAGACGCCGCGCAGACCGCCGGCCTCTCGCAGACCAGCACGGCCGCGGTGAGCAAGGAGTGGTCGGCGGTGCGACTGGCCACACCGAAGACGGCCAAGGCGGGCAAGCGCTGAGCGGCTGCGCCTGAGGCTTGAGGTTCGGCATGCGAGCACTGGAAGGGCCCGGACGGATCATCCGTCCGGGCCCTTCTGCCGTTTTTCGCTTCGGGCGAAATAGCCGGAATGCCGGTCCAGCGGGCCCGGCGGCAGAATGGCGGCATGGCAGAAGATCACCACCCGGCCCTGCACGGCCCGCGCGGCGTGGCCGAGGAGGCGCCGGATTCGCTCCGCGCACGGGTCCTCGGCGGCTGGGACGCGGTGCTGGCCCTCGCATCGGAGGAATTCTCGGAGGAATCCGAGGCAGGTGATCTGCGGGCCTTCGCGGGGCTCGGGTCCTGGCCGGGGCGCCCGGTGCTCGGCGGGGTCATGGCGGCGGCGCACGGCGTCGAGGCGCCACCCAGACGGCCGAAGCCCTTCGATCCGGACCGGGACGCGGTCCGGGCCGCCCTGGAGGAGGCCAGAGAGCGGGTCGCGGCGGCGCTGGACGAGGTGCTGGCCTCGCCGGAGCTCGGACGCCGGGTGGTCGACTCCCCGCTCGGCCCGCTGCCGGTGCTGACACAGATCCACGCGATGGGCCACGAACTGGCCCAGGCGGCCGGCCCCGAGGTGCCGCGCGCCCTGGCGGACGCGGGCCTGGCGGCAATGGTCGACGTGGTCGGCGCGCTGGCCTGGCGGCAGGGCCTGCCCGTGACGGCGGGCCTGTGGGAACCGGACGGCGGCCTCGGCTGGGTCTTCACCGCGGACGCGGACGGCTGGCGTACGCGCCCGCGCGAGGCGGCGGACGACGTCCCCGGCGTGGAGGGCGCGGCGTCCCGCCTGCTGGTGAGCACGGGCTCTGTCCCTTCGATGCTCGCCCGCGGCGAGATCCGCTTGCGCCGCGTGGGCGGCCTGCTTGCGCTGGCTCCATTGGTGGACCAGGTCCCGAACCTCCCGGGCGGAACGTTGCTGCGCCGCGCGGTGGGCGCGGTCAGCGCGCTGAGCCGCCTCCCCGGCTTTCGCTGAGGGGCACCTTTGTGCGTTGGGCCAGTTGCACTCTCCAGGGGCGCGGGGAACTGCGCGAGAAACCACCCTGTGCGGATGGCCCTGCACGTTCGGCCCGCTACGTGGGTGGGTGGCTTGTCGCGCAGTTCCCCGCGCCCCTGATGGTGCAACTGGCGGCGTGTGCGCACGTGTCCCCGCGCCCCTGATGGTGCAACTGGCGGCCTGTGCGCACGTGTCCCCGCGCCCCTGGGGGCTGCCTGGCGGACCTCGGTGAATGGGATGGCAGGATGTCACCGGCACGGCCTACGACGATGAGGGGTTTTCGCATGGCTATCGAGGTCGGTTCCCCGGCTCCGGAGTTCGAGCTCAAGAACCAGCACGGAGAGCTGGTCAAGCTCTCCGACTTCCGCGGCGAGAAGAACGTGGTCCTGGTCTTCTACCCGTTCGCCTTCACCGGTGTCTGCACCGGCGAGCTCTGCTCGCTCGAGCGCGAGCTGCCGTCGTTCCAGAACGACGACGTCCAGATCCTCGCCGTGTCCAACGACTCGACGCCCACCCTGCGCGTTTTCTCCGACAAGGAGGGCCTGGAGTTCCCGCTGCTCTCGGACTTCTGGCCGCACGGCGAGGTCTCCCGCGCCTACGGCGTGTTCGACGAGGACAAGGGCTGCGCCGTGCGCGGCACCTTCGTCATCGACAAGCAGGGCGTCGTCCGCTGGACCGTCGTCAACGGCCTGCCGGACGCCCGTGACCAGCAGGAGTACCTGAAGGCGCTCCAGACCATCTGAGTCCCCGGGCTTCGCCCGAGGAGTTCGACGGTCGCGTAACCGTTGGTGCGCTGCGGCTGCGCCGCGCGGGAACCCGCCACTACGATCGAGCCGTTGGCTTGACAGTGACCGCAACCGCACCAACGGGGGCACGCGGTGCCCCCTGAACTCCTGGAGGACTCGTGGGTGTCAGCCTCAGCAAGGGTGGCAACGTCTCGCTCAGCAAGGAGGCGCCGGGTCTGACCGCAGTCCTCGTCGCTCTGGGCTGGGACGTCCGCACCACCACCGGAGCCGACTTCGACCTCGACGCGAGCGCGATCCTGCTCGCGGCCACCGGCAAGGTCGCCTCCGACAAGGACTTCGTGTTCTACAACAACCTCAAGAGCGACGACGGCTCCGTCGAGCACACCGGCGACAACCTCACCGGTGAGGGCGAGGGCGACGACGAGATCGTCAAGGTGAACCTCACCGCCGTGCCGGCCTCCGTCGAGAAGATCGTCTTCCCGGTCTCCATCTACGACGCCGAGAACCGTCAGCAGAATTTCGGCCAGGTGCGCAACGCCTACATCCGCGTCATCAACCAGTCCGGCGGCGGCGAGATCGCGCGCTACGACCTCTCCGAGGATGCCTCGGCCGAGACCGCGATGGTCTTCGGCGAGCTGTACCGCAACGGCGCCGAGTGGAAGTTCCGCGCCATTGGCCAGGGCTACGCGTCCGGCCTGCGCGGCATCGCCCAGGACTTCGGCGTCAACGTCTGACCCGGTCCGACCACGTCACGGCGCAGTAGGGAGCAGGAAGCAGCATGGGTGTCACGCTCGCCAAAGGCGGCAATGTCTCACTGTCCAAGGCCGCGCCGAACCTGACGGCGGTGCAGATCGGGCTGGGCTGGCAGGCGAGGGCGACGACCGGTGCCGCCTTCGACCTCGACGCCAGCGCGATGCTCTGCGCCGGGGGGCGGGTTCTCGGCGACGACTACTTCGTCTTCTACAACAACCTCAAGAGCCCCGAGGGCTCGGTCGAGCACATGGGCGACGACCTGGTCGGCGGTACCGGCGCGGAGGACGATGAGGTCATCAAGGTGAACCTCGCGCTCGTGCCCGCCCAGGTCGACAAGATTGTCTTTCCGGTCTCGATCTACGACGCGGAGAGCAGGCTGCAGAACTTCGGCCAGGTCAGGGACGCCTTCATCCGCGTCGTGAACCAGGCCGACGGCGTCGAGCTCGCCCGCTACGACCTCTCCGAGGACGCCTCGGGCGAGACCGCGATGATCTTCGGCGAGCTCTACCGCTACAACGGCGAGTGGAAGTTCCGGGCCGTTGGTCAGGGGTACGCGTCCGGGCTGCGCGGGATCGCCCTAGACTTCGGGGTGAACGTTTCGTAAGAAGAAGTCATGAGCTGAGGGGTGGACGGGACTTCACCGGTTCGGGGGAGTGATCCGTCCGCCCCTCAGCGGATCGAAAGGGTAGGCACCCGTGTTCCTCCGCACCTTCGGGTGGTCCTTCGGGATCACGTTGCTCGGACTGGCCGCTGCGGCGTACTTCTGGGGGGCGAACGGGTTCGGCATCGTCCTGATCCTCTCGATCCTGGAGATCTCACTCTCCTTCGACAACGCCGTCATCAACGCGACGGTGCTGAAGCGGATGAGCCCGTTCTGGCAGCGGATCTTCCTTACCGTCGGCGTGCTCATCGCCGTCTTCGGCATGCGGCTGGTCTTCCCGCTCCTGGTCGTGGCGCTCACCGCGCACATCGGGCCGCAGACGGTCGTCTCGCTGGCGCTCGACTCGTCCAAGACCTACAACGGCCTCACCTACGCCCAGCACCTCACGGCCGCGCACCCCGCGATCGCCGCGTTCGGCGGGATCTTCCTGCTGATGATCTTCCTGGACTTCATCTTCGGGGAGAAGGAGATCCGCTGGCTGGACCAGTTGGAGCGGCCGCTGGAGAAGATCGGCAAGCTGGACCAGCTCTCGGTGGTCGTCGCCCTGGTCGTGCTGATGCTCTCGGCCCGTTTCTTCGCCGGTGACCGCGCGGAGACCGTGCTGCTCGCGGGCGTCGCGGGCCTGACGACCTATCTCGCCGTGAGCGGGCTCTCCAACCTCTTCGAGGGCGCGGGCGAGGAGGAGGCCGAGGAGGCATCCGGGGCCGACGGCCGCCCGGCGAAGTCGGCGCTGCACGTCGCCGGCAAGGCGGCGTTCTTCCTCTTCCTGTACCTCGAGGTCCTCGACGCGTCCTTCTCCTTCGACGGCGTAGTGGGCGCGTTCGCGATCAGCCAGGACGTCTTCCAGATCACGCTGGGCCTGGGCATCGGCGCGATGTACATCCGCTCGCTCACCGTCTACCTGGTCCGCCAGGGCACCCTGGACGACTACGTCTACCTCGAGCACGGCGCGCACTACGCGATCGGCGCGCTGGCGATCATCCTGATGGTCTCGATCAAGTACTCGATCCCCGAGGTCGTCACCGGCCTGATCGGCGTGGCCTTCATCGGACTCGCGCTGATGAGCTCGATCTTCCGCAACCGCCGCGAGGGCGACGGCGACGACCCCGCCGAAGTGGACGCGACGGCCGGGGCGGCGACGCTCTAGCTCGGTCGGATGATCCTCACGGACGACGACGCAGCCGAACTCTGGAACTGGGACGGCACCCCCGTCGGCCCCGCCAGCCGGGAGATCATCACAGTCGCCCGGCGGGGGTAGGGCCCGGTCGCGTCCGGCCCGTCGCGTCAGGGCCGGCGGTGGCCGGAGGTGAAGCGGGCGGCGAGGATCTGCTCCAGAGCCTCCCTGGTCGCGACCGCGACCGCGCCGGTCAGCACGGCCGCGTCGCTCAGCGCCGAGACCTCAAGCCGTGGCGGGTAGGGGACGCGTGCCGACAGCCGGGCGGCGACGCGGTCCAGCAGCAGGTCGCCGTTGAGGCCGATGCCGCCGCCCAGGACCGCGAGTTCGACGTCCACGACCGCCGCCACCGGGGCGAGGTAGCCCGCGATCCTGCGGGCCTCCTCGTCCACCGCGGCCAGCGCGTGGACGTCGCCGGTGCGGGCCAGGGCGAACAGCTCCTCCGTCGAGGCCGGCACCGAACCGGCGGGGAAGAGCGTCGCCGCGTACTGCAGCAGTGCGGACGCGCACGGGTCGCCGGCGTCGATCTCCGATTCGGTGAAAGCGCTGTCCAACTCCCCTGCCGCGCCCGCGAAGCCGCGGTGCAGCTCGCCGCGGAGCACCAGCCCGGCCCCGACGCCGGTGCCGACGGAGAGGAAGCAGAAGCTCTCCGCGTCCTGGCCCCGGCCGGCCCGCCGCTCGCCCAGCGCGGCGAGGTGGATGTCGTTCTCCAGGGTCACCGGCAGCCCGAGCGCCCGCGCGAACGCCTCCTGCGCGGGAAAGCCGTCGAGCGAGGGAACGTTGAGGGCCTGCCAGATGCGGCCTTCGCGCAGGTCCACCACACCGGGGACCCCTATGGCGGCGTGCTGGAGGTCGTCGGGGGCGATGCCCGAGGCTCGGCAGAGGCGGGCGGCCAGCGCCGCCGCCGTCTCGACCATCCGGGATGCGTCCTGGCCGGTGACGTCGACGTCCTGCCGGGCCAGGAGCTGACACTCGAGGTCGGCGACCGCGCCGCGCAGCCGGCGGGCGCCGATGTCCAGCGCGAGCACGTGCGCGGCCTGCGGGCGCGGCGCGAAGAAGAGCGCCCCGTAGGTGGGCCCGAGCTCCTGACGGTTCGCCTGGCCGGACTCCGCCACCAGGCCGAGGTCGAGCAGGTCCTGGAGCAGCGCGGAGACCGTCGGTTTGGAGATGCCCGTGAGCCGGGCCACCTCCGCCCGGGAAACCGGGGCCTGCGCGCGGATCACTTCGAAGACCGTGCGGAGGTTGATTTCCCGGAGCGTGGCGGAGGTGGCGGGCTTGGCAAGCATGGTCACACTCTAGAGGCGGAGCATGATCGCAGGTCAGCCGAACTGCTGCTCAAGATCCTTGAGCTTGCGGTCGAGCGAGTCGAGGCGGGACATGGTGCTGTCCTCCTCGTCATCCAGCATCGGCGAGGTCGACGCGGTGGACGGCAGCGCGCTCGCACGGCGGCGGCCGGGCAGCACGCCGCGCGGTGCGGCGGGCTCCAGGGCCGAGGCGGAGCCGGCGGTGTCGGAGGCGTCCAGCGTGGTCAGCTCCTTGACCGGCGCGGAGCGCGCGATCGCCTTGAGCTCGGCCCGCTCGCGCCGCTCCTCGCTGCGCTGACGCGCGGCGTTGAGCTCCTTCTGACGCTTCTCCTCGCGGACCTCGTCGACCGCCTCGTCCAGGCTGCGCACGTTCTCCAGCAGCATCAGCGACCAGGCCTTGTAGGTCTCGATCGGCGCGCGCAGCCAGCGGACCATGCGGATCTGCGGCAGCGGACGCGGCACCAGACCCTGCTCGCGCAGCGCCGCGCGGCGGGTCTGCTTGAGCGCGCGGTCGAACAGGACCGCGGCGGAGAGGGACATGCCGGCGAAGAACTGCGGAGCGCCGTTGTGGTCGCCTCCGCGCGGCGCGTGCACGAAGTTGAACCAGGCGGAGGCGCCGGCGAAGGCCCAGACCAGCAGTCGTGAACCGGTCGCGGCGTCACCGTGGCTGGCCTCGCGGACCGCGAGCACCGAGCAGAACATGGCCGCGCCGTCGAGACCGAACGGGACCAGGTACTCCCAGCCCCCGTTCAGGCCGAGGTTCTGCCGGCCGAAGCCGACCAGGCCGTGGAAGGAGAGCGCGGCGGCGACCGAGGCACAGGCGAAAAGCAGCACGTAGGAGGCGGATCCGTAGAGCGCCTCCTTGCGGCGGCGGCGTTCCTCGCTGCGCTCCCAGGAGTCCTCGGCGGCCGCGTGCCGGGGTTTCTTCGTGCGCAGCAGACTCATGACGACGGCGACGACGAGCGCGCTCGCGCAGCCGACGACCAGCCAGACCAGTTGTATGGAGGATAGGTTCATACGGGCGCGCCTCGGCTTGGGAGTGTGGCAGGAGACTCCGTATCGTACGCGTGAGCAACCTGTGTTATCGACCGGGTGACGACGATCCCTGCGGCAACCCCCGTGCGGGGTAGGTGCGGCATGGCGTCCCGCCCAGTGGGTAACCCGGAGTTGAGCGCGCGACACCTTCTGGTGGGCGGCACGGGGTGGCGCTTTCGGAACGGGACAAGCTTTCGGAACGGGACAAAAGGGGGACGGCGAAATGGCCGGGCTACGGGACCTGTTGCGCAAGGCTGACCGGGGCCTGGACATCGGCATCGAGCGGGTGACCCTCGACAAGCGCCGGCAGAGCTTCTCGCTCACCGAGCAGGGCGCCCTCACCGGGACCATGCAGGTCAACCTGCACTGGACCACCCGCGAGCCGGAGCGGCCCCGACGCAGCGCCCGCGAGCAGCTGCGCGCCCTGCTCAACCCCAACCCGTTCCGGCCGGTGACACTCGGTCAGGGCGCGACCGAACCGCTGGCGGTCGACCTGGACCTGGGCTGCATGTACGAGTTGACCGACGGCACCAAGGGTGTGATCCAGCCGCTCGGTCGCTACATGGGCGATCTGCAGCACCCGCCGCACATCAAGCTCAGCGGTGACGACCGCTCAGGCGCGCCGACCGGCGAGATGATCTACATCGACATGGACAAGCGGGACACGTTCAAGCGCCTGCTCATCTTCGTCTACATCTACGACGAGACGCCCGCCTTCGACCGCACCCACGCGGTGGTGACGCTGTTCCCGACGGCCGGCCCACGGATCGAGGTGCGGCTGGACGAGCGTGCGGCCGAGGCCCGCTCGTGTGCGGTGCTGCTGATCGAGAACAAGGGGAACGGCGAGTTCCTCGTCACCCGCGAACTGCGCTACGTCTACGGCTTCCAGGCGGAGCTGGACCGGCTCTACGGCTGGGGGCTCCAGTGGCAGCGCGGCTTCAAGCCGGTCGGCGGCTAGGCCGGTTCGGCTCCGCTGAGTCCCGGGGTCCGTCACTTCGTCGCGCGCTGGAACTGCGGGCCCTGGGGTGGGAGCGCGAAGCCGGGCGGGGGCGGGAGCAGCTGTTCGACCACGATCGGGGCCGGGGCCGGGGCCGGGACGGCGGGGGGCGCGGTGGCCGGGGCTGACCTCGCCTCCGAGGCCGGCGTCGTCTCCGGAGTGGTCGCAGGCTCCGGTGTCGCGGGCGTTGCAGGCGTCGCAGGCGTTTCCGGGGAGGCGGGGGACGCGGCGGGGTCGTCGTCGACCGTCACGCCGAAGTCCAGGGCCAGGCCGACCAGTCCTGACGCGTAGCCCTGGCCGATCGCCCGGAACTTCCAGCCGCCGGACCGTCGGTAGAGCTCGCCGCAGAGCAGGGCCGCGACATTGCGCGCGTCGGTGATGTCGAAGCGTGCCAGCGCGGGCGCACCCGGTCCGCCCGCGATGTCGAACAGCAGCAGCTGGAGACCGGCCACCTCGCCGAAGCCGCGCTCCTCGGAGATCGAGGCGCCCAGCACGACCCGGTCCACCCACGTGGGAAGCCCGTGCAGGTCGATGTCGAGGGTGTCCGTGGTCTCGTCCCCGCGCCGGGCCTTGGACCGGTGTCGGACCAGGCCACTGGGGTGCCGGGGCTGGTTGTAGAACACGAAGTCCGCGTCCTCGCGGACCCGGCCCTGCGCGGTGAGCAGCAGCGCCGACGCGTCGACGTCCGGCGTGCCCGGCCGCTGCTGCCAGCGCAGCACCGCGCGCACCGCCGCCACGTCGGCGGGGAGTGTCGTGTTCGAGCCCTTCGGCATGACCTTGGTCATGGGTTCATCCTGCCGCACAGCCGACAGCGGTGGTAAGCGCGGCGGACAGCCAAGGCGGCGGAGGCACCGGGCGGCTCCCCGTGTTTCCTACTCCGCACGTCTGCGAGAAGAGACTGTTTCAGCTCTGGTTTTTGCCTGGTTCTTACGTACGATGAGCCGCCACAGCCATCCCGAGAGGGGAACATGCGCCACTTCGGCCAGCTCGACGTGCAGACCCGGCAGCGCCTTTTCCTGCACGAGCCCGCCTCCTTCCAGCGGGACAGCGATCCCGCGCTCCTGGCCGCCGCGTTGGGCGCGACCCTCTACTCCCCGGCGACCCGGCCGACCCTCGCCGACGACGTCCGCCGCCAGGCCGCCCAGGGCGTGGTCTCCATGGTGCTCTGCCTCGAGGACGCGATAGACGACAGCGAGGTCCCGGCGGCGGAGGCCAATCTGGTCGACCAGCTGCGCGAGCTCGCCGACCTGAGCGCCTGGGGCCGGGTGCGGCTGCCGCTGCTCTTCGTCCGGGTCCGCAGGCCCGAGCAGATACCCGACCTCGCGCGGCGGATGGGCCCGGCGGCGTTGGCGGTGCTCTCGGGCTTCGTCGTGCCGAAGTTCACCAGGGACAGCGGGCTGCCCTTCCTCGAGGCATTGGCCGAGCTGCGTTCCACCAGCGGACTCCCGCTCTACGCGATGCCGGTGCTGGAGTCGCCGGAGCTGGCGTATCTGGAGAGCCGCGCTGAGATGCTCTTCGACGTCGCCCAGGTCCTGGGCAAGTACCGCGAGTCGGTGCTGGCCGTCCGCCTGGGCGTGACCGACCTCTGCTCCGCGTACGGACTGCGGCGCCCGCCGGACCTGACCGCCTACGACGTGCAGATCGTCGCCTCGGTGATCGCCGACGTGGTCAACACGCTGGGCCGCGCCGACGGCACCGGCTACACCGTGACCGGCCCGGTCTGGGAGTACTTCCCGGTCCAGGAACGGAAGTTCAAGCCGCAGCTGCGGCAGAGCCCGTTCGCCGAGACCGAGCCGCCGACCGAAGAGGTCCGCCGCAAGCTGATCGACCATGGTCTCGACGGGCTGATCCGCGAGATCGAACTCGACCGCGCCAACGGCCTGCTGGGCAAGACCTGCATCCACCCGAGCCACGTGCCCGCCGTGCACGCGATGTCGGTGGCCACCCACGAGGAGTGGTCGGACGCCTGCGACATCCTGCAGGAGGACCGGGTGGGCGGCGGGGTGCTGCGCTCGGTCTACACGAACAAGATGAACGAGGTGAAGCCGCACCGCGCCTGGGCGCAGCGGGTGATGGCACGGGCCGCGGCCTTCGGCGTCGCCCGGGAGGACGTCACCTTCGCGGAGCTGCTGGCCGCCTGCCTGTGCCGCTGAGGGCGGCCGGGCCGCCACGTCAGGGCCATCTGCCGGCCATCTGGCCGTGTTGAGCTTCCATCACGAACGAAGAAGCAGGGAACGTGAGCACTGAGATGACGACGTCTGGCGTGTCGACCGGCGTGTCGACGGGCGTGTCGACCGGCGTATGGGCGGGGGAGTGGGTCGAGCGGGAGCTGGACGTGCGCCTTCCGGAGGGGCCGGTCCGCGAGCTGGTCGGCCTCGCGCTGCGGCGCAACCCGCGCCGGGCGCACCTGCTCGTCTCCACGGTGCTCGGCAAGCATGTTCCACAGCTGCCTTCGATCGTCTACCAGGCGGGATGCGAGCTGGGCGAGCGCGTGCGCGCGCTGCTCGGCGACGACGCGGCGGCGCAGGCCGTCGTCCTCGGCTACGCGGAGACGGCGACCGCGCTGGGCCAGTGCGTCGCGGACGGCCTGGGCGGCGCGCCCTATCTGCACTCCACGCGCCGGCCGGTGTCGGGCGTCGCCCCGCTCGGCGGCTTCGAGGAGGAACACTCGCACGCCACCTCCCACCTGCTGCTGCCCGAGCGCGCAGCACTCCTGACCGAGGGCGAAGGCCCGCTGGTCTTCGTCGACGACGAGTTCTCCACCGGCCGCACGATCGCGAACACGCTGACCGCACTGCACGCGCTGCGCGCGCGGGAGCGCTACGTGGTCGTGACCCTGGTCGACCTGCGGGACGAGGACGACCGCGACCGCCTGGTGAAGCTGGCCGCCGAGCTGGGCACCCGCGTCGACGTCGTCGCGGCGGCCACGGCACGCGTCGATCTCCCGCCGGACCTGCTCGCGCGCGGCGCGGCGCTGGTCGCGGCGGCGGAGGGGGAACTTGTCGCGATTTCCGGGACAAGTTCCCCCTCTGGCGCGACTGCGGCATCCGGCCCGCTGCCGTCGAGCCCGCCGTTCGGCGGCCCGGAGGCCGAACGTGTCCTGGAAATCGGGACAGGTTCCCTCACTGAAGCCGAAGCCGAAGCCGAAGCCGAGGCCGGAGCCGAAGCCGCTTCGGACGCTGCGGGTGCCGACGCCGTGCCGGCGCTCGCGCCGCTGACGCGCGTCGAGCTCGGGTGGCCGGTCGGGCTGCCGGACGGCGGGCGGCACGGCTTCACCGCCGCCGACCGGGCCCGGCTCGACGCCACGCTCCCTGCGATGGCCGCGCGCATCGCCGCGCAGCTCAGCCTCGCCTCCGCGCCTGGCCTCGCCTCCGCGCCTGGGCTCGCCTCCGCGCCTGGGCTCGCCTCCGCGCCTGGGCTCGCCTCCGCGCCTGGGCTCGCCTCCGCGCCTGGGCTCGCCTCCGCGCCTGGCCTCGCCTCCGTGTCCGCGCCTGCGCTCGCCTCCCCGCCCGCGCCCACCTCCGCGCTCCGCACGCTTCGCGTGCTGGTGCTCGGGTGCGAGGAGTTGATGTACGCGCCGCTGCGCATCGCCGCCGCGTTGGAGCGCGCGCTCGGTGGCGCGGCGGAGGTCCGTTTCTCCAGCACCACGCGCTCGCCCGTCCTTGCCGTCGACGACCCCGGCTACGCCATCCGGACCCGGCTCGAGTTCTCCGCTCCCGCCGACGACGAGGGCCCGCGCTACGCCTACAACGTCGCTCCCGGCGCTGACCCGGCCCGCCGCTTCGACGCCGTCGTCCTCCTCGTCGACTCGGACTCCGACACCCCGCGCCTGAGCGGCCCCGGCAGTCTCACCGACGTGCTCCGCGACCCCGCCGTCACCGATCACCTCCGCCTCGCCGTCGTCCCGACGCACCGGCCGCTCCCAGCCCCCCTGCACGGGCCGGACTTCTCCTCCTACCGCGCCGACGAGGTCTCCTGGCTGCTCAAGGACCTCTCCTCCGTCGCGCTCGAGGCCCCGACCGAGGAGCGCGAGGAGGCGATCCAGCAGGGCGGCGCCCACTACGCGGAGTCGCTGCCCGTCGAGTACCAGCCCAGCGACGCCTACCAGGCGTTGTATCAGCAGGCACTGGCAGCCTCCGCCGCCCGCGTCGCCCACGCGGTCGGCGTCGTCACCGAGACCGTCCTCGCCGAGCGCGGACCGAGTGCGGTCCTCGCCTCGCTCGCCCGCGCCGGAACGCCCGTCGGCGTGCTGATGCGGCGTTGGGCCGCCCATGTTCACGGCCTCGACCTGCCCCACTACGCCGTCTCCATCGTCCGCGGCCGTGGCATCGACCCGACCGCCCTGCGCTACCTCGCCCGGCGTCACGACCCGGCCGACGTCGTCTTCGTCGACGGCTGGACCGGCAAGGGCGCGATCACCCATGAGCTCGAGGCGGCCCTGTCCGGCACCGGCTTCGACCCCGCCCTCGCCGTCCTCGCCGACCCCGGCCGCTGCGTGCGGACCTTCGGCACCCGCGAGGACTTCCTCATCCCCTCCGCCTGTCTCAACTCCACCGTCTCCGGCCTGATCTCACGCACCGTGCTCCGTGACGGCCTGATCGGCCCGGACGAGTTCCACGGCGCGAAGTTCTACCGCGAGCTCTCCGGCGCGGACGTCTCCGGCGCGTTCCTGGACGCGGTCGCCGCGCACTTCGACGCCGTCCGCGACGCCGCCGTCGCCGACGCGGCGCGGATGACCTCGACGGGCGCCGCAGCAGACCGGGCCCCGGACTGGTCCGGCTGGGCGGCGGTCGAGCGGATCAGCGTCGAGTACGGGATCGGCAGCGTCAACCTGGTCAAGCCGGGCGTCGGCGAGACCACGCGGGTGCTGCTGCGGCGCGTGCCGTGGCGCGTCCTGGTCCGGCGTGGGGTCGGGGCGGACCTCGACCACGTGCGGCTGCTCGCCGAGCAGCGGTCCGTGCCCGTCGAGGAGGTCGACGGCCTCCCCTACAGCTGCGTCGGCCTGATCCATCCGCACTTCTCGCGTGCGGCCACCGGCTCGGAAGGAACAGCGCTGTGACCACCCGCCCCCACACCCGCCATCTCGTCGCCTGTGACCTGGACCGGACGCTCGTCTACTCGCCGCGCGCCCTCGGCCTCACCGTCCCGGACGAGGACGCGCCGCGGCTGCTCACGGTAGAGGTGCACAAGGGCGAGCCGCTCTCCTTCATGACCGAGCAGGCCGCGCAGTTGCTGGCCGAGCTCATCGTCGCCGCCGAGTTCGTCCCGGCCACCACCCGCACCCGCGCCCAGTACCACCGCATCCACCTGCCGGGGCCGGTCCCGGACTGGACCCCGCGTTACGCGATCTGCGCCAACGGCGGCCACCTGCTCGTCGACGGCCGGACGGACCAGGACTGGCACGCCGCCATGCTGGCCACCCTCGCCGAGAACTGCGCGCCGCTGGACGAGATCGTCCAGTACCTGGCCATGGAGGCCGACCCGGAGTGGACGCGCAAGCGCCGCGTCGCCGAGGAGCTCTTCGCCTACCTGGTCGTCGACCGCCCGCTGCTCCCCGAGGGCTGGGTGGAGCAGCTGACCGGCTGGGCCGGGGAGCGCGGTTGGGGCGTCTCGCTCCAGGGCCGCAAGATCTACCTGGTCCCGCAGCCGCTGACCAAGTCCGCGGCGCTCGCGGAGGTCGAGCGCCGCACCGGCGCGTCCACGATCCTCGCCGCGGGCGACTCCCTGCTCGACGCGGAGCTGCTGCTCGCCGCGGACGCGGGCTTCCGCCCCGGCCACGGCGAGCTCGCGGACAGCGGCTGGACCGCGCCGGGCGTCACCGCTCTCGCCGAGACCGGCGTCGCGGCGGGGGAGGAGCTGCTGCGCCGACTGCTGGCGCTGGTCGGTCCGGGCAGTCGCCCGAGCGCCGATCCGGTCAGTCCGGTCGTTGCGGTCAGTGCGGCAGCGCGCGTGGCGGCAACTGGTTGACGCCGCCGGTCGCCCGGGGGTGGCGGCTGCGCCAGTAGGGGTTGTCGTAGGGCAGGTGGGTGGTGACCCTGCCGTACATCCCGAAGAGCATCAGGGCCAGGCCGACGAGGAAGCTGAAGATCACGTTCTGCATGTGGAACGCGAGGAAGTTGTGGTTCCCGTCGAGCAGCCCCAGATTCACCCATCCGCTGAGGATGAAGAGGATGCCGACGGAGATGTTCAGTGTCGAGGCGGTGTTTCCGCCGATCGCCGCGCCGCCGATCAGCAGCGCCCCGAACAGCACCGAGAGCAGGCTGAGCGTGCCGTTGCTGGTCATGCCGAGGACGTGGTCGCCGTTGGTCGAGAAGTAGCCGACGTGGTTCGTGAAGCCGAGGATGCCGAAGACGATCAGGAAGACGCCGATCGCGCCCGCGCTGTAGCGGTAGACCTGGCCGAGCCGGTGGTCCACCGGCAGATGGTCCTGGAGTTGCATTGCCGCCTCCCTGGGGGTGCGGGGCTGGTGACGGCAGTCCGGATTCCATCGTCCGGCCGACCCAGGCGGCATGCAACATGCGTCCCGCTTACGCTCCGGTGACGCGTCGGCCTCGTGGTGCTTCGTAGAGGCCGTTGCTCGCCGTCAGCCGCAGCAACCGCCGCTGCAGCAACCCCCGCCACCGCCGCCGCCCGCCTGCGGCGCGGCCGCGCTGGCCGAACCCGTGCCGGTCACGGCGACCATCGACATCAGCTTCGTCACGTCCTCGTGCCCGGCCGGGCAGACCGCGGGCGCGTTGGCCTGCGACATGGGGCGGTTGAGCTCGAAGGTGGCGCCGCAGGAGCGGCAGCGGTAGTCATAGCGAGGCATGCCGCCCATTCTCTCATCCGCGCTATCGGCGGGGCTATCGGCGGGGCATCCCCTGTTCGGTGCGGATCGCCTGCACGACGGCGGCGGCGGTCTCGCGGACGGCGGCGGTCTCGGTCAGGAAGTGCCAGTAGTCGGGGTGCGCGCCGGTCAGCCCGGCCTCCGCGCGGTCCAGCCGTTCGAGCGCGGCGTCCAGCGGCTGCGCGTGGCGGGGATCTGGCGCGTTCCGGCCGGCCATGGCGAGGCGCTGGGCGTCCCGGATGGCGAAACGGGCCCGCTCGAGCTCCGCCTGGGGGGCGCGCTGGGCCTCGTTCAGCGCGTGCAGCCGGTCGTTCGCGAGCGCGACGGAGCCGTCCGCCGTGGTCAGGAGCGTGCGCGTCTGGGCAATGATCGCCAGTCCGTCCGCGAAACGTTGCTCGTTACGGGCCTTCTCCGCCTCGTTGAGGCGGGCGAGGGCCTGCCGGGCGGACTCCTGGGCCTGCTCGGGGACCTGCTGCAGATCGCGCCAGCAGGCCTCGCTGAACCGGCGGCGCAGCTCGCTGAGGACCGGACCGACCTGTTGCGAGCGCGTCTCAAGGGCTTGGGTGCGGGTGCGCAGGGAGGCCAACGCCTTGTCGATCTCTGCGGCCTGCTGCGGCAACCGCTCCGCCTCGGCGCGGATCGTCTCGGCGGCCCGCTGTACGTCGGCGGCGGTGCGCAGCACCGTCTGCACGCCGTGCCGGCCGGCGCCCTCGGTCAGGACCCGCATCTGCGGCCCGAGCTCGGCGAGGGCCCGCGACTGCGCGTCCGTCCCGAGCCGCGCTTCCTTCGCCGCGTCGAGCGCGTTGCTGGCCGCCAGCCACGCCTGCTTGGCCCGCTCGACGGCGGGTGCCACCTGCGCGAGCTGCGCGGCGGCGCTGGTCAGCAGCGGCTCCAAGAACGCGGCGAAGCGTTCCAGCTCGGCCTTGGCCTGCAGCAACTGCTGGCGGCTGTGGTCGAGCTGCTGGCGGGCTTGTGCGGCAGCGCCGGGGGAGAGGTCCTCGGCGTCGAGATCAACGGCGTCGAGGGCGTTGATGTAGGCGGTGCTGACCTGGTCGATCCGCCCCCCGATCGCGGCGAAGTCGGCGACGGCCCGCTGCGCTCCGGGCGAGTTGTCGGCGGCGGCGACGGTCTCGACATTGATCCTGACGTCGCGCTGCAGCGTGTCCACCTCGTAGAACGCCTCCGCCGCAGCCTCCCGCGCGGCCTGCGCCTCGGCCCGCCCGGCCTCTCCCCGCCACCTCCGCGCCGAACCGCCCGCCACGTCTTCTCCGCTCCCAACCAGCCCGCCACCCGGCCCACGCCCGACCCCGACGGACCGAACCCCGCCATCCTCCCACCCACCCCGCCACCCCCGCACCAACCGAGGCGCATCCCGCTGCCGGGACCAGGTACGCTTAGCCGTTGTTCCGGTCCCGACCGGACACTGGGGGACACCCTCTGGGGCCTCTGGGGCGCATAGCTCAGCGGTAGAGCGCTGCTCTTACAAAGCAGATGTCGGCGGTTCGAATCCGTCTGTGCCCACCACAAAGACGCAGGTCAGAGCGTATGCTTACGCTCCGTGACCGATGTCGGTGCCCCTGCCGTACGGATTTCCGACACATGAGGCCCAGAAACGTCTACGCGACGCCTTCGAGAGTCGCCAGATCTGCGGCGAGCTTCGCGGCCTGCCTCGCCGCCTTCTCGGCCTTCTCCTTGGCCCTCTTCAAGATCTTGGATCGTTGAACGTCCAGCCGGTCAGCTACCTCGTCGAGGCGGTCCTGCCAGAGATTTCTCCGAAGACTTCCCGGCGGACCGGTGCCACCGGGCAAAGTCGCGGAAGTCGGAGCACGAGCACGATGGGCGGCCAACACCGTTGCCGCAGCCCACGAAATCGGCGAACGCGCGCGGACGGTGCGAGACGCTCCGGACGGAGCCTGAAGTGATGTTGGTGGTCAGAGGAGGGGAGCCCGGACAATCCGTAGTGACATGCTGGCCCGCGGCCGGCCACGTGTCAGGACGGGTAGCCGAGAGGGTACGGCCACAGCCTCACCGGGATCTGCTGAGCAGCCTTCGTTCCTTGAGTCGGGAGGCAGCAGGTCAGCCCAGAGGGCTGCCGCCCTGCGGCATCGCTGGGCAGCTCCGGCCTCGGCGGGGTAGCCACCCGAGGAGCCGTAGGTGATGCCTCGTCAGTTAAGGCCTGTTGTGCCGTGTAACCACTGCCGCTGACCTCGCGCCACCTCTAGCATCCGACTATGCGAACCCCCAGGACCCTCGCGACCGTCATGGTCGTCCTCGCGCTCCCGCTCGCCGGCTGCTCCAGCGGCGCCAGCGGTGGCGGCGGCAAGGAGACCAGCAACCTTCCGGCGGCAGCGCAGCTGCTGAGCAGCGGTGCGACGGCGATGACCGCCGTGCGGTCGTTGCGGTTCTCGATCGACGCGAGCGGCCAGATCGCGGGTCTGGCCCTGCGCAGCGCCACCGGGCAGCTGACCCGGGCCGGGAACGCGCAGGGCCACGCGTCCGTGTCGGAGAGCGGCGCCCTGGTGGAGATCGACTTCGTCATCATCGGCTCCACTGCCTACATCAAGGGTGCGACCGGCGGCTACAGCAAGGTCCCGCTCGCGGTCGCCGCCTCGCTCTACAACCCCGAGGCGATCCTGGACCCGGACAAGGGTGTCGTGAAGCTGCTCCAGACGGCGACCGCCGCCCGGACGGTGGACCGGGAGACGCTGGACGGGCAGGCGGTCTACCACGTGAAGGCACTGCTGGCGCAGCCGGTGCTGGCCACGCTGGTGCCCGGGGACTCGCAAAGCGAGCAGGGCGACATCTGGCTGACGGTCTCCTCGTCGCAGCTCGTGAAGGTCTCCTTCCCCGTGCAGACCGCATCGGGGGGCAGTGGCTCGGTGACGGCCTCGTTCTCCGACTTTGACGCGCCGGCCGCGATCACCGCGCCGTCGTCGTGACGGGCGTGGACACCGGGACGGCGCCCGCCCGGCGGCACGTCATCCTCGGCGTCACCGCCGTGGTCGCGCTGCTCGGGTCGCTGGACGCGTACGTCATTGTCACCCTGCTGACCCCGATCACCGACGAGCTGGGCATTCCGCTCAACCATCTGGAGCGGGCCACTGCGATCGTGACCGCGTACCTGCTCGGCTACGTCGCCGCCATGCCGCTGCTGGGGCAGACCGCGGACCGGTTCGGGCCGCGGCGAGTACTGCAGTGCTGCCTCGTCGTCTTCGCGGTCGGCTCGGCGCTCACTGCGAGCGCGCACAGCCTCCCCTTGTTGGTCGCGGGGCGGCTGGTGCAGGGCGCCGCCGCGGGTGCGCTGCTGCCGGTCGCGCTCGCGCTGGCCGGGCGTCTGTTCCACGGCCCGGCCAGACCCGTGGCGCTCGGCTCCGTGGGCGCCGCGCAGGAGCTCGGGAGCGTGCTGGGCCCGCTGTACGGGGCCGGTGTCGCGGCACTGACGGGCTGGCGCGGGGTGTTCTGGGTCAACGTCCCGCTCGTGCTGGTCGCGGCGGTGGTGACGCAGTTCACCGTGCCTGCGGAGGCCTCGCCCGAGTCGGGCGAGCCGACCGAGCGCCGACGCACGGACCTGGTCGGCGGCCTGCTGCTGGCGGTGGCGCTCGCGCTGCTGGTGGCGGCCCTTGACAACCAGGACCCGCAGCGGTCGGTGCTGCCGAGCTGGGGCTTGCCCATGCTGCTCGGCAGCGCGGTGGCGCTGGCCGTCTTCGTGCTGTGGGAGCGCCGCAGCCAGGTCCGCCTGATCGACACCCGGCGGATCCGGCGGCGCCCCTTCGCTGCCGCGATGGCGATCAGCTTCTGCGCAGGCGTGGCGCTGCTGGTCACGCTGGTGGACGGGGAGTTGGTGGCGCAGTCGCTGCTGGGCGAGAGCTCGGTGGGCGGCGCGCTGCTGCTGATGTGGTTCCTGACAGCCTTGCCGGTGGGCGCCGTCCTCGGCGGGTTGGCCGGGCGCCGGCTGGGGCACCCGGTCGTGGCCGCGGTCGGTATGGCGGTGGCGGCCGGCGGCTACGTCCTGATCGCGGCCTGGCCGCTGGCGGCGCTGACCGCCCACGTCGGCCCGTTGCCGCTGGCGCAGACCGACCTCGTGATCGCGGGCCTGGGCCTGGGCCTGGTGATCGCGCCGACGGCTGGGGCGGTGCTGGACTCGACGGACCCGGGGCAGCACACCACGGCCTCGGCCGCGGCGGTCATCGCCCGGACCGTCGGCATGCTGGTCGGCGTGGCCGCGCTGTCGGCGTGGGGGCTGCACCGCTTCCAGACGCTGACGGCCCACCTCGACATGCCCGTTCCGGGCACGGCTGGCTTCGAGCGGGCGTGGCCGGCTTACCAGCACGCGCTGCACATGGCGCTGCACACCGAGTACAGCGACATCTTCCGGGCGACGGCCGTGGTCTGCGCGCTCGGCGCGGTGTGCGCGCTGGGACTCGCCGGTCGGGCGTCCGACGCGATGGGGCGGTGACCCGGCAGCCTTCTCTGCTTTGACCTCGTTCTTCATGGGTACCTTCATGCGCTGGGCATCGAGGCGGTCTGACGCTTCGCTCAGCCGGTCCAACCAGCGGTGCCCGTAGGCGCCCAGTGCCGGGGTCGCCGTCTGATGGCCAAGTGCAGTTTGAACGAACTTGACGTCCGCGCCGCTCAGAGGCGTCTTCAACCTCCGGGTGATGATCCGTCGTAGGGCCGACGAGTCGCTGGACCGCGTACTTGGCGGTGCCTCGCCCAAGCCGTTGGGCTGGTCCCGCGGAGAGCGCCACCGCTCGGGCCGCACCCACCGCCGGGGAAGACCGCTGACCGCACGGAGGAAGGTCTCGGGGTAGGATCCGCCGACGCTTTGGCCTCTCTGTGGGCCGCCCTGGCCCTGTGGGGGATCTTGCGATGACGTTCCGACTGCGCGCTGTCCGCGCGCTCGTGCTGCTGGCCGGCTTCTACCTGCTGGGCGTGGTGCTGCTGGCGGTCATGGGTGTCGTCGACTGGCTGCTGGTGACCCGGTTGTTCGTCGCGCCCGCGGCCTGGCTCATCGCGGTGATCCTCATGAGCACCGCGGTGGCCGCCGTGACGATCCTGCGGGGCATGTACGCCTTCCTGCGCGCCGGTCGGCTGAGGCCGGTGTCTGACGCGGTGCCGGTCACGCCGGAGGAACAGCCCGAGCTGTGGGAGCAGGTGCGGGCGGCCGCGGCGGCGACCGGGGAGCTGCCGCCGGACGAGCTGTACCTGACCGCCGACGTCAACGCGAGCGTCGCCGAGGAGAGCCGGCTGCTGGGGCTGCTGCCCGGGCGCCGCCGGATGTTCCTGGGCCTGCCGCTGCTGGCCGGGCTGACCGTTCCGCGGCTCCAGTCCGTTCTGGCGCACGAGTTCGGACACTACGGCAACCTCGACACCCGGCTCGGCGGCGTCACGATGCGCGGCCGGGCGGTGGTCCTGCACACGGTGGAGGTCTTCGGCCGGGGCAGCACGCGGCTGCAGCACCTGATCGGGGCCCTGTATGTCGCCTACGCCCGGATGTTCCTGCGGACCTCGCAACCGGTGGCCCGCCAGCAGGAGTTCGCGGCGGACCAGGTGGCCGCCCGGCACGCCGGCCGCGACGCGACGGCCAACGCGCTGCGCGCGGTGCCCGTCCTCGATGCCGCCCATCGGCACTACCTGAAGACGTACGCCGGGATGAGCAGGAGCTTTGGCATGCTTCCGCTCGTGGGCGAGGTGCACGGCGGGTTCCGGCGGCTGCTGGCCGCCCGCTCGGCGGAGGGGCTCTCCGCCCTCTCCGCCGGGCAGCGGGCGCCGCGTCCGCACGAGTACGACTCGCACCCGCTGATGGCCGAGCGGATCGCCCGTATCGAGGAGTTGCCCGCCGACGGCCGCGCCGACGAGTCGGCCGTCGCGCCGACCGCGCTCGCGCTGCTGCGCGACCCGGACCGGGTGTTCGCCGGCCTGGAGGCGTGCGCACTCCCGCCGGGAGCGGCGCAGCTGCGCCGCCTGAGCTGGGACGACCTCGTCATGGTCCGCGCCCTCGGCGATGCCGAGGGCTGGTCCAAGCCCCTGCGCGTGGCCACCGCCAGGGCGCTGCGCGCCGAGGCCGGAGGGAGAGCTGGTGGCAAGCTGGTCGCCGACGACGAGTTGCCGGGTCTCCCGGAGATCCTCGACGCGATCGACCGCGGCCTGCTGTGGACGGAGATCGCCGACCGGATACCCAGGCCGGACCAGGCCTCACGACTGATCGGCGAGTCGGCCCGCAACTTCATCCGCCCCAAGGTCTTTGACGGCCTCGCGGGCATGGTCCACCTGCACCTCGTCGAGGCCGGGCAGGCCACCCCGGACATCGCCTGGTCCGGCGTCCCGGGCATCGCCCTCCCCGACGTGTGGGAGGCGGGCATGGACGACGCCCTCGACGCGGCCGTCTCCGAAACCCCTGACACCACGCCCCTTCGCGCCCTCCTCTCCACCGTCGACCAGGTGCCGGCGTAACACTCACCCTCGCCGGGCTCACCGACATCTGGCTGGACGGCCCTGCACCCCCGAAGCTGTCGCAACGATGGAGCTGGCTCAAGGGACGGCAGGCGAACAGAGTTGAGAATCACTTGAGCCGAATCCCTCCACGCGACGGGGGCCATCCCCGCCTTCCAAGTCCAGCCAGGCCGGTTCGATGGGCAGATCCGCCGGGATGACGCCCGCTAATTTCGTTGAGCCCGCACCTGTGATCGTGTTGGCTGGCGGCGTCGGACTGTCGGTACCGCTGGTGTTCGCTTGGCTGTAGCAGGGAGTTAAACGTGGAGGACCTTGTCGTCGACCCCGGTGCCCATAATCGGGCAGCCTGGGACAAATATGTCCAGGAGGGCAACGAGTGGTCGAGGCCGGTGAGTGCTGAGGATGTCGAGCGCGCCCGCATGGGCGACTGGTCGATTGTTCTCATCGGGCGTGAGCCAGTCGACCGCTCCTGGCTGCCGACGGACCTGACCGGCAAGGACGTGTTGTGCCTGGCCTCCGGCGGTGGCCAGCAGGGTCCGATCCTCGCTGCCGCGGGGGCGCGGGTCACCGTGTTCGACAACTCGCCCCGCCAGCTCGGCCAGGACCAGATGGTGGCGGCGCGCGACGGACTTGAGCTGCGCACCGTCCTGGGCGACATGCGCGACCTCAGCGCCTTGGGCGACGCAGCATTCGATGTTGTGTTCCACCCGGTCTCGAACCTATTTGTACCCGACTTGGCACCGGTGTGGCGTGAGTGCTTCCGCGTCCTGCGACCGGGCGGAACTCTGCTCGTGGGCTTCCTCAACCCTGATGTGTACTTGTTCGACCACGAGGCGCTCGACGAGCGCGGCGAGCTGGTCGTCGTGCACAAGCTGCCCTACAGCGATGTCACGCAGTACTCCGCCGAGGAACGCGCCACGAAGTTCGGCGCGGATGCCCCTCTTGAATACAGTCACACCCTCACCGACCAGATCGGCGGGCAACTCGCCGCAGGGTTCGTCCTCACCGGCTTCGCAGAAGCACCGGACCAATCCAACGCATCCGCCCAGTACATGTCGAACTATTTTGCGACGCTGGCGGTCAAGCCAGGCTGACCCAGCCGCGGCGACCCCCGCCAACTTCGCTGCCCAAAACCGCTCCGCCGGCCTGCACTGGGACCGCCCAGCGAAGCAGGCACGTGAACCGATCGAAACTACCTGCTGCTATTCGCTGGTGGTTGGATGAGCGTCCCGCGAGTGGTGTAGTGGCGATCTGTGCACGGCTTGGCGCCCAGCCG
The DNA here is from genome assembly GCF_041262525.1 of Streptacidiphilus sp. MAP12-20. NCBI lineage: Bacteria > Bacillati > Actinomycetota > Actinomycetes > Kitasatosporales > Streptomycetaceae > Streptacidiphilus > Streptacidiphilus sp. MAP12-20. Next base: position 36,807 of record NZ_JBGCCK010000015.1, read on the forward strand.
CTGAACAGCGGGGGCATCAGGCGCTGCCGTGCCTCTACACCGCTCCGCGGGACACGACCGACGTTCGCGGACCCTCAGTCGACGCAGAACTCGTTGCCCTCGATGTCCAGCATCGGGATGCACGAATCATTGCCGTCGTACAGCGTTCGCACGTGGACAGCCCCGAGCGGGACCAGCCGTGCGCACTCGGCCTCAAGCGCGGCGAGGCGCTCTTCACCCACGAGTCCGGTGCCGACCCGCACATCAAGATGCAGCCGGTTCTTGGCGGCTTTTCCTTCGGGGACGCGTTGGAAGTACAGTCGCGGACCCACACCTGAGGGGTCAATGCAGGCAAACCAGGCGTCCTGTTGCTCAGGTGACTGCGAGCGCTTGAAATCGTCCCACGTGGCAAACCCCTCAGGTGGGGGCGGTACCACGTACCCCAACACCTCGCACCAGAAGCGGGCGAGACGCTCAGGTTCTGCGCAGTCGAAGGTGACTTGGAACTTCTTGATCGACATCACCGCGCCACCGTAGTGGCGCGTGCTCTTCAGCGAAACCCCAGGGCGTTATCGCCGCGCAGGGCGAGCGGCTTTCGTCAGTCCTCTCCCTGAAGGGGCGGCCCACCGGCAGCTACACCACCACAGGGGACGGGACCTCGCCTTGTGGGGACTTGGGCGAGTACTGCTGGCCACCGGACAGCAACGCGACGCCCTCGAGCACTTCGGCCAGTCACTGAAGATCTTCCAGGACTCCGGATACCTGCAGGCCCAGGCGAGTGCCCTTCACGGACTGGGACAGGCGAGACTGGCCTGCGGCGAGTACACAGCCGCCTCGGAGGCACTGCACAAAGCCCTGAAGATCTTCGACGACGGCGGGGACCGGCAGAGCCACGTGGGGGCTGCGATGATGCCGGGGTGGCCAGTCGAAGGTGATGCGCCGATTTCTGTTATGCCGACGCCGACCGGGAGCCCTCCTCGCGTCATGACCGAAAATTCGCAACGTGGGTACGACGGGTCGCATGCCGACGTGGTGCGTGCCGCGCAGCAGGGCGATCAGCGGGCCCTGGACGGAATCGTCGCCGACTACCTCCCCCTGGTCTACAACCTGGTGGGGCGTGCGCTCGACGCTCCGTCCGACACCGACGACGTCGTGCAGGAGGTCATGCTGCAGATGATCCGCGACGTGCGGAAGCTTCGTGACCCCGAAGCATTTCGGTCCTGGCTGGTCGCCATCGCCATGCGGCAGGTGCGTCGGCACTGGCGGGTTCGGCGCAGCGCCCCGGCGACCGCCGCGATAGCAGGACTCGAGGAGACGGCGCTGCTCGCCGATCCGGGAGCCGATTTCGTCGACCTGACGATCACCGTGCTGGGACTGTCCGGTCAGCGGCGGGAAGCGGCCGAGGCCACGCGATGGCTGGACGCCGACGACCGACAACTGTTGTCCCTGTGGTGGATGGAGGTCGCGGGTCGGCTGACCCGGACCGAACTGGCCGCGGCGTCGGAACTGCCGTTGCCGCAGGCCGCGGTGCGGGTGCAGCGGTTGAAGGTGCGGCTGGAAGTCGCACGGGGGGTGGTGCGGGCGCTCCAGGCGGTCCCGCGGTGCCCGGACCTGAACGGCGTTCTCCGCGGCTGGGACGGGCGGACTTCCGGTCTGTGGCGCAAGCGGATCGCCCGACATGTGCGCACCTGTCCGACCTGTGGTGATGTGCCCGTCGACGCGATACCGGCGGAACGACTGCTGGCCGACCTGGCATTGGTGTCCGTCCCGCCCGTCCTGTTGGGGCTGGTCGCGTCGGGCCGCCTTGGGGGCGGTGCAGCCGGCAGCGGAGCGATCAGCGCGACGGGAAGGGCGGCGGGGAGGGCGGCGAGCCGGTCCGCGCTGAGGGCGGGGAGTTTCTCGGTGGGTAAGGCCGCCGTGCTTTCCTCCGTCGGTCTGCTCCTGGTCACCGCCGCCGCATACACCCTCGGCCGTCCCGGTCATGACGCGCAGGCCCGGGACGCCGCTGTCGCCACGGCGCCCGCGGTCGCCGGTGCCAGGCCCTCCGCCGCCCGGTCCGAGCCGTCGCCCTCCGTGGCCTCGAAGCCGAGCGCCACAGCGAAGCCGGCCGCTGTCACCGACACCAGGCTGCCGGTGCGGGCTGCCTTCTACTACCCCTGGTATCCCGAGAACTTCAGCGGTTCCGGCAGCCACTACACGCCCTCGGCCGGCCGGTACAGCGTCGATGTTCCGGCCACCGTCGACCGACAGATCAAGGACATGCAGTACGGCGGTCTCCAGGCCGGGATCTCCTCCTGGTGGGGTGCGGGCAAGCGCGAGGACAAGCGACTGCCCCTGCTGATGTCCGAGGGCGCAAAGCTCGGCTTCTCTTGGACGGTGTACTACGAGCAGGAGGCGTACTCCAATCCCTCGGCGACGGCGATCAGGAGCGACCTGGAGTACCTGCGCAGGTACTCCGCCCAGAAGGCATGGCTGCACATCGACGGCAAGCCGGTGATCTTCGTATACGGCGGAGGCGGCGACGGCTGCGCCATGGCCACCCGGTGGGCGCAGGCCAACAGGACCGAGGGGTACTACGTCGTGCTGAAGGTGTTCGGCGGCTACCGGGACTGCGCCGACCAACCGCAGGGCTGGCACCAGTACGCCTCCGCCCTGGATGTGCAGAAGGGCTACTCGGCGATCCTGTCTCCGGGATTCTGGAAGAACGACGCGAAGATCCCGACGGTCCCGCGCGACCTCGCCCGCTTCCGCCGGGACGCCACTACCGTCGCCACCTCGGGTGAGCCGTTCCAACTGGTGGTGACATACAACGAATGGGGCGAGGGGACAGCGGCCGAGTCGTCCACGGCTTGGCCCAGCTCCAGCGGCCACGGCGCATACCTGGACATCCTGCACCAGGTCTTCGCTGCGCATCCGCGCTGAGCGGTTCCGCAACGAAGATCTGGTGGCCGGGGAGGATAGCTGTCAGAAGGCGCCGACGACCTTGAAGCCCTGGTCGACGAAGATGTGGTGCGGCCAGTTGACGCCGATGTAGTGGACCTCGTACTCGCCGTTGCTGAGCTGCACCACGCGGTCGACGACACCGCCGGGGTAGGCGGCCAGCGCAGCTTCCGTAGCCTGGTCAGCCGCCGTTCCGCTGACGATCGTCCCCGACCCCTCGGTGTAGTTCGCCGGGACCTGACCGACCTGCTTCGCCGTGCTCGGAGCACCTTGCTGGAAGGGGACCACCCCTGCCGCCGAGGAAGCGGCGGATCCGCCGCCGCCGGTCGGCTGCACCGTGACCTGCGTCGCCGCGATGGTCGTTCCACTGGTCGTGCCCAGTACGAGAACGCTTTCGCCTGTGGTCACGGCACTCGCCGAGGCCGCGACCGAGGCCGAAGCCGTGCCGTTCCGGTACGCCGTGGAGGCCGCTTCGTTGACAGTCACGTTCTGCCCCGCTGATGTCGTCAGCGTGAAGCTCGAGGTGGACACGCTGTCGACCGTTCCGGACGAGCCCCCTTCGGCCGGTCCGGACCGGGCGTTGGAGCTGCCGCCGGTAGCGCTCGGAACAGCTGTTGCGGAGGAGGGCGGGGAGCCAACGGAAATACCGATGACCGCAGCACACGTCAGCACAGCGGCCGCGATCCATGCGCCTCTCCTGCTCGTCTCGTGGGGACCTGCTGAGTCGTATTCGTTCATGATGGCGATCCTCCAACTCAGGAAGCTATGGAAAGCCTGCCTGCCGTTCGTGAGAGGGCGCTTTGGTCACCCTGTGATTCGTCCGAACCTTCGCTGAGAAGCGATCTCATGTGGAGCGCCAATGACGCACTGAACAGTCCGCAGGGATCCCGTTCGGGGACGCCGCCGGTGCCGCGCATAACAGAAATCAGGCGGATAGCGCTGTTTCCCACATTCGCCCGTGAGTGATTGACCCACCGTCACGCGGCCACGTTGAATTCCTTTCGCGGCCGGCGCGCGCCGGAGCGCATCGCCCGCAACCCTCCACGGAGAGCCACCCAATGTCAGTGAACCGCCGCAAGCAGATCTGGTCGCGCCGCAGGGTCCTCACCACCGCGCTCGGCGGTTCCGCGGCTGCGGTGGCCGGCGCGTTCGGAATCACCAAGGCAGCCACGGCCGGTACGACGGCCAGCCCCGTCGGAGACGTCGTCGGCAAGGTCACCGTCGGCTACCAGGGCTGGTTCGCCGCCCCGGGTGACGGCTCGCCCATCGACGCCTGGTGGCACTGGAGCGCCGACGACAGCAAGTCTCCGTCGCCGTCGAACACCAACATCAAGTGTTGGCCGGACAACCGGGAGTACACCCGAACGTACCAGAGCGGGTACGCAGCACTTGGCAACGGCCAACCCGCGAGGCTGTTCTCCTCCTACGACCAGCAGACCGTGGACACGCACTTCCTGTGGATGCAGCAGAACAACATCGACACCGCGGCGCTGCAGCGCTTCAACCCCACTGGCGGCGAGGGCCCGACCCGCGACGCGATGGCCATCAAGGTCAGAAGCGCGGCGGAGTCCCACGGCCGCAAGTTCTACATCATGTACGACGCCACCGACTGGACGACCATGCAGTCGGAGATGAAGGCTGACTGGACGACCAAGATGAAGGCCCACACCGCGTCGAGCGCCTATGCGAAGCAGAACGGCAAGCCGGTGGTGTGCATCTGGGGCTTCGGCTTCAACGACAGCAAGCACCCCTGGGATGCGGTGACCTGCCTGGACGTCGTCAACTGGTTCAAGAGCCAGGGCTGCTACGTCATCGGCGGGGTGCCGCGCGAGTGGCGCACCGGGGTCAACGGATCGCGGGCCGGCTTCTCCGGGGTCTACCACGCCTTCGACATGCTCACCCCCTGGATGGTCGGCGCGATAGGCAACGCGGCGGACTCCGACTCCGTCTACCGGAACGTCAACGTCCCCGACCAGGCCGACTGCAACGCCCACGGCATCGACTACCAGCCCTGCGTGCTGCCGGGGGATCTCTCCGGCCATCAGCGGGCACACGGTGACTTCATGTGGCGGCAGTTCTACAACATGGTCCGCCTCGGCGCGCAGGGTATCTACATCTCGATGTTCGACGAGTACAACGAGGGCAACCAGATCGCGAAGACCGCCGAATCCCAGGCCTGGACACCGACCGACTCCGGCTTCGCCGCCCTGGACGAGGACGGCACGGCCTGCTCCTCCGACTACTACCTGCGCCTGACCGGAGACGGCGGCCGCATGTTCAAGGGCCAGATCGCGCTCACCGCCACCCGCCCCACCCAACCGGTCATCAGCGCCACGCCCGCGCTCAGGACGATCACTCTGCGCTCCAAGGCGAACCACGACTACGTGACCGCCGAGAACGCCGGCGCCAACCCGCTCATCGCCAACCGCACCGCCGCCGGCCCCTGGGAGCAGTTCGACGTGGTCGACGCCGGCAACGGCAACATCGCGCTACGGGCCAGGATCAACGGCAGGTACGTCACCGCGGACAACGCGGGCGCCGGCCCGCTGATCGCCAATCGCACCTCGATCGGCACTTGGGAGACCTTCAGGCTGATCACGAACCCCAGCGGCACGATCAGCCTGCTCGCCCGCGTCAACGGCAGGTACGTCACCGCCGACAACGCCGGCGCCGGCCCGCTGATCGCCAACCGCACCAGCATCGGACAGTGGGAGCAGTTCGACCAGGCCATCGTGTGACCGCAGGAGGTGTAGCGATGCCGATCCGTCAGAAGGCGGACAGGCCGTGCCTCCGTTAGGGGAACTGACCCAAGTCCGCCGAGCTGGCCCCTAGCGAGCGCGACGGAACCTTCCGGGAGACACTCCGACGATGCGCTTGAAGTGTCTCCCCAAGTGCGCCTGGTCGTAGAAGCCCGCCGCCGTCGCCGCCTCCGCGGGCGGGAGGCCGTCGAGCAGCAGAGAGCGGGCGCGTTCGACGCGGCGGGCCGTCAGGTACTGGTGCGGGGCCAGACCGAACGCCGCGCTGAACGCGCGGACGAGGTGGGCCGGGTGCGCGTGGACGAGCTCGGCGGCCTCGTTCAGGGTGACGCCTTGCACGACACGTGCGTCGAGGAGATCGCGCAGGTGCTCGGCGACACCGCGTTCGCGCTCCGGCGGCCGCACCGTGGCCGCCATCGGTCGCAAATGCCCGCGCAGCCGTTCGCCGATGAAGGCGAGCCTGCTCTCCGCTTCCAGTTCGTCCCCCCGGTTCGCCAGAACCGTGTGCAGCTGTCCGACCCGGCGGCGCAGCAGCAGGTCCGCGAGGTCAGGAGTGTCCGCCGCCGAACCGATCAGCGCGGCGTCCAGGACGCTCAGGTCCAGGTACAGCACTCGCTTGCGGAAACCCTCCGGCGTCGCCGGTGAACCGTTGTGCGGGATGTGCGGCGGCAGCAGGGAGACGGTCTCGTGCAGCGTGCCGCAGGCGTGGCGGTTGAGGTCGTAGCGGACCGCGCCGGTGTCGACGATCAGCAGCGTCCACACGTCGTGGACGTGCATCGGGTAGGCGTGCTCGGTGAAGCGGGCGTGGAAGACCTCGGTGACGCCCGGGACCGGTGGGCGCCACGCGAAGACCTCCTCGCGTGTGGCCATGCAAACAACGTACAAGACCGACTCGGCGACCGGGCGGCAGTCTCAGCGCATGACCGACCGCGAGAACGCACCCGCACCCGTCCGCTTCGACACCAAGATCGCCGTGCTCCTCCGCGACGACCTGCAGACCTGGCAGCGCCTGAACGTGACCGCGTTCCTGGTGAGCGGCCTCGGGACGGAGGCGCCCGAGGTGATCGGCGAGCCCTACGCTGACGCCGACGACACCCCCTACCTGCGGATGTTCCGCCAGCCCGTGCTGGTCTTCGAGGGCTCGAAGGAGACGATCACCGCCGCGCACGGCCGCGCCCTTGCCCGCGCGCTGCCGCGGGCGGTGTTCACGTCCGACCTGTTCACCACCGGCAACGACGTGGACAACCGCGCAGCGGTGCGGGCCGTGCGACGAGATGACCTGGATCTCGTCGGCCTGGCCGTCCACGGGCCGCGTAACGCCGTCGACAAGGTGTTCAAGGGTGCCCGGATGCACCCGTGATCCGCTGGACAGGCCAGTCTCAATCGGACCCGTCTCAATCGGACGGCGTGGCCGAGGACCACACGCCCATCCACTGCTCGGCGCCCCACTCCTCGAACCGTTGCACCTCGGTGAACCCCAGCCTGGCCGCGAGGCGCATCGAGCGATCGTTGGCCGTCTGGGTGCAGAGCACCACCGGCTCGCCGGGACGCGCGTCGGCGAACCAGCCGAGTGCTGCCGCGCACGCCTCGGTGGCGTACCCGCGTCCCCATGCCTCTGGTAGGAACAGGTAGCCGAGCTCGGCCTCGCCGGCATCCGGACGGACATGACTCCGATGCTCCGCGTCGCGCCGGTTGAGCTCGATCGTGCCGATCATCGCTCCGTCGAGATCGACCACGAAATGGCCGGGGCGCCGCCCGGGAACCTCAGGCACCGCGCGCGCGAGCTCATCGCGCGGTCGCGGGCCACCGATGTAGGTGCCCACCTGCGGCGAGGCGAACAGCTCGATGAACGCTGCACGGTCCCGGGCCTCGGACTCGCGGAGCACGAGCCGCTCGGTCCTGATCGGGGCAGCTGGCCAGACGACGGGTCCGAGTTCAGTCACGGCGGGCAATTCCTCTCGACGGCGGCGGCACCAGGAGAAGGTGCCGCAGAGGGGGACGCGTCTGCCGAGTGATGCAGTTCCTGGTCAACGGGTCCGCCACCCGTCGCAGCCGGGATTGAGGAGAGGAAGGCGAAGGGGCGGCTTCCGCTCTGTCCTCCGGCGGCGCGCGGGCCTTCCTGTACACCGGCGGGGAGTGAAGCCGAACCTTCTCTGCCTGACGCCGGACTCGGTCCGGTCGGTGCCGAAACGGGCGCGTTCGGAGGCGTCTTCGGGCAGCTACGCGCGCATCGCAAGGCGCTGCCCGCTGCGGCCTGCAGCGATGGACTTTCGAAACGGGCACGATTCGGGCCGCTTTGTGTCCGTACCGGCGGGAGGCGCGGTTCCGGTGCGGCTGTATAAATCTCACACGGGCACATTCGGGCGTCCGTTGTCCGATCGGGCAGGGTGGGAAAGTGGGGCGGGGATGAGAGCGGAGGAGCGACAGAAGCGGATCCTGGCCCTCGCGCGTCAGGAAGGCCGCGTCGTGGTCACCGTGGCCGCGGCCGATCTCGGCGTCGCCGCTGAGACGATCCGCAGGGATCTGGGCGAGTTGGAGCGCAAGGGTCACGTCCGGCGGACCCACGGCGGCGCCTACCCGGTGGAGAGCGCAGGCTTCGAAACCGGCCTGGAGCAGCGGGTCACGCTTCACGTCGAGGCCAAGCGCCGGATCGCCGCCGAGGCCGTCAAGCTGCTGGACGGGGCGGAGACCGTCTTCGTGGACGAGGGCTACACCCCTCAACTGCTGGCCGCGATGCTTCCGACGGACCGGCCGCTGACCGTGGTGACGGCGTCGCTGCCCACCGCCGCGGCGATCGCGGACTCGGAGAACACGACCGTCCTGCTGCTGGGCGGCCGGGTCCGGCACCGGACGCTGGCGACCGTGGGGTCGTGGGCCTGTGCGATGCTCTCGGGCTTCGTGATCGACCTCGCCTTCCTGGGCGCGAACGGCATCTCCCGCGAGCACGGCCTGACCACCCCTGACCCGGTCGTGGCCGACGTCAAGGCCAAGGCGCTGGAGGTGTCCCGAAGACGGATCTTCATCGGACACCACGGCAAGTTCGGCGCGAGCAGCTTCTGCCGTTTCGCCGACGTGTCCGACTTCGAAGCGATCGTCACCGACAACGGTCTGTCAAGTGCGGAAGCCGGCCGCTACGCGCGGATGGGACTGCACGTCATCCGGGCCTGAACGCTCACATCCCCCAGGGTCGGCGCTCCGCGCCGCGCCCAGGTCACCCGTACCCCAAAATCCGCAACCCCTCCCACCCTCGCACCCCCGCACCCCCAGATCCGGTCCCACCCCGACCGGCTTTCGTAAGGGAAAGGAACATCATGACGAACAGACAGGTTCTTCGCCGGCACCTCGTCATCACCGGGGCCGTGGCCCTCAGCGGCGCGCTGCTCGCGGCATGCAGCGGAGCTGGTGGAGCCGGCGGGGGTGGCGGCTCGCAGAGCCACACCATCAACGTGCTGATGGTGAACAACCCGCAGATGGCGGACCTCCAGAAGCTCACGGCGGACAACTTCACCAAGGCCACCGGCATCAAGGTCAACTTCACGGTCCTGCCCGAGAACGACGTCCGCGACAAGATCACCCAGGACTTCTCCAGCCAGGCCGGCCAGTACGACGTGGCGAGCATCAGTAACTACGAGACGCCGATCTACGCGAAGAACGGCTGGCTCGCTCCGCTGACCACCTACGCCGGAAGCGACACCGGTTTCGACCAGAGCGACATCCTGCCCAACATGCAGAAGTCCCTCACCGTGAACGGTCAGATCTACGCCGAGCCGTTCTACGGCGAGTCGTCCTTCCTGATGTACCGCAAGGACGTCTTCGCCTCCAAGGGCCTGACCATGCCGGCGAACCCGACGTGGGCCCAGGTCTCCGACCTGGCCGCCAAGGTGGACGGTGCGCAGCCCGGCATGAAGGGCATCTGCCTGCGCGGACAGGTGGGTTGGGGCGAGATGCTGGCGCCGCTGACCACGGTGGTCAACACCATGGGCGGCACCTGGTTCGACAAGGACTGGAAGGCCCAGCTCGACAGCCCCGCCTTCACGAAGGCGACGAAGTTCTACGTCGATCTGGTGCGCGCCCACGGCGAGGCCGGCGCCCCGCAGGCGGGATTCGCCGAGTGCCTCAACAACATGCAGCAGGGCAAGGTCGGCATGTGGTACGACGCGACGTCCGCGGCCGGGTTGTTGGACGCCTCGGACTCGCCCGTCGCCGGGAAGGTGGGCTACGTGGCGGCCCCGGTCGACCAGACCAAGAGCTCCGGCTGGCTCTACACCTGGGCCTGGGGCGTACAGAAGGCCAGCAAGAACCAGAGCGACGCCTGGAAGTTCATCTCCTGGGCGTCCGGCAAGCAGTACGAGCAGCTGGTCGGCACCACCCTGGGCTGGTCCCGCGTCCCGGCAGGCAAGCGCACCTCGACGTACGCCAACCCGCAGTACCTCGGCGCCGCTTCGGCCTTCGCCAAGGAGACCGAGGCCGCACTGAACGCCGCCGACCCGGAGAACCCGGGCGTCCAGCCCAGGCCCGCTCCCGGGATCCAGTTCGTCGGCATCCCGGAGTTCACCGACCTGGGGACCCAGGTCTCCCAGCAGATCAACGCCGCCGTGGCCGGCCAGATCAGCGTCTCGCAGGCGCTGCAGAACAGCCAGGCCCTGGCCGCGAAGGTCGCCGCCAAGTACCAGGGCCACTGACGGTCACCTCGCACCTCGCACCCCATCCGACGGCTTCCGGTCCGACCGTTGCGTTCCCTCTGACCGGGGCCGTCGTGCGAGGCGGTGAGACAGAAGCAGTCAGGTAGAAGCGGTGAGACAGGGGCGAAGAGACAGAGGCGGAGAGACCATGAGCACTGTATCGATCACCGGACGTGGCAGGGCCCGCGAGGCCGCACAACGCGGAGCGCCACCGACCACGAACCGGCCCCGCGGCGCCTGGGCCCGCCGAGCTCCGCTGCTCCCGGCCCTGCTCTTCATGATCGTTGTCACCCAACTGCCGTTCGTCGGCACCCTGGTGATCTCGTTCATGCGCTGGAACGCCCTCGTGCCCGGCGACCGGGGCTTCGCCGGACTGTCCAACTACCGGTCGGCGATCACCGATCCGGCGCTGCGCTCGGCGATCCTGACGACGGTGGTGCTCACCGCCTCCGTCGTCCTGGTGAGCCTGCTGCTCGGGTTGGGGCTGGCGCTGTTGCTGGACCGACCGTTCCGCGGCCGGGGCGTCGTCCGCACCATGCTGATCGCCCCGTTCCTGGTCGTCCCGGTGGCGTCCGCGTTGCTGTGGAAGCACGCCATCTACAACGCCTCCTACGGGCTCATCAACGGGTCGCTGAGCTGGATCTGGAGCCTCTTCGGCAGCTCGCACCCACCGCAGCCGGACTGGATGTCCAGCGTGCCGCTGATCTCCGTCGAGGCGTCACTGGTCTGGCAGTGGACGCCGTTCATGATGCTGATCCTGCTCGCGGGGCTGCAGAGCCGTCCGATGGACGTCGTCGAGGCGGCCCGGGTGGACGGCGCGAGCACCTGGCAGGTGTTCCGCTACCTGACCTTTCCGCACCTGCGTCGGTACCTGGAGCTCGCCGCGCTGCTCGGCAGCATCTACGTGGTCCAGAACTTCGACGCCGTGTTCACCCTGACCTCCGGCAGCCTCGGCACCGCCAACCTGCCCTACACCGTCTACGAGACCTTCTACCAGGGCCACGACTACGGCCAGGCGTCCGCCGAGGGCGTCGTGGTGGTCATCTGCTCCATCGTGCTGGCGACCTTCGCCCTGCGGAGCGTCTCGTCCCTGCTGAAGGAGGACTCATGAGCACGTCTGTCGCCCGTCGCAACGTCCGGGTCCAAGCCGGGCCGGCTCGGGGAAGGTCTGCCGGACGGGCGCTGGGCCTGCTGGCGTGGCTGTGCGGTCTGGTGTTCTTCCTGCCCTTCGCCTGGATGGTGCTGACCTCGCTGCACAGCGAGGCGCACGCCGCGACGAACCCGCCGAGCCTCGGCGTCGGCCTGACCCTGCAGGGCTACCGCGAGTTCTTCGGCTCGGACACCGGGGTGAGCCCCTGGCCGCCGCTGATCAACTCGCTGACGGCCAGCGTCGCCTCGACGCTGCTGGTCCTGGCGTTGGCGATCCCCGCCGCGTACGCGCTGGCGATCAAGCCGGTGCGCAAGTGGTCCGACGTCATGTTCTTCTTCCTGTCGACCAAGATGCTGCCCGTGGTGGCCGGACTGCTGCCGGTCTACCTGATCGCCCAGAACGCGGGGATGCTGGACAACATCTGGCTGCTCGTCATCCTCTACACCTCGATGAACCTGCCGATCGCGGTGTGGATGATGCGGTCGTTCCTCGCCGAGGTGCCCAAGGAGATCCTGGAGGCCGCCTCGATCGACGGGGCGGGCCTGCTGACCACGCTCGGGCGGATCGTGGCGCCTGTGGCGGCGCCGGGCATCGCGGCCACCGCGCTGATCTCCTTCATCTTCAGCTGGAACGAGCTGCTGTTCGCCCGGGTGCTGACCGGCGTCGTCGCCGGCACCGCGCCCGTCTTCCTGACCGGTTTCGTCACCAGCCAGGGCCTGTTCCTGGCCAAGGTGTGCGCCGCCGCCGTCTGCATCTCCATACCGGTTCTCCTCGCCGGATTCGCCGCCCAGGACAAGCTCGTCCAGGGCCTCTCCCTGGGAGCAGTCAAGTGAAAGCAGCCGTCATCAGTTCGCCTGGTGTGGTGGGCGTCGAGACCGTCGACGATCCCACGCCCGGCCGCGGCGAGGTGGTGGTCAAGGTCGCCGCCGTCGGGCTGTGCGGCACCGACCTGCACATCCTGCAGGGCGAGTTCGCGCCCACCTTGCCCATCGTCCCGGGCCATGAGTTCGCCGGGGAGGTCGTCGCGCTGGGCGCCGACGTCCGCGACGTGGCGCTCGGCGACCGCGTCGCGGTCGACCCCTCGTTGTACTGCCACGAATGCCACTACTGCCGCCTCGGGAGGGACAACCTCTGCGAGCGCTACGCCGCGATCGGTGTCACCCACCCGGGCGGAGCGGCGGAGTTCGCCGTCGCCCCGGCCGCCAACTGCGTCCGGCTGCCCGTCCACGTCCGCACCGAGGACGCGGCGCTCATCGAGCCGCTCTCCTGCGCGGTGCGCGGCTACGACGTGCTGCGCACCACGCTGGCCAGCAGCGTGCTGATCTACGGGTCCGGCACGATGGGGCTGATGATGCTCGAGCTCGCCAAGCGCACCGGGGCGGCTGCTGTCGACATCGTCGATATCAACCCCGAACGGCTGGCCACGGCACGCCTGTTGGGCTGCGACCACGCCGTCACCTCCGCCGGCGAGATCACCCGGGCGCGGGGTTGGGACGTGGTCATCGACGCGACCGGCAACGAGCAGGCGATCCAGGACGCCCTGGGTCGGGTCGGCAAGGGCGGCACGTTTCTGCAGTTCGGCGTGGCCGACTACGCGGCCCGCGCGACGGTAGAGCCGTACCGGATCTACAACCAGGAGATCACCATCACCGGCTCGATGGCGGTGCTGCACAGCTTCGAGCGGGCGGCGGACCTCTTCGCCACCGGTCTCCTCGACCCGGACGTCTTCGTCAGCGACCGCCTCCCGCTGGCCGACTACCCGGCGGCGCTGGAGCAGTTCAAGGCCGGCAAGGGCCGGAAGATCCTTGTCACGCCTTGAGACGACACAGCCTAGAGACGACACGGCCTGAGATGACGCAGCCTGAGATGACGCAGCGTGAGGAACTCGGCATGGAGCAGCCCACTCTGGTCGTCGGCGAGGCGCTCACCGACATTCTGTCCGGCCCCGGCGTCCGCCGCCACGCCGTTCCCGGGGGCAGCCCGGCGAACGTGGCCCTGGGGCTGGCCAGGCTCGGCCACCCGGTGCAGCTGGCCACCCGCGTGGGACGTGACGGCTTCGGTCGGCGGCTGCGGGAGCACCTCGGCGAGAGCGGAGTCGCGCTGACGGCGGGATCCGTGGTGGACGCCGCCACGTCCACCGCCACCGCGAGCATCGCGGCCGACGGCTCGGCCGACTACCGGTTCGAGATCGTCTGGGAGCTGCCGTCCTCGACCGTCTACCTCGCCCGTGTGGGCGCCCTCGCGCACCTGCACACCGGGTCGCTCGCCGCGACGCTCGCCCCCGGCGCCGCCGGGGTGCTCGCTGTCGTCGACGCGGCACGCACGAGGGCCACCGTCTCCTACGATCCGAACCTCAGGCCCGCTCTGCTGGGAGCGCCCAGCCACGAGCGGCCACGGGTGGAGCGGTTCGTGGCCGCAGCCGACGTGGTGAAGGCGAGCGCCGAGGATCTCGGGTGGCTCTGTCCTGGCGAGAACGTCGAGGCGGTGGCCGCCGGCTGGGCCCGGAGCGGCCCCAGCCTGGTCGTCCTCACCTGGGGAGCGGACGGCGCACAGGCGTTCTGGCCGCACGGGAGCCTCCCGGTGCCGGCGGTTCCGGTCAGGGTCGCCGACACGGTGGGCGCAGGCGACGCGTTCATGTCCGGGCTGATCAGCGGGCTGCTCCGGGCCGGGCTGCTCGGCCCGGAGCGGCCCGCCCGCGCCCGGCTCCGCGAGGCGACCGGCACCGACCGGCTCGCACCGGCGGTCGTGGACGCGCTGCTCCTCGCGAGCCGCAGTGCCGCGATCACCTGCACCCGGCCGGGTGCCGACCCGCCGACGGCGGCCGAACTCCTCGGCTGACTCACCGGGGGATGCGCGCCGTCCGGACTTCTGACCACGCTGTTCGTCGGGAAGGGCCATGGCAGACACGACACGACACCGGTTCCTCCGCGGGGACAGCGGGCACAACAGCCACAGCGGGCACGCGGTCATGGACAGCGGCCGCCTTCGGGTCGAGACCCTGGGACCCCTGCGTGCGTGCGTGGGGGAGCGGGAGGTCGTCCTCGGCCCGCCGAAGCAGCGCGCGGTCTTCGCCGTTCTCGCCCTGCGCGCCGACAGCATCGTCTCGCGCGACGATCTGATCGACTGCGTCTGGGGCGAGTCCGCTCCCGCCACCGCGGCGGGCAGCCTGCACACCTACGTATCCGGACTGCGACGAGCCCTCGCCGGTCCGGGCGGGCAGCTCACCAGCTCGGGACCGGGCTACGTGCTCCATCTCGACCGCGAACAGCTCGACGTGGGAGTGGTGGAGGCGCTGACGGCTCGGGCCCGGACCAGCCGGACCCGGCGCGACCAGGCTGCCGCGGTCACCGCACTCGATGAGGCGCTGGCCTGCTGGCGACCGGGGTCCGCGCTCGGCGGCCTGCCCGGCCCGTTCGCCGCCGATCATCGGACCTGGGCGTCGGAGCTGCGGTTCCGGCTGATGCTGGAACGCGCCGAGCTGCTCCTGGAGCTGGACCAGCCGAGCGATGTGGCCGACCAGCTGCGGGGGGTCGTCCGGGACAACCCCTATCACGAGCGGCTGCGGGCCGTGCTGATGAGGGCGTTGCACCGAAGCGGGCAGACCGCGGTCGCGCTGGCGCACTACCACGACCTGCGGAAGCTGCTCGCCGACGATCTCGGCATCGACCCCTCCGCCGACTCGCAGGCCCTGTACTCGGAGATCCTGGCCGACAACGCCGACCCCCGCACGGCCCTGGCCGGGCCCGCGGCCCTCGCAGCGGTCGCCGGGCCGGTCCGACCGGCTCAACTGCCGCGTGGCGTCGGCTGCTTCGTGGGTCGCGTGCCCGCTGTCCGGCAGCTGCTGGACGCGGCGCGCACCGCGTCGGACGGCGACGAGAGCGAAGCGACCTGCCCGCAGATCGCGATGGTCGTCGGAGTCGGCGGGGTCGGCAAGACCGCACTGGCCGTGCACTGCGCGCATCTGCTGGCCGCCGCGTACCCCGACGGCCAGCTGTACCTGAACCTTCGCGGCTTCGACCCCCGGCACCCGGCGAGCTCCCCCACGGACGCCCTGCACCACCTGCTCAGCTCGGTGCACGCGGGGACGATCCCGGCCGACCAGCAGGAGCGGGTCGCCCTGTGGCGCAGCATCGTCAGGGACAGGAAGCTGCTCATCGTGCTGGACAACGCCGAGTCCGCGGACCAGGTCGAGGACCTGCTCCCTGGCGGCGGCCCCTCCTTCACCGTCGTGACCAGCCGCAACCGGCTCAGCGGCCTCGCGGTCCGGTACTCCGCCCGCCGGGTGACCGTGACTCCGTTCTCAGCCGAGGAGTCGCTGGAGCTGCTCTCCCACTCGATCGGGGGCGCCAGGGTCGGCGCCGAGCCATCGGCGGCGCGGCGCCTCGCCGACCTGTGCGACCATCTGCCGCTGGCACTGCGGATCGCCTCGGAGCAGGTGACCGCAGGGCCCCGATCGAGGATCGCGGACCTCGTCGCCGACCTGGAGGACGTGCGGCGTCGGCTCGACGCCCTGGAGATCCCGGACGACGAGCTGTCCTCCATGAGGGGCGTGCTCTCCTGGTCCTATGCCAGGCTCGACGCCGCTGCGGCCCACGGGTTCCGCATGCTCGGGCTGTTCCCGGGCGTCGGCATCCGCATGGAGGTGGCCGCCGAGCTGCTGGACGTCCCGCCGTCGGCGGCGGCCGCCGTGCTGCGGAGCCTGGCCGCCCAGCATCTGGTGGCGGCGGACGGCGGCGGCTACCGGATGCACGATCTCACCCGTCTCTACGCCGAGGAGGTCTCCCGCACCGGCGAGGCGGCCGAGTCCTGTCGACAGGCCCTGGAGCGGGTGGTCCGGTGGTATGTGAGGACCCTGGCACAGGGCTTGGTGTCCGGCGGTGCCGAACTCCCGTTCGCCCTCGCTTCCGAGGCCCTCTGCGAGCCGTTACCTGTCGAGGAGCGGAAGGACCTCGTGGGCTGGTGCGCGCGAGAGTGGGACAACATCGCCCCCCTGGTGCGCCGGGCACAGCGGATCGGCTGCCACGAGCAGGCGTGGCAGCTGGCCTACCTGCTCTTCGACTACTTCCACGCGGCCGGGCGGGCCGGGGAATGGGTCGACGTGCTACGGATCGGACTGCGCAGCGCCGAGCTGACCGAGAACCGCCACGCCCAGGCGGTCCTGCTCGACCACCTGAGCGTGGCGCACTCCCGCCTCGGACAGCAGGGTGCCGCGCTGCAGCAGCTTCGGCGCGGCCTGGGGCTGGCTGAAGCCCTCGGCGACGACGTCCTGCGCGCCGGCCTGCTGGGCAGTCTGGCTGCCACGCTCCGGGCGACCGAGGACCACGCGGCGGCCCTGCGCCACGCCAGGGAGGCGCTGGTGCTGGCCCGCCGCATCGGGTCGGCCCACCAGGAAGCACGAAGCCGCGGCGTCCTGTGCGACCTGCACGTCGAACTCGGCGAGTTCGAGGAGTCCTTGCGGCACGCGCAGGCCGGCCTCGCGGCGGCCCGCCGCTGCCGGAACCCGCGCCTCGAAGCCGACCTCCTGGTCAGCCTGGCCGTGTCGGAGCACGGGCTCGGCCACCCCGAGCGGGCCGTGCGCTACTTCCGGCTGGCGCTGTCGCTGTGCGCGTCCAGCGGCGACCACTATCACGAGGCCCTGGCGCTCTTCGGTCTCGCCGTGGTGCACCGCAGGCGTTCGGCCCGGCAGCGGGCTCACGCGCTGGCGACCCGAGCGCTGCTGCGGTTGAAGGAACTGGACGCCGAGGAGGCCGCCGACGTCACGGATTTCCTCCGCGCTCTCGACGCCGACCCCCGTCCGGCTGCCCCGCCGGTCGCGTCGGAATCGGTCGCATCGGAATCGGTGCGGCGCGTCGGGTAGTCCCGCCGGCCTGCTGACGCTGCCAGATCAACACCGCCTCGACCCGGCTGCTCGCCCCCAGCGACCGGAAGATCCGGTTGATGTGGTTCTTCACGGTCTTCTCGCTGACCTGCAGCCGCAGCGCGATCTCAGCGTTTCGCACGCCCAAGGACACCAGCGCCATCACCTCGTGCTGACGCTGCGACAGCACGACCACCGGAGCGTCCGTGTCGACGTTGTTGCCGGCGTCGGCTCCGGGAAGCGCCGCCGGGGACGAGTGGCCCGCCGGGACCGCGCGCGGCGCCCTCGGGCCGTCGGCGACCGCGACCACGCTCAGCCGGTACTCCGCGCACAGGCGGCGCGGTGCCGAGGTGACGGCCGCGGGACCCGCGGTCGCCGCACCGGCCGCCGGCCTGACGGCGACTTCGACGTAGGGCAGGCTGACGATCTCCACGGCCAGGTTCCTGCCGGCGAACGCCTGCCGGATCTGGGCCAGGATGTCGGGGCTGGTGATGGCGATCCGCACGCGGCTGGGACTGCTCGGTTCGGACGCGGCGACGAGTGTCATACGCCCAGCGTGGCGGGGTGGGCTTCAGAGGTTCTTCACGTTCGGTTCAGACGGAGTTGGGCCAGCACTCGGCACCACGCCCGCAGTCGACACCTCGCCCGAGGCGGCCAGCTCGGCCAGCCCCGCGAGCACCTCGTCCTCGGTGGGGACGTCGACGCGGTCGGCCCAGCGCAGCGTGGCCACGATCATGTCGAAGAGCAGGACGACCGCCTTCACGGGCTCGGCGTCGACATCGCCGTCGGTCAGGACGGTGAAGGTCAGCAGTCCCCACACACCGGGCGCGTCCGGATGGGACACGTAGTACGAGACCCGCCGTGACGGCGCCTTGCGCCCGACCCGGCTGCTGTCGATGACCGAGGCCACCCGCACCGCCGGTGCTCCGCCGATCTCCAGGTAACTCCCGTCCGCTCCCGCGTCGGAGAGGATGGAGGCCAGCAGCGCTTCCGGGTCCTCGGGGCCGGTGGCCTCGCCTTCGCCGTCGGCTTCCAGGACCGTCACCAGCATCGATCCGGGCAGCCGGACGCCGTTGAAATCCTGGAGGGGCAGCAGGACCGAGCGAGCGCCCTGCCGTGACGCCTCGTCCGTCGCCTCGGTGAGCTCCTTGCGCAGCATCCGGCGCCACGGACCCGCCTTGTCCCGCGGCAGGGAGTCCGGCAGGTGATGGCGGATCACGTCCTCGACGATCCTGCGGCGCAGCGCGGTCGTGTCCGCCGTGGTCGGAATCTGCATCCAGCCGTCCGGGACGACGAGCTCGAAGTCGATCACGACTGTCCCTCCATGGTGACGTCGGCGGTGGCGGTGGCGGTGGCGGTGGCGGTGGCGGTGGTGGCGGCGGTGGCCGCGACGAAACCGAGCCGGGCCGGGCTTGCGTCGGCGGGGGCGCACTCCTCGGCGATCTGCTGCATCAACCGCTCCATTCCCGTACCGATCAAGGCCATCAACCCCATCTCGAAGACGCGTGTGGTCAGCACCACGTCGGTGCTGACGCTCGGCGTCTCGCCGTTCGGCGGCACCTCCAGGCGCAGCGCAGCGTCGACGCGTCCGAAGGCGGCGCCCTCGGCGCTGCGGCACAGGGCGAACACCCGCAGGCCGTCACCGATCGGGGTGGTCACGTAGTCGACGACCGGCTCGCGTGCGTCGCCGTCCAGCCCGCCTGCGCCCACCGTGATCATGAGGTAGTTCGGATCCGGGGCCAGGGGCTCGCAGAACTCCACGACCACCGGGACCGGCGCCCACCTGGGCCGGCCGTCAACGAACACCGCACCCCAGGCCAGCCGGGACCAGGCGGGCAGCTGGGCCGCGCGCTCCAGCAGCCAGCCGGCGGCGTCCCGTCCCGCCATGTCCGCCGTGAGCGGGAACTCGGTTCCGGCGTCGGCGGGCCAGGCCTCCCGCACAGCGGCCAGGCCCTCGGAGGTCCAGTCCTCGAACAGGGTCACCATGTGCTCGGTCCAGGCCTCGTGCTTCTGCTCGCCCGGCCGGACGACCGGCACCCACTCCCACTGCCAGGGCAGTTCTGTCAGGGCCGACAGCGGCGTCACGTCGTCACTCATCGTCTCTCCCGTGCTCACGCGGTGACCTGGCCCGGCGGGTTGACCGCGGGGATCCAGCCCATCAGGCGCCCGCCGGTGTAGACGAATCCGGCCCCCACGCCGAAGGCTCCGTTGATGCCGCCCCAGACGAACCAGAGCGGCGAGATCTTCCCGAGGCCGGCCGCCCCCACGATGCCCGACAGATCGAGGGGGCCCTTCACCCCGGCGATGATGCTCGCGAAGTCCTTTCCGAACTTCGCCGGATCGGTCAACAGCGTGCCCCACAGCTTCCCGACGTCCTGGAACTGGGTCCCGGCCGAGCCCCAGAAGCCGACCTCGGGGATGGTCCCGCCCGTCTTGCCGATCAGCCAATTGGTGGCCGGGTTGTTGAACCAGTCCGACAGGTTCTTCCAGTCGGCGGCCGCGTTCGGCGGCGGCGGCCCGGTCGGTTCGGGACGGATCGGCGGGACGGGCTTCCCGGTGATGGGCACGTTGCCCGGCCCGAACGGCCGGGAGTAGTTCGGAACGGGGCCGCCGGGGCGTGCGTTGCCCGGCCCGAACGGCCGGGAGAAGTTCGGAATGGTCGCGTTGCCGGGCGGCTTCAGCGGCACCAGTTCGATGCCGCCGGCCCCGCCTGGCCGTTCGGCGAGGGCGGTGGCCTTGGCGATGCTCGATATCCCCTTGCCCACGACCGAGACGATGGCGCCCAGACCGGCCATGCCGAGCCCGATCGCCCCCAGCACGACGTCCAGGACGCTGCCCTTGCCGTCGTGGTAGAGAACGATGTTGGCGACCAGCGTGATGGCGCCGGCGACCACGCCGGCGATGACCAGGACGTCCACGCCGGGGATGAGGATCGCGAGTGCGCCGAGGATCATCCCGATGATGGCGAAGATCTGGCTGATCTTGGCCATCACGGCGTCGAGCTTGTCCTTGTAGGTGTCGGTCAGCCCGTCGTCGTACCTCCTGGCGCTGACCGCGTCGGCGAAGCGCTTGCCGGCCACGTTGAGCGCGTCCAGTGCGTTGTTGAGCCGGGTCTTGGCCGCGGCCATCGCCGCGTCCGCGTCGGAGTTGGCCTTGTTCTTGTCGGCGCCCTTCTGCTGCTCCTGCGGGGAGGTGGTGCCGTCCGGGTTCTTCTGCGCGTCCGGCATGGCCTGTGCCTTGGTCTGCTGGCCCTGGGCGCTCTCGGCGTCCGTCAGCGCACCGGCGGTCTCGCTGAGCCCCTGGTCCAGGTCGGGCTCGTACTTCCCGATCTCGTTGGCGACGTCGTGGTAGCGCACCGCGGCCTTGCTGAGGCGGTCTTTGAGGGAACCCGCGTCGGACTTCAGCCCCTCGACGTACTGGCCGGCCAGGCTGCCGCTGTTGGTGTCGACGATCTGTCCCAGCTTGGCGACCGCGTCGTCGATGGTGGTGGCGATGTGGCTGTACCGCTGCTGCGCCGCGCGCACCACGTCGGGGTCGGCGTAGACGGGGTCCGAGTCCAGCTCCAACGGCGACCAGTCGAGATTCCTGATGGACATTCAGTTCTCCTTGACCTTGGTCACCCGTTCTGGAAGGT
Source organism: Streptacidiphilus sp. MAP12-20 (assembly GCF_041262525.1). Classification (NCBI taxonomy): domain Bacteria; kingdom Bacillati; phylum Actinomycetota; class Actinomycetes; order Kitasatosporales; family Streptomycetaceae; genus Streptacidiphilus; species Streptacidiphilus sp. MAP12-20. The sequence continues at coordinate 57,805 of NZ_JBGCCK010000015.1, forward strand.
GTTCATCAACTGCTGCTCGCCCTGTGACCACGACTCGTCGACCTTGGTCACCTTGTCGCGCAGGCTCTTCATGTCCTTGACCATCGCGTCGCGGTGGACGGTCCAGTTGTCGGCGAAGTCGCCCATCGAGAGATTGGCGTTGTGCTGTCCCCAGAGCCCTTTGTCGTCGTTCTGGAAGTCCAACGCCCCCTCGAACTGGCCGATCAGCTCGTTGAGGTCGCTGACCAGGGTCTGGAGGTCCTTCACCACGAGGTCTGCCATCACTGCTCCTGCGTTGACGAAAGAGACGAGGGGGATGAGGGGATCGGGGCCGATTCGGGGACCTGCGTGGTCAGCAGGCTGCCGTTGCCCAGGTGCACCAGCGCCGCGCCCGGAACGACCCTGGCCGCGAGTTGGGAACGGGAGAGCCGGACGCCCACCAGGTCGCCGTCGCTCATGTTGGGCGGCGACAGCAGTGCGCCGCGCCGGTTCTTCTTGATGTCCGCCTGCCAGCCGGAGAAGCCCGCCCCCACGGAGGCGACGTCCCCGCCGATGATCACGCCCCGTCGGCTGCCGGACGCCCTGCGCACGAAGGCCTTCAGCCAGTCCCGGCAGGTCAGGTCGCGCCACGCCTCGGCGTCGTCGACCAGGAGCACCACCGGTCCTTCGCCGGGATCGAGCAGTTCGGCGAACTGCGCCTCGGTGGGCGCCTCGTCGGTGATGACGCCCCGCACGCCGGCCCGGCCCGCGAAGCCGCGCAGCGGGGAGTTCATGGGCGCGCCGATGACCACCTCGGTCCCGCCGCGCAGCAGCGACTCCGCCATGACGGCGAGTGCCGTGCTGCGCCCGGACCGGGAGGGTCCGGCGACCAGGAAGGTCGGCTGATCGCCCAGCAGGTCGGCCCCGACCGGTTCGAGGTCGTCGCCGCCGACCCCCACCAGCGCCCACATCGGGGCCGGGGTCTCGACCTGCTCCCACGCCTGGTCGAACGACAGTTGCGTGGGCAGCACCGCGATCCGGTTGGGGCGCGCCGACTTCGGGACGCCCGCCTCGCGCTCGACGAGCCGGGCCGCCAGCGCGTGCACCGCGGCGACCTGCGCCGGGCCCGCCGGGTCGGCCGCGACCAGCGCGACCTGGGTCTCGATCGCGCTGTTCGCGCGGTAACCGCGGCCCGGCGGCAGGTTTTCCGGGATCTTCCGCGGGTTCAGCCCGGCCAGGCTGGCGTCGCTGCGGTCCGAGAGCCGCAGCACGAGCTTGTCCTCGCACAGCGAGCTCATCCGGCCGCTCAGCAGCATCCGGTCACCGGCGATGACCAGGTGCACCCCGGCGCTGCCGCCTTCGCGGTGCAGGATCTGGATCAGCTCGGTCAGCGCCCCACCGTCGTACTCGCCGAGGGTGCTCATGAAGCCTTCCCAGCGGTCCAGCAACAGCAGGATGTGCGGCAGCCGCTCAGCCTCGGAGCTCGCCGCGCGTTGCTCGGCGACGTCGGCGAAACCGCCCTCGCCCAGCAGTCGCTGACGGTTCTGCACCTCGTCGTGCAGGCGCTTGAGCAACCGGACGGCCCGGTCGGTCTCGGAGCGCTGCACGACCGCGCCGCAGTGCGGCAGCCTGGAGAGCGGAAGCAGGGCGCCGTTGCCGCAGTCCAGCCCGTACAGGTGCAGGTCGGCCACTCCGGCCGCGCTCGCCGCGGCCGCCGCGAAGGTCCGCAGCGCCGTGGAGCGCCCGGAGCGCGGGGCGCCGATGATGTGCAGGTGTCCGAAGGTGGCCAGGTCCACTGTGACCGGCTCCTGGCGCTGCTGCATCGGCAGGTCCTGGACCGCCCAGGAGAACGACGGGTTGCCCCGCGTGCCCTGGACCGGGCCCGCCGCGAGCTCGACCACCGGCGACAGCGGCAGCGGCGGCAGCCACGGTCGGCGCTGCGGGGCGATGCCCACCATGTCGTTCGCCTGCCCGATCGCCGTCACCAGCACCGACAGGTCGGTCACCTCGGTGGTGGGGGCCGTGCTCTGTGGGCGCTGCGGCGCGGGCAGCCCGAGGTCCAGCCACGAGACGGGGTGCAGGAACGGCGCGGCCACCGCGGCGGTCGGATCGGCCGACGGGCGACGGCCCCCCACCCGGCCGGTCTGGAACGGGATCAGCGAGCTGTGCCCGAGCCGGGCGTAGGCCCGCCCCGGGGTCGACGCGGCGATGCTCGCGGCGTCGCGGGCGTCGATGACGTCGGTGCTCTCCCCGGAGTCGGTCACCCGCAGGGCGACCCGAAGGTTCGTGTTGGCCCGGATCTCCGCCGACACGACACCGGAGGGGCGCTGCGTCGCCAGGATCAGATGGATGCCGAGCGACCGGCCGCGCTGGGCGATGTTGACCAGGCCGGTGACGAAGTCCGGCAGTTCGCGGGCCATGGACGCGAACTCGTCGATGACGATGAGCAGGCGGGGGATCGGCGTCAGTTCGGGCCGTCGGGCGGCGTAGTCGAGGTAGTCCTCCAGGTCCTTCGCGCCCGCGGCCGCGAGCAGGTGCTCGCGGTGGGTCAGCTCCGCGCCCAGAGAGGTCAGCGCCCGCTCGACGAGATGGGTGTCCAGGTCCGTCACCAGGCCGACGGTGTGGGGCAGTTCGACGCAGTCCTTGAACGCGGCGCCGCCCTTGTAGTCGACCAGGACGAAGGTCATCGCGTCCGGGCGGTTCGCCACGGCCAGCGAGGCCACCAGGGTCTGCAGGAACTCCGACTTGCCGGAGCCCGTCGTGCCCGCCACGAGGCCGTGCGGGCCGTGGTTGACCAGGTCGAGGGCGAACGGGCCGTTGAGCGAGTACCCGACCACGGCCTTGGTGCTGCGGGCGGAGGAGCGCCAACGGGCCGAGATCGCGGCCGGGGTGGGCTCCTCCAGAGCGAGGATCTCCAGCAGCCGCGCGGAGCCCGGCAGCGCGGACTCGCCCTGGCTCTCGCTGACATCGCGCAGCGGCGCCAACTGGCGCCCGGTGGCGGCGAACCAGCTGTCGGCCACGTCGTCCGCCAGGATGCCGTCGATCTGCGCGGCACGCTGCTGGCTCAGGGTGGTCGGCCGCGCCTCGCCGCCGACCACGACGGTGGTGCACTCCTCCGGCAGGGTGCGCTCGTCGGCGTCGACGCAGATGCTGTGCACGCCGACCGCGGGCCCCTCCTGAAGCACCGTCACCACACCGGGCAGGGCCCGCAGTCGGCGGGCGCCGTCCAGCACCACGACCACGTCCGGGTCGGCGAGTACGGCTCCGGAACCGGCGTTGAGGCGTGCCTGCTGGCGGGCGGTGATGAGCTCGACCAGCTCGGCGACGCGGTTGCCCAGCGTCTCGGCGTCCGCGCCCACCAGGGCCAGGGCCTGCTGCCCGAGCTGCGGCCGGGTGTGCGGCAGCCAGGCCGCCCACTCCCACAGGGACTCCCCGGCCGGGTCGGTGAGGATGTAGAGCTGCAGATCGCGAGGGCTCTGCAGCACGGCCAGCTGGCCGACCAGCCAACGCGCCGTCCGCCGCGGCCACTCGTCCCGACCGGCGACGCCGACGACCCCCGCCTGTGCGAGGGAGAACGCGGCGGGGACATCGGGTGCCGCCCGCAGTTCCCGCTGGCGTTCGGTGCCCTCGTTCCCGTTCTCGTCGACGGCGATCCTGGTCGGCAGGTCGGCGATGCCGACCCGGACCAGGAGGTGGTCGGGATCGGTGCGGCGGCGTTCCCAGAGCCGGGCGCGCGGACCGGTCGCGATGACCAGCAGTTCGGCCGGGTCCGGGCTGGCGGCGCGGCGGTCCAGGCGTTCCTTGACCAGCGCCGCCGCGATCTCGGCCTCGGTGGCGTCCACCTGGTCGTGGAACTCGGCCACCTGTCGCCGGTGGCTGATCTTGCCCTGACGCCGCCCGGAGTACCAGCTGCCGACCATCATGAGCGGCGACATCGCCGCCATCAGCAGGAACAGCGGGTTGCGCGTCATCATCGCGATCAGGCCGCCGCCGACGGCGGGCAGAGTGGCCGTCAGCAGCGGCATCCCGCTCAGGGACGGCGGTCTGGGCCGGGCCGGGAGGCGGAACGCGGTGCGCTGCACCGGGGGGAGCAGCCGAGGGGGGCGGTTGTAGTCCAGGTACTCGCCGTCGGGGGAGGGTTCGACGACGGCGTCCGGCCGCAGCAGCGGGTGCGCCTCCAGGATGGTGTCCCCGACCCGGAGTTGGGCCGTCGCCCGCCAGACGACGTCGTGGTCGGGCAGGGGGGCGCGGTCGAGCAGGGCGGAGGCCGCCACGGCCCGCACCCGCACCTTGGCGTCGAGGGACACCCGGACGACGGCGACCACGGCCGGCTGGTCTCCGCCCAGGGTGATGCGGCATCCGGCCTCGGACCCGACGCGGTACTCGCCCGCTTCGAGGTACCAGACCCGCCCCGCGCCGCTGCCCGCCACCGCCCGGACGGTGACCAGGCCGGAGCGGGAGCCTGCGGCCGGGCCCGGCCGGTCGAGCCACAGCACGGCGCCGTCGTGCACCCCGCTGACCGCCAGCGGCTGGGAGAGGTCGAGCTGCTCGTCGGCGAGATAGACCGCGGCAACGCCCGGATGGCCGGACGGTGGGGCCTGCGACGCGTCGAGGCTGTCCAGCAGGTTCTTGACGACGTCGCGGAGCAGGATGCTCGGGTCGGCGTCCACGAGCACGTCCGCCGACCAGTCCGGGAGCCGGGCAATGGTGATCATCATGGGCATGGTTCCCAACCCCCTGGTGAATGCTGGCGTCCCCGCCTGTCACAGCCGGCGCGGGGTGCGCGTTGCGGTGCCGGCCACCGTTGGGCCGGCTACTTGTGGTTGAGGGAGCCGGCGAGCTGGGTGTCCATCTCGCGCATCGCGTCCACGGCCTTGTCCAGCCACTGCGAGAGCTGGTCCAGGGTCTCCATGGCCTGGTTGGCCGAGTTGACGAACTGGGTGTGCACCTCGTCGAACTTGCCGGACGCCTGCTCGGTGACGAAGCCGGACCCGGTGAGGCTGTCGACGATGCTCTTGCACTCGGTGAGCTTGGCGTCGATGTCGGCCTTGTTGTTGCGCATCCTGCTCGCGCTGTCGGACATCTCCTGATAGGTGACGTTCAGGTTCGCCATCGTGTGTCCCTTCTGTTGGCCCCGGGCGCCTTGGCTGACTGCGCGCCGACATGTTCGGCGACATGTCCGCGACACGTACGGCGGGGATGGTGTCGAGGCTAGGAACGGACCGGCCGACGGTCCAGCACCCCGGCAGGCTCTTGGGCCCAAGGGCCCAAGGTTCCCCCTGGTCCGGCGTTGACACGGACCTGACTCACGGTCAACGTTCTCAACACACCGCACGCCTGACGCTGCGACAGACGTCTGTCTGCGGTGTTCCGGAAGCCACCGGCCGCCCACAGTCGAGGAGATGAAGGTGACAATGCCGAGCCGATCCGCTGGTCGCGGTCCTCGCCGCGGCTACTGGCCCGCCTGGCTACGTCGATCGCGGAGGACCGAGCCGCCCTCGGGACTGGCCCCGCGTGTCGACCACGGTCTGTGGACCGTGGACCGAGTCGTCCGGGTCCTGGCCACCGCCTGCGACCGCGAGAACCGCGGCGTCCCTGTGGCCCACGCGATCGTCGTCGGGCCGGACTCGGTCCGGTTCCACCTGAAGACCCCCGACGAGCGGCCCCCCACCGGCTGGACCGCCGATCTCGGCGGCCGGACCTGGCAGGCGCCACTTCGCCGGCTCCAGAGCGCCGGCGTGGCCGAGTCACTGCCCGAGCCCTACCCGCGCCTGGTCTCGCTCGGTCACAACAGCAAGGGCTTCGTGCTGCTCAACCTCAGCCAGGCCGGTGGGATCGTCGGCCTGGAGGGCGACGCCCGGCAGGCGAGGGCCCTGGCCCAGGACTGGACCCACGAGCTGACCACGAGCCCCTGGTCACGGGACGTGCAGGTGGTCCGCGTGGGGTTCAGGCCGGGCACCGCGGACCCGGCCGGATCGACCGAGGCGCCGACCCTGGCCGATGCGGAGGCGGCCTTGGCCGCCGAGAGCGGCGGGGTGCTGCTGCTGGCCTCCCTGCCCGGGGGCCGGGACCGCGAGCGCGTCTACACACTGGCCAACGACCCCGAGGGTCGGTGGTCGGTGGTCGTCGTCGGCCGGGTCGAGCACCCGCGATGGCGCTTCACCATCGACGCGGCCGGCGTCGTCGACACCGGCATCCTGGACGAACCCGTGGCACGCCGGTTGGATCCGGGGACCACCTGGGACACACCGACCGAGGAGGACGCCGACGCCGAAGCCCCCGGACGCCCCGCCGGACACCCCGTCGGCGGAGCCGCACCCGGAGGCCGCCGGCCCGAACCGGCCATGGCCGCCCGTCGCCGGATCGTCATCGCGGCCGGGGTGGTCGCCTGCCTGGTCGGCGCCACGGGTGTGGTGCTCGCCCTGCAGGGTTCCTCGTCGCCCTCCGCGCATGCCTCCGCGCCGGTCGGCAACGCGTCCACCGTCCCCGGCGTGCCCCAGGGTGCCGCGACGTCCTCCCCGACGCCGAGCACCACGCCGTCGAGCCCCCCTGCCGCGAGCCCCTCACGGGCGAGCACGGCGCCCGTGAGCGCGGGACGCATGCTCGTGAATCCCGGCACCGGCAAGTGCCTCAGCGGCGGCGCGGGCACCGACGGCACACCACTGGTCCTGGCACGCTGCGACGGCAACGTGAACCAGGCGTGGGACGTCTCCCCCGACGGCACGCTCCGCTCCCAGGGCCTCTGCATGGACGCCGCCTGGGGCGCGACCAGCGTCGGCACGGTCGTGCAGGTCGCCAGGTGCAGCGGTAACCCGGCGCAGCAGTTCTCCCTCGTCGGCGACACCATCCACTCCAAGATGTCCAACCTGTGCGCGGGCGCGTTGAACGGAGGCACGGGAATCCGCCTCTTCCCCTGCGACCGCCGCCCGGCCGACGCCTTCAAACGACACTGAAGCCCTGCTCAGTGGCCCCGGTGAGCCTCGGGGCGGCGTATCACGTGCAAGCGCGTGAAGAGCACCGCGAGGCGTAGCGCCGCGACCGAGGCCACCCCCAGGCCCACGGCTGCGGCCGATTCGCCGACGACGCCGAGCGCGATCGCTGCCGCACCGGCGGCCCCGCAGAGCGCCAGGGCGGCGACGGCCGGGCGCCCGATCCCTGCACGTGCCTTCACATCCATGTGATGCCCTGGATTGCGGGTGTTCAGCCGACGAAGACCGGCATGATGGACCGGTGGACTTCGAGCCGTACCGGGGTGAACTGACGGCGTACTGCTACCGGATGCTGGGCTCCTACCAGGACGCCGAGGATCTCGTGCAGGAGTCACTGCTGCGCGCCTGGAAGGCCCGGGACCGGTACGACCCGGCGCGCGCGTCGGTGCGGACCTGGCTGTACCGGATCGCGACCAACGTGTGCCTGACCGCGCTGGAGGGCCGGGCGCGGCGTCCGCTGCCGTCCGGGCTCGGCGCGCCGGGGGAGGACCCGCGGGTGCCGCTCGTACCGGCACCCGAGATCCCCTGGCTCGAGCCTTTCCCCGACGCGCGCTTCGACCTGGAGGTCCGGGCCGACCTGAGGCTCGCCTGGGTGGCTGCGGTCCAGCTGCTGCCCGCGCGGCAGCGGGCCGCGCTCGTGCTGCGCGAGGTTCTCGGGTTCACCGCCGCGGAGGTCGCGGAGCAGTTGGAGACCACGGTCGCGGCCGTCAACAGCGCGCTGCAGCGCGCCCGCGTGGCGGTCGCCGTCGCGGGTGAGCGGATGCGGCTCGCCGAACTCACCGAGCCGGACGACCCCGAGGTGCGCGCGGTGGTCCAGCGCTACGCCCGGGCCTTCGAGGCGGCCGATGTCCCGGCGCTGGTTCGGCTGTTGGCCGAGGACGCGATCCTGGAGATGCCGCCCGTCCCGCTGTGGTACCTGGGCCGTCAGGACTACGGCCGCTTCATGGAGCGGGTGTTCGAGATGCGTGGCCGGGACTGGGCCACACAGCAGCTCACCGCCAACGGCCAGCCCGCGCTCGCCACGTACGTGCCTGAGGCCGAGGGTGGCGCGTTCCGACTTCACAGCTTGCAGGTCTTCGACGTCCACGCCGGTCGGATCACCTGCAACGTGGTGTTCGCTGATCTGCGACTGCTTCAGGCCTTCGGGCTGCGTTCGCTGATTCCTTGCGAAGAGTTGCGCCCGGAGCGATGAGTCCGGTCGGTGCCGCCGGTACGTACTGGTGAACACCACACCGAAGGAGATTCATCATGAGCGTCATCGTCATCGCGTTCACCACGCTGGACGGGGTCGTGTCCGACCCCGACGGCTCCGCCGGTACGCCGGGGGGCGGCTGGCTGTTCCGGTTCGGCCGGGAGGAGATCGACGGGGACAAGTTCGGGATCGGGAGCACGCTGGTGCAGGGGATCCTGCTGCAGGGGAGGGGCACCTGGCAGGAGTTCGCGAAGCTCTGGCCGCACCGCGAGGGCCCGTTCGCCGCGCAGATGAACGCCGTCCCGAAGCTGGTCGCCACCCGCACCCTGACCGACACCTCGGCCTGGGCGAACTCCCGGCTCCTCGACGGCGACCTCGTCGACGCCGTCAAGCGCGAAACGCGCGACGTCGTCGTCATGGGCAGCCTGGGCGTCGTACGTCAGCTGATGGCCGAGGACCTGGTCGACGAGTACCGGCTGATGACCTTCCCCACCGTCGTCGGCGCCGGCCGGCGGCTCTTCCCGGCCGACGGCCCGCACGCGGACCTGGAGTGCGTGTCGGCGGAGCAGGCCGGAGCCCTCGTCCTCACCCGCTACCGCCGGGCCGCCCGCTGAGGGCCTTCGGCCACGCAGCCGGGGGCGGTCGCGGACCGGACGACCGCGCCGCCCGGGCCGGCGGAGGCGATGCTCGGTGAGGCTGTCGTGCACCCCGAGGCCTGATCATGGTGATGACCGGACGCAAGGCACATCTGGAGGACGTCGCGGGCGAGGGCGTGGCGGTGTTGCGCGAGCGACCTTGACGTCCGGGAACCGGGGACGGAACCGGGAACGGAACCGGACGGGGTGACGATCCGTCAGAGGTGTATGACGCGAAGCAATCGTAGGTCGCTACACCGTCGTTCTCCGCTCGCAGGAGTGGCTGCCGCGTTGGTGTGCATGGCGGTGTTGGCCGGTTGTGCCTCGGGTTCGGGGGCCTCGCTCGGCGTGAGCGTCCAGCCGGCCCTCTCCCCGCAGGCGGCGGCCGACGCGGACGCCGCCGCGCTGCTGGCCGCGTTCCGGGCTCCGCCCGGGGCGAAGGAGCTGCCGGGCGCGCCGACGGTGGTGCCCTCGTTGTTGAGGCAGCCGCTCAGCCGGCCGAGTTCGCCCGACCTGGTGATCAGAACGACGTGGTGGACCTGGCCGGGCACGCCGGAGCAGGCCGTCGCGTGGATCACGGCGCACGCGCCGAGCGGGAGCAGGGCCGACGGCAGCGGGGCCTCGGTCGGCCCAGGCGAGCATGCGGTGTTCGAGGGCTTCTCCCGCCCGCCGACCGCCACGCTGTCTACGCGCACCGTGACTGCCGGGGCCGAGGCCTTCCACGGCGGGACGCTGCTGCGCGTCGACGCCGAGGTGGTCTGGCTGCCTCAGCGGCCGGCGGCGGCGCGGGTGCCGGCCGGGGTGAGCCGGCTGGTCGTGCTGGCCAACCCCGGACGGAGCGCGACGGGCGGCGCGCCCACCCTGGTGCAGTTGGCGTCGGTGACCGACCCGGCGTTGCTGCGTCGGGCCGCGGCGCTGGTGAACGCCCTGCCCATGGCCGGTGAGGGCAAGATCTCCTGCCCCATGGACCGTGGAACCCGGCTGCGGCTGGAGTTCTACACGACCGGCTCGTCCCCGGCGGCCGTCGTCGTCTCGGCAGTGTCCGGCTGCCTGCGAGTGGACCTGAGCGTGCGCGGCGGACCGCAGCACACGGCGCTCAGCGGTACGACGGGGTTCAACGAACAGCTTCTGGCGCTGTTGGGGCTGAGGTTCCCCGGGTGAGCACGTGGGCCGGTCCGGGCCGGGCCGGATGGGACCGGTGGCCCATGCGGGTGGAACGTGAGGCGCAGCAGGATCGGGGCTACCCGATCTGAGGAGGCGGCGCCATGGTCTTGTTGTGCAGCATGCCCCGGCGGGCCAGGCAGCGGATCCGGATCCGCTGCCTGCCGGGGCCGACGAGGACGGTCGGCCCGGCGATGGCGGTGGCGATCACGGCTCTACTCCCTTCTGCGGTGCTGACTTCTGTTGCGGCACGGGACCCGGCACCGCCAGGACCGCGTGCACGTACTCGAGGCCGTCGAGTCCGGCGGTGAGCGTGGCGATCTTGTGGTGTCAACTTCCGCATGCGCAGCCGGTGGCGGGGTCCTTGGCCAGCTGGTCGGCGTCGGCCTTCACGACGTAGACCTCCCAGGGCTCCGCGCCGGGGCCGGTGACCCAGACCTTGTCCTGGAGGGCGTAGCAGCAGGAGGTGTCGTTCTCCTCGAAGGTCGCCAGACCGGCGTCGCTGAGGCGGGTGGCTGCGGCAGAGACCTCGACGGTGGAGGCGACCTCGACGCCGAGGTGGTCGAGGCGGGTGGACTGGCCGGGCTCGCCCTGGATCAGGACCAGCTTGAGCGGGGGCTCGGCGATGGCGAAGTTGGCGTAGCCGGGGCGGCGCTTGGCGGGCTCGGCGCCGAAGAGCTTGGCGTAGAACGCGACCGAGGCGTCGAGGTCGGCGACGTTGAGTGCGAGCTGGACACGGGACATGGCGGCCTCCGGCAGATCTGCTTTGATGAGTGTCTATATGGGCGAGCTTGCTCGCGGATTAGATGGCTGTCAATATTGACGTATGTCGAATTTGGAGCTGCCGGTCCTTGGTCAGGCTGACGCCGTCGCGAGTGCGTGCTGCTCGCCGATGGTGCGCGAGCCGCTGGACGAGAGCGCGGCGGTGGACCTCGCGCGGATGTTCAAGGCGCTGGCGGACCCGGTGCGGCTGCGGCTGCTGTCGCTGATCGCCTCGTTTGAGGGCGGCGAGGCCTGCGTCTGCGACCTGACCGGTCCATTCGACGTGTCACAGCCGACGATCTCGCATCACCTCAAGGTGCTGCGCGAGGCTGGGCTGGTCGCGTCCGAGCGGCGGGGCACTTGGGTCTACTACTGGGTCCTGCCCGGCGCGCTGGCGCAGCTCTCGGCTCTGCTGCAGCCGGAGGGCACGAGATGAGCGCTTCTGTGTCGTTGCTCCGACGCGCGGCGGCGGAGTTCGTCGGGACCGGTGCGCTGGTCGCGATCGTGGTGGGCTCCGGGATCCAGGCCGTCGCGCTCACGCACGACGTGGCGTTGCAACTGCTGGCGAACTGCCTGGCCACGGTGGCCGGGCTGGCGGTCCTGATCGCCCTGCTCGGCCCGGTCTCCGGCGCGCACTTCAACCCGGCGGTCACGCTGGCCGCCTGGTGGTCCGGCCGACGCGACGGCGCCGGTCCGGGGTTGCGGGAGGTTGTCGCGTATGCGGGTGCGCAGACCGGCGGGGCGATCGGCGGGGCGGTGCTGGCGAACGCGATGTTCGCCGCGCCGCTGGTCGCGTGGTCGACGCACCAGCGGTCGGCTCCGCATCTGTGGCTGGCGGAGGCGGTGGCGACTGCCGGGCTGGTCGCGCTGATCTTCGGCCTGGCCCGGACCGGGCGTGAGCGGCTGGCGCCGGTGGCGGTCGCGGGCTGGATCGGGGCGGCCTACTGGTTCACCTCCTCCACGAGCTTCGCCAACCCGGCGGTGACGATCGGCCGCGCGTTCAGCGACAGCTTCGCCGGTATCGCCCCGGCGTCCGTGCCCGCGTTCGTGGTGGCGCAGGTGGTCGGCGCGGCGGTCGGGTTGGGCCTGGTGGGGCTGCTCTATCCCCACCGGGATGTCGATGTGCTGCCGGACCTGCCCGCGGCGCGCGGTGAAGTCGTCGCCGCTTCCGCCCCTCGCTGAACTTCTTCCGCCAGGAAACGAGCCCATCCGTGTCTTCTCCGGTCCCCTCCGTGCTGTTCGTCTGCGTGCACAACGCGGGCCGCTCCCAGATGGCCGCCGCCTTCCTCGCCCACCTCGCGAAGGGCAGGGTCGCGGTCCGCTCAGCGGGCTCCGCGCCTGCGGACCAGGTGAACCCAGCCGTGGTCGAGGCGATGCGCGAGGTCGGCATCGACCTCACCACCCAGATCCCGAAGCTGCTGACCACCGAGGCCGTGCAGGTCTCCGACGTGGTGATCACCATGGGCTGCGGCGACGCCTGCCCGGTCTTCCCCGGCAAGCGCTACCTGGACTGGGAGCTGGCGGACCCGGCAGGCCAGGGCGTCGCCGCGGTCCGTCCGATCCGTGACGAAATCGCCACCCGAGTACGGAAGTTGCTCGCGGAGCTGGGCTAACTCCCTGCTCCCGGGGGCTGGAAGTTCCTCCCCTGCATGACGGTGGGCCCCGGCTGTCCGCCCCCGTATCGGATGGCCGGGTCGCTGGTCGGCGACTGGTGCCCCGTCCGGGCGAGCATGGCTACTTCGACTGATCGCCGGTCTCGGATGGTGTGGGCGTTGAAGGTGACCGGTCCACGATCGCGGAACACGGCCGCGGGTCGGTTGTCAGTGGGGGCTGAGATCGTGCCTGCGTGAGCGAACTGGTTGAGCATGTCGACGAGCATGACCGCGTGTTGGGGATAGTCGAGCGAGACGAGGCGGTGCGCGAGAACTGGCCGCATCGCATTGCAGTGACGATCTGCCGTGACCGCGAGGGGCGGATCCTGGTGCTGCGACGGGCCGAGACGCTGTCCCGGTTCCCGGGCCACTACGACGTGCTGGTCGGCGGTGCCGTGGACGTGGGCGAGTCGTATGAGGAGGCGGCGGTCCGCGAGCTGGCAGAAGAGCTCGGCGTTCGCGTGCCGGTGCGCTTCCTGTTCAAGTTCCTCTGCAGGGAAGGGATTGGCCCCATTTGGTTCGGGGTGCATGAGGCCCTCATGTCGTCGGAGTCCCTGGTCCCGGACCCGGGTGAGATCGACTGGCTGGACTGGCTGACGGTGGCTGAACTGCGTGAAGTCGTTGATCAATGGTGCTTCGTTCCGGGAGGACGGGAAGCTCTGCGCCGATATCTGGATTCCGGGTCCGACAGCGGTGCGGGTGAAGTCGGATGATGTGGGCTTCGCGGGGGTCGGGGATCCCCGTCCTGCCTCGTTGGGCACGTCGCGTCGCGTGACCTGTCGGGTGGTCTCTAAGTCAAGCCCGGCGCCCGCCGCCGATCAGTCGCCCCGGGCGGGCGCCAGTCCACCGGCGGCGGCAGCGTGCCCTGCGCAATTATGTTTGCGTAGACGCTCTCCAGCGCCTGGCTGAGCGGCCCGACAAGCTCGCGCGGCAAGCCGTCGAAGAACAGGCGACGCACGAGTTCCACGTGTCCCAGAGCCGCGGCTTCGAGCACCTTCCGGCCGCGTTGGGTCAGCGTCACCTCGGTCACGCGCCGGTCGTTCGCAGACAGGCTGCAGCTCACCAGATCCCGCTTGGCCATCCGCCGCACGTGGTGCGAGACCCGGCTGCGCTCCCAGCCGATCTGCGCGGCCAGCACCGTGATCGGCATCAGGCCCCCGTCGGCGACGCTCAGGGCCGTCAGGACATCGTAATCGGGCAGGGACAGATCGCTGTCGGACTGCAGCTGGCGATTCATCTCGTAGGTCAGCCGCAGCTGAACCCGGATGTACGCCAGCCAGGCCCGTTGCTGTTCGCCGTCGAGCCACCCGCCCTCGGGCACCGGCGCGCCGCCGTTGGCATTGCGTGACATATCACCTAAGCTTTCTGTCTAGCACCACCGTCGAGGCGTGCCGCTCCCCCATCATCTCGCGCGGATCGCCAGGAGCAGGAGGCACCCATGCCGTACGCAGCAGTGCTCACCGGATACGGATCGCCCGAGACGCTCGTGTGGTCGGAAGTCGCCCTGCCCGCACCCGGACCTGGTCAGATCAGGATGCGCGTACACGCCGCGGGAGTCAGCCCGACCGACCTGAAGATCCGGCGCGGCGACCTCCGGAGGGTCTTCCCGCTGCCCGACCCCGCCGTTCTCGGCTTCGAGGCCGCCGGCACGATCGACGCCCTCGGACCGGGCGTGACCGGCGTGTCGCCGGGCGACGAGGTCGCCGCCCAACTGCCCACGCTCGGCGGGTACGGCGAATACGCCCTCGCCTCGGCCTGGACCGTCAAACCGGCCACCGTCAGCTGGGCCGACGCCGCAGCGCTGCCCGCCTCGGCCGAAGCCGCCGTCGGCGTCCTGCGCCAACTCCGCGTCATCCCCGGCGAGACCCTGCTCGTCCTCGGCGGCGGAGGCTCGGTCGGCGTGATCGCCACCCAGCTGGCCGTATCCCAGGGCCTCACCGTCTTCAGCGCCACCGGACCGGGCGACGAGCAGTTCGCCAAGGATCTCGGGGCGATCCCGGTCCGCTACGGATCGGCGCTCCTTGCGCAGATGCGCGCGCACGTCGGCAAGGTGGACGCTGTCTTCGACGCCGGAGGCAAGGGCGGCCTGCGCGACGCTGTCGAACTCGCGGGCGACCCCGCGCGCGTGATCACCCTCGCGGACGAGCACGCGGCCGACTTCGGCGTCGCCCTCTCCGCCCCCACCCCGGACCGCGCCCCTGACGCGGTCGAGCAGACGATGCCACTACTCGCTTCCGGGCAACTCCGCCTGCGTGCCCAGCGGCTGCTGCCGATGCGGGACGCCGCGCAGGCACACGCCCTCCTCGAGGCGGGCACAGTGCACGAAAAGCTCATCCTCACCGCTTAGCGGCCTATCGCAGTGCACTGTTCAGATCAATCAACCGCGGGAGGAGCCCGATGGAGAGTCCGATCGAGGTAGTGGGCAGGTTTTGCGCGGCGTGGTCGGACAACATGGGGGCCGCCGAGCTGGCAGCATTTTTCACCGGCGACGCCATCTACCACAACATCCCGCTGGCGCCGATCACCGGCCGGGAGGCCATCGCCGACACCATCACCTCGTTCATCCGCCCTGGCCCGCCGGGCATTGAGCACATCGAGTTCCGCGTCATCAACATCGCAGCCAACGGACCGGTCGTGATGACCGAGCGGGTGGACGTCTTCAGGCTCAGTGACAAATCGTTCGAGCTGCCGGTCATGGGGACCTTCGAGGTCACTGACGGCAAGATCAAGGCCTGGCGCGACTATTTCGACATGAACCAGTTCACCAGTCGGATGGGATAAGGCTGCAACCCAGGATGGAAGTTCGTCAATGACGGAGAGTGCCCGCGCCACACAACTTGGGCCCGGACCCCACGTCAGTTGACGCCGGCGGTGAGCGTGGCGGTGAGTCGTCCGTCCGCCAATTCGATCGCTACGCCCTCGGCGCCCTCGCGCGCCAGCTGTGCGGCAACCTCCGCGCCGGACGCGGCCAAGGCCAGGATCTGAGCTCGGCTGAGGTCTTGGCGGCGGGCGAGCTCAGGTTCACGGGGGCATCCTGGCGGAAGCGCGAGCGAATTGTGCAGGTATTCGGGCGAAGAAGGGGCCGGGGCTCGGCACGGGTCACGGCCGGTCCCGGAGCCACCGGTCGAGCGCGATGAAGTCCGCGTCGGTGAGGCCCACGGTGGGGCCGACGCGGAGGAGCAGGGCGCGTCCGGGATGGTGGGCGGAGACCCAGGCGCGGTCGGCGTCGGTGATCTCGTCGTCGAGCCAGGCGAAGGGGCGGCCGGCGGCCCAGGCGACGAGGGCGCGAGTCTTCCAGTGCAGCGCGTCCTCGATGTCGTCGCTGCCGGGGGAGTCGGGGGAGTCGGGCCAGTCGACCACCGGCAGGCGCGGCAGGCCGAGCCGGGGCGAGATGCACTCGTTGGCATCCTCGGCCCACGTCGTGGCCCAGACCAGATCGCACGGCAGGGCCGCCAGGCGGGGACCGTACCCGGGATTCATTCGGTCCAGCAGCGGATGTTCGAGGCTCGCCTCGCGCGAGCTCGGCGTCGGATACGTCGGGTATCCGTGCGGGAGTTGATCCCTCGTCGCACCGAAAGGGATCAGGGGGCCGTCGACGTCGAGGAAGAGCAGGGGTCGGGGAGCTGGATCCGTCACCCCGGCACAGTACCGACGGTCCGCGCGGTCACCGGTAGCCTGCCCGGATGGCGTACAAAATGGTGATCTTCGACAATGACGGGGTGCTCGTCGACAGCGAGCCGATTGCCCACGGGGTGTTGTCCGGGTATCTGACTGAGCTGGGGTATCCCACGACGTTGGAGGAGTCGTTCCACTACTTCCTCGGCAACGCCGGGCGCAATGTCCATCAGGTGATCGCGGATCGCTACCAGGGCACGCTGCCGGAGGACTTCACCGCGCGCTGCCACGAGCGGGTCTTCGCCGCGTTCCAGCAGGAGTTGGCGGCGACGCCCGAAGCGGCGGCCGTGCTGCGGGAGTTGGGGCGGCGGGAGACTCCGTACTGTCTCGCGTCCTCCTCCGATCACGCGTGGATCGGACTCACCCTCGACCGTACCGGGCTGCGGCAGTACCTGCCCGAGGAGATCGTGTTCAGTGCGCAGGACGTGGATGGGGTGGGCAAGCCCGCGCCCGATCTGTTCCTGCATGCGGCGGCGTCGCGGGGGGTCGATCCGCGCGACTGTCTCGTCGTCGAGGACAGCCCCAACGGCGTCCTCGCCGCCCGCGCGGCGGGCATGGACGTGCTCGGTTACACCGCGCTGATGCCCGCGCAGCGGCTGCTTGTCGCGGGGGCGACGGGGCTGATCGAGCGGCTGCCGGAAGTGCTTGATCATCTGTGACGCCTCAGAGCGGGCGGGTTGCCGTCACGGACAGGGCGCGGCCGAGCTTTGAGGGGCGCCAGTGGAGCTGGAGGTCGGCGTAGCCCGCCGCTTCGAGGTCGGGGCGGAGGTCCTCGTCGAAGTGGGGGCCCGCGCTGCCGCCGTCCGGGAGGACGGCGCGTTCGAGGATGCTGAGAACCAGGCGGCCGCCGGGCTTGAGGACGCGCAGGACCTCCGCCAGCGACTCCGCGCGCGGCCGCCAGAGCTGAACGCTGTTCGTCGCGCAGACCGCGTCGAAGGTCGCGTCCGGGAACGGGAGTGCCGCGGCCGTGCCCTCGTGGAGCTGGACGCGGTCGGCGAAGCGCCGCGTGCGGCGGCCGGCGGCCGCCACCATCGTGGCGGAGGGGTCCACCCCGGCGACCTGGAGGCCCGGCGCGGAGGTCGCGAGGGCGACCAGGCCGATGCCCGGGCCGAAGCCGATCTCGAGGACGTGCTCATCCGCCTTCGGCGCGACGGCGCGGACCGTCTCCTTGACCTGGGCGGCGTTCATCACGGCCATGAGCGCGCCGATCACCCGGCCGCCGAGTCCCTGGGGCAGCGCGAACTGCCGAGTGAGATCCATGACGGACAGCCTGGTCCACGGCAGGGCCGCGCGCCAGAGGCGAGCCGCGCCGCTGATCACGACGGCGGCAGCTCGCGCGCCTCGGCCGGGGCGCAGAGGCCCGCCGCGTGGTCGCCGTAGGCGGCGACGCGGTCGGCGACCTCGGGCGGGGTGAACGCGAGGTCTGCGGGGGAGGTGCAGGATTCGACCTCGGCCCAGGTCAGCGGGGTGGAGACGCCGGGGACGTCGGTGCGGGTCGCGCGCAGGGTGTAGGGGGCGGAGGTGGTCTTGGACGTGGAGTTCTGCGACCAGTCCAGGAAGACCCGGCCCTGCCGCAGCGACTTCGTCATCCGGGCGACGAGAAACCCCGGGTGGGCCGCCGCCAGCCGCTCCGCCAGCTCCTTCGCGTACGCGACCACTGACGCCTCCGAGGTGGGCCGCAGTGGAGCGTAGAGGTGGAGGCCCTTGTTGCCGGAGGTGACCGGCCAGCAGGGAAGGCCGTCGGAGGCCAGCGCCTCACGGACCAGCTGGGCCACCGCGCAGCACTCCACGATGCCGGTGCCCTCGCCCGGGTCGAGGTCGATGACGAGCCGGTCGTGGCCCTCCCGGCCGCCCGTGATCGTCCACTGCGGTACGTGGATCTCCAGGCAGTACAGATTCGCCGCCGCGATCAGGCTCGGGGTGTCGTCGAGGACGACGTGCGGGCGTGGGCCCTCCTTCGCTGCGATCTCCTCGATCCGCATCCACCCCGGCGTACGCGGAGGCGGGTTCTTGGCGACGAAGAGCGGGCCGGTCATGCCCTCGGGGCCGCGCAGGAAGGAGGCCGGGCGGTCGCGCAGGTGCGGGACCATCGCGTCGGCGACGCGGGCGTAGTAGTCGATCATCTCGGCCTTGGTCCAGGCGGGCCAGAGCACCTTGTCCAGATGGGACAGGGTGATCGCGCGCCCGTCGACCTGCACGGGTACTTTTCCGGGCATAACGTGTGAATACCCCGCGAAAGGTTCAGGTCATGCCTCCTCGCAGTGTCTGGACGGGCAGCATTACGTTCGGTCTGGTCGCTGTGCCGGTCAAGCTGTACCCGGCCACCGACACCCATTCCGGCCCCGTCCTCCACCAGGTCCACCAGGAGGACGGTTCACGCGTTCGGCTGAAGCGTTTCTGCGAGGCCGAGAACCGGGAGGTCGAGTACGGCGAGATCGCCAAGGGCTGGGAGTCCGGGGACGGTCGGGTCGTGATCCTCACCGACGAGGATCTGGCCACGCTGCCGGTGCCCAGCAAGAAGATCATCGACGTGGTCGCCTTCCTCCCCGCCGACCGGATCGACCCGCTGCGCTGGGACAGTCCCTACTACGTCGGTCTCGGCGACAAGGCCCCGGCCAAGCCCTACGCGCTGCTGCGCGAGGCGCTGCGCGAGTCCGGGCAGATCGCCGTCACCAAGATCACCATGCGGTCGCGCGAATCGCTCGCCGTGCTGCGCGTCCAGGGCGACCTGCTGGTGCTGCAGACCATGCGCTGGCCGGACGAGATCCGGTCCTCGGAGGGGCTCGCGCCGGAGGAGGACCCGGAGCTGCGGCCGCAGGAGCTGGCGATGGCGCGGTCGCTGATGGAGACCCTGACCGAGGGCTTCGATCTCGACGAGGAGAAGGACTCCTACGCGGTCGCGCTGGACGGGTTGATCCAGGCCAAGGCGGAGGGCGCGACGCCCGTCCCGGTGCCGGTCGCCGAGGGCGGCGCGGAGGTGATCGACCTGATGGCGGCGCTGAAGTCCAGCGTCGCGGCGGCGAAGGCGCAGCGCGGCGAGGCCGGGCACCCGGACGGGCACGAGGAGGAGGCCGCGCCCGCTGCGAAGCCGCGCAAGGCGGCCACGGCCAAGAAGACCGCAGCCAAGGCGGTGCCCACCAAGACGGCGGCCAAGAAGACCGCCGCGCCCGCCAAGAAGACCGCGCCCCGGCGCGCCTCCTGAGGGCCCGACCATGTCCCGCGCCCGCACGCCGACCGCACTCCCCACCTACTCGCCCATGCTGGCGACCACCGCGCCGCTGCCGCGCGACGAGTCGCACTGGGCGGCGGAGGTGAAGTGGGACGGCATGCGCGTGCTCGTCTACGTGCCGGGCGACGGCACCGTCCAGGTCCGCTCACGGACCGGCGGGGACGCGACCGAGCGCTACCCGGAGCTGACCGCCCTCGCCGAACTGCTCGGCGGGCACGCCGTGGTGCTCGACGGCGAGGTGGTCGCGCTCGGCGGGGACGGCACGCCGAGCTTCGGCGCGCTCCAGGAGCGGATGAGCCTGCGCCGCCCGGCGCAGATCCACGTCGCCACGCACTCGACGCCGGTGACGCTGATGGTCTTCGACCTGCTCCACCGCGACGGCCGTGACCTCACCCGGCTCCCCTACACGGCTCGCCGCACGATGCTTCAGGAGCTGGACCTGGACCGCGACAGGGGGCCCGTCAGCACGCCGCCGTCCTGGATCGGGGACCTCCACGCGGCCGTCGAGTGGACGGAGGCCTACGGCATCGAGGGCATCGTGGCCAAACGCCTCGACTCCCACTACGAGCCCGGGCAGCGCTCGCGCGCGTGGATCAAGCACAAGCATCGGCAGAGCCTGGACGTCAGGATCGGCGGCTGGCTCGCCGACGAGCGCGGCGGGCTGCGCAGCGTGCTCGCCGGGGTCCCGGAGTCGCTGGGCCTGCGCTACCTGGGCGCGGTCGGCTCAGGCATCGGGGTCAACGAGAGCAACGACCTGGCCGAGCTGCTGCGCCACCTGGAGACCGACCGCTCGCCCTTCCTGCATATCCCCGCCGACCTCGGCCGCCCGGACTCCACCGTCCACTGGGCGACGCCGGCGCTGGCCGCCGAGGTCGAGTACCAGGAGTTCACCGCGGGCGGGATACTGCGCCAGCCGGTCTGGAAGGGGCTGCGCGAGATCACTCCGCAGCCGCCGCCAGCGTTCTGACGCAGCATCAATAACCCGGCGGATCAGTGCGGGGTGGAGGAGACCAACCCGGCTTCGTAGGCGAGGATCACGAGCTGCACCCGGTCACGCGCGTCCACCTTGGACAGGATGCGGGCGACATGGGACTTGGCCGTGGCCACCGAGATGAACAGCTCCTCCGCGATCTCGCTGTTGCTCAGCCCCCGGCCGACCAGCGTCAGCACCTCGAGCTCGCGGTCGGTGACGCCGGTCAGCTTGCGGCGCGGGGTCGCGGCGGGGAGGTCCGGTCGGTTGGCGAACTCAGCGATGAGGCGGCGGGTCACGCTCGGGGCGATCAGCGCCTCGCCCGCCGCGACGACGCGGATGGCGGAGAGGATCTCCTCCAGGGCCATGTCCTTGACCAGGAATCCGCTCGCGCCGGCGCGCAGCGCGCCGTAGACGTACTGGTCGTCGTCGAAGGTGGTCAGCATGACGATGCGGGCCGTCTCGGGGCCGGCGGTGATCTGTCGGGCGGCTTCGATGCCGTCCATGCCCGGCATCCGGATGTCCATCACGACCACGTCCGGCTTCAGCTCGCCGACCAGGCGGATCGCCTCGTCCCCTGAACCGGCCTCGCCGACGACGTGCAGGTCGGGGTGGTCGTTGATGAGCACGCGCAGGCCGGAGCGGACCAGCGGCTGGTCGTCGGCGAGGACGACCCGGATGCGGGCGGGAGCCGCGCCGGAGTCGCCTCCGGAGGAAGTCGAGGACGTCATCGCGACACCGCCTCGCCCGCGGGGGCGGAAACCGCGGCCTCCACGACCGCGGCCCCCACGACGGCGGGCTCCACGACCGCGGCCTCCATGACGGCGGCCTCCGCGACCGCGGCCTTCGTAAGCGCGGCGGCGGTGACGGCCGACGTCGGCGGCAGCGGGAGCCGGGCCGAGACGCGGAAGCCGCCCTCCGGCCGCGCGCCCGCGCTGAACTCGCCGTGCAGCAGGCTGACCCGCTCGCGCATGCCGGTGATGCCGAACCCCGCGCCCGCCTGCGCCGGGTGCACGCCGGGCATCCCGTGCACCGGCGCGACCCCGCGTCCGTCGTCGACGACCTCCAAGGAGAGCTCCTCCGCTCCGTAGTCGATGGAGACCCGGCAGTGTCGGGTCCCCGCGTGGCGAACCACGTTGGTGACGGCCTCCTGCACGATGCGGTAGGCCGACAGGTCGATGTCCCCGGGCAGCGGCCGCCGTTCGCCGTGCCAGGCGAGATGGACGCGGATGCCCGCCTGGCTCGTCGCCTCGGCCAGCCGTTCCAGGTCGTCCAGTCCGGGCGCCGGTGCCAGCGGGGCGAGTTGCGAGCCCGGTTCCGGATCCGCCTGGCGCAGCGCGACGAGGGTGCGGCGCAGACCGGAGAGGGTCTCGCGGCTGGTCGCCTCGATCGCCTGGAGCGCGGCCCGCGCCTCGGCGGGCTGGGAGTCGATGACGCGGCTGCCCACCCCGGCCTGGATCGCGATGATGCCGATGCTGTGCGCGACCATGTCGTGCAGCTCGCGCGCGATCCGCAGCCGCTCCTCGGTGATGGCCTGTTCCGTGGCCTGCGCGCGAGCTGCCGCGGTGAACCGGCGGCGCGTGCGGATCGAGTTGCCGATCATCCAGGCCAGCAGGAAGACCAGCGCGACCGGGAGCTGCCCCTGTCCCCGGGAGGGGTCCTGTCCCGCGATGATCCGTCCGAAGCCGTAGCCGAACAGCGTCGCGAAGCACATGACCGTGGCGGGCGTGGCGACCTCTCGTTCGCGCGTCGCGGCGATGTAGCAGAGCGCGAGCAGGGCCGGGACCGTCTCGGAGAGCGTCAGTTGGGTGTGGTAGGGCAGCTCGAAGGCGATGTGCAGGGCGTTGCCGAGCAGCAGGGCCAGGGCGACGAGCGGCCAGCGCGACAGCAGCGCGGAGGCGAGCGCGATGACCACGACGACGCTCATCGGGCCGGACCGCTCGACGCCGTCCTGGAAGCCCATCGGCGGCGGGATCATCTGCACGCTCAGCAAGATGACCAGAAGGGTCAGCGAGGACCACCACACGGCCGTCCACACCCGGGACAGGACGCGGCCGAGCAGCGGCGGGCGGGGCGTGGCGTTCATACGGTGAGCCTAACGGCGTGCGCGTGACGGGGCATCGACCTGCGGGCTTACGCCTGCGGGCTGGTGTCGGCGCGGCCCTTGCCGCCACCGGCCCGATGCGGGTGCAAGCCGGTCGGCGGCACGGTGGTGGACGTGATCGAAGTCAACGAACTCACGAAGCGTTACGGAGACAGGACCGCCGTCAACGGGCTGACCTTCGAGGTCAAGCCGGGACAGGTCACCGGATTCCTCGGCCCGAACGGCGCGGGGAAGACCACCACGCTGCGGCTGATCCTCGGCCTGGACGCGCCGACCGGCGGCTCGGCCACCGTCAACGGCCTCCGTTTCGCGGACCATCCGCGCGGCCTGCGCCACGTCGGCGCGCTGCTGGACGCCCACCACGTGCACGGCGGCCGCAGCGCCGAGGCGCACCTGTGGGCGCTGGCCCGCAGCAACGGGATCGCGCCGCGCCGGGTCGGGGAGGTGCTGGAGGAGGTCGGCCTGACGGAGGTCGCACGGCGCCGGGTCGGTGGCTTCTCGCTCGGCATGAAGCAGCGTCTGGGCATCGCGACCGCGCTGCTGGGCGATCCGCCGGTGCTGATGTTCGACGAGCCGATCAACGGGATGGACCCGGAGGGCGTGCTGTGGGTGCGGCGGCTCTTCCGCAGGCTCGCGGACGAGGGCCGCACGGTCTTCCTCTCCAGTCATCTGATGACGGAGATGGAGAACACCGCCGACCAGCTGGTCGTGATCGGACGCGGCGAGCTCATCGCCGCCGAGCCGGTACGCGAGTTCGCGGCGCGCAGCAAGCGGCTGACCGTCCTGGTGCGCACCCCGCAGGCGGCGGAGCTGACGGCCGTGCTGACCGCCGCCGGGGCGGAGGTGAGGCCGGAGGGCTCGGCCCGCGCGGAGGCGCTGACGGTGACCGGCCTGGCCACCGACCGGATCGGCGCTCTGGCCTTCGACAACGGCGTCATGCTGCACGAACTGACCACCCGAACAGCCTCGTTGGAGGAGGCGTTCATGGAGCTGACCGCCGACAGCGTCGAGTACCTGGCAGGGCAGAGCCGATGACCACGCTCAGCTCTCTCCCGCGCACCGCCACTGCCGCTCCGGTGGCCGAGCCGCGCGCCCGCTTCTCCGACCTGGTCGTCTCCGAGTGGATCAAGGCGTGGTCGCTGCGCTCCACCTGGTGGACGCTGGTGGTGTCGTTGCTGGTCGCCTGGGGATCGTCCTTCGCGGCGGCGAAGGCGGACTACGACGACATCCCCAGTTACGGCCCGGGGCTGGGCTCGCATCCGGCGTTCGCGGTGACGGACTCGTTCCCGATGATGGGCTGGATGACCGTGATGCTCTCGGCGTCCGCGCTGGGCGCGTTGGCGATCGCCAGCGAGTACGGCACCGGTCTGATCCGCACCACCACGATCGCCGTCCCGGCGCGCGGCCCGGTGGTGCTGGCGAAGGCGGCGGTACAGACGGTCATCTGGAGTGTCTTCGGCTGCGTCGCGGCCGTCGGCGGATTCGTGATCGCCCAGTCCGTGCTGAGCGGCCGCCACGCTTCGACCACCCTCGGCCAGGACCACGCGCTCCGCGCCCTGTTCGCGGCGGCGCTGCTCGCACCGATCTGCGCGCTGATCGGCCTGGGCGTCGGCACGCTGATCCGCCACAGCGCGGCGTCGGTCGGCGCCACCGCCTTCGCGCTGCTGTTGCTGCCGGCCTTCTTCTCGCAGACCAAGCAGTGGTCCGCCGACATCAACCACGGCTTCGTGCGCACCGCCTTCGAGCGGCTGGTCCAACCCTGGGACGGCGGCTTCGGGATCGGGTTCCGGGCGACGGTTCCCGGCTCCTGGACCGTCTACCTGCTCTGGCCGCTGATCGCCGTGGCTCTGGCGGTCTGGGCCGTGCGCAAGCGCGACGTCTGACCCACCCGGGCCGACCACCGAGCCGTCCGCCCCGCCCGCGTGCCTCTCGCGGCGCGGGGCTGCGGCGCGCTCACCCCGCCGTCGCGCTCGGGTCCTGGTAGACGGCGTCGAGGGCGAGGTAGGCGCCGCCACGGGCGGGGGCGGTGAAGCCGAGCGTGGAGGGGAGGACCTCGCAGCCGCCGGAGTCCTGGGCCATGACGCGACGGGCGACGCCCTCGCGGACGCGGTCGAGGAGGTAGTCGGCGAAGACGGCGAAATAGCCGCCGAGCACCACCGCGCGCGGGTTGAGGATGTCGACCAGCAGCGCGAGGCCGAGGCCGAGGTCGTCGGCGATCCGGTCGAGCGCGGCCAGGGTACGGGCGTCGCCCGCGTCCGCGCGGCGGAGCAGGTCGGCCAGGCGGGACTCGACGTCGAGGGACGGGTCGTGGACCGGGTCGTCCGCGTCGGCCGCGTGGCGAAGGAGCGCGCCGAGGCCGACCATCGTCTCCCAGCAGCCCACGCGGCCGCAGTTGCACGGGTGGCCGCCGGGATCCAGCGGCATGTGGCCGATCTCGCCCGCGAACCCCCGTGCGCCGCGCATGAGTTGGCCGCCGGTGATGATGCCGCCGCCGACGCCGGTCTCGCCGGTGACGTAGATCAGGTCGTGGATGTCGGCGGCGGACGCGACCAGGTACTCGGCGATCGCGCCGAGCTTCGCGTCGTTCTCCAGGTGCAGCGGCGGCGCTTCCCTGCCCAGCCTGCGGCGCAGTTCGTCGACCGCGGCGACGTCGCGCCAGCCGATGTTGGGCGCGTAGGCGACCCGGCCGCTCGTGATGTCCACGTTGCCCGGCGCGGCGAGCGCCGCGCCCACCAGCCGCGCGCCGCCGGCCTGTACCGCCGCGTCCGCCTCGCGGACCAGCGCGGCCACCGCGTCCAGCACCGCCTCCGGTCCGGCGGCGCGGACGTCGACCGGGATCCGGCGCTCGAAGGCCACGTCGCCGCGGAGCGAGAGCGCGACGGCGGCGAGGTAGTCGACGTTGATCTCCAGACCGACGCCGCAGATCGCCCGCCCGTCGATCTCGACGGAGAGCCCCGGCCGACCCACCGAACCGTCCCGCTCCGAGCGGCCCTCGCGCACGAGGCCCAGCTCGACCAGTTCGGCGATCAGGTTGGTGATCGTCGGGCGCGGCAGCCCCGTGTCCGCGGCGATCCTGGCCCGGGAGCGCGGACCTGAGTCGCGCAGCAGCCGCAGCACCAGGCCGAGGTTGGTGCGCCGGATCGACGCCCGGTCGCTCGGCTTCGACGGGCCGGCCATCACCACCTCGTGCGCCGCGCTGCCGCGCAGGTCTGCTTTCACGCTCCACTCCCTACCACGGACGCCCTGCCGTTCACTGAAGTTTGCGTCAGGGTGTTGACTTCCGGCCAGTTAGTTCTGATCCTACTTTAACTAATACGAGCGAACGCAAGGCAACCCCTCAGGAGACTCCCCGTGAGAAGTCGTCAGATACGCACCGTGGCCATGACAGCAGCCGTCGCCTTCGTCGCGGTGCTGACCGGCTGCAGCTCCGGCAGCGGCAGCGCGGGCACCTCGCAGAGCCCGGCCGCCGCCGGTCCGGTCAAGCTCGACTTCTGGGGCTGGGCGCCCGGCTACGACCAGTCGGTGGCCATGTGGAACAAGGCGCACCCGGACGTGCAGGTCACCTTCGACAAGATTCCCTCGGGCTCCAAGGGCGGCTACACCAAGATGCTGACGGCCGCCCAGGCCGGCAACGCGCCGTGTCTGGGCATGGTCGGCTACGAGACCATGCCGAGCTTCGCCGCCGCAGGCGCGCTGATGGACGTCACGCAGTACATGTCCCCGGCACAGAGCCAGTTCGCCTCCTGGACCTGGAACCAGGTCACCATC
This sequence comes from Streptacidiphilus sp. MAP12-20, assembly GCF_041262525.1. NCBI lineage: Bacteria > Bacillati > Actinomycetota > Actinomycetes > Kitasatosporales > Streptomycetaceae > Streptacidiphilus > Streptacidiphilus sp. MAP12-20. Next base: position 83,900 of record NZ_JBGCCK010000015.1, read on the forward strand.
GGCGGCAAGACCTTCGGCGCTCCGGTCGACACCGCGCCGATGGCGCTGATCTACCGCAAGGACCTCTTCGCCAAGTACGGCATCAGCAAGCCGCCGGTCACCTGGGACGAGTACGCGGCCGACGCGGCCAAGGTGCACGCCGCCGACCCGAGCGTCTCCCTCGGCGACTTCGGCAACGACTCCTACAACTACGCCGGTCTCGCCTGGCAGGCCGCCGCACCGTGGTTCGGCACCAACGGCGGGTCCTGGCAGGTGAGCGTCAACAGCGCCGCCAACCAGAAGATCGCGAACTACTGGCAGGGCCTGCTCGACAAGAAGCTGCTCAAGACCGACCCCAGCTTCGACCCGAGCCTCTACTCCGACATGGCCTCCGGCAAGATCCTCTCCGACGTCAACGCCGTCTGGGACACCCCGATCCTCGCCTCCAGCGTCAAGGGCACCAGCGGCAAGTGGGCCGTCGCGCCGATGCCGGTCTGGGACGCCAACAACCCGGTGTACGGCAACGACGGCGGCTCGGCCACCGTCGTGCTCAAGGGCTGCGCGCACCCGAAGGAGGCCGCCGAGTTCGCCACCTGGATGAGCACCGACCCGGGCAGCGTCAGCAACCTGATCAAGGTCACCGGCATCTACCCGGCCGCGACCTCCGGGCTCAGCAACCCGGCGCTCTCCCAGCCGGACCCGTTCTACGGCGGCCAGGTCGTCTTCGACGTGTTCAAGGCGGAGACCCCGCACATCGACACCTCCTGGATCTGGGGCCCGACCATGACCCAGACCGCGACCGACCTCGGTGACGGCCTCGGTACCAGCGCCAAGGGCACCACCAAGCTGCCGGACGTGCTGAACACCGTCCAGACCAAGACGGTCGCGCAGCTGAAGCAGCAGGGGATGAGCGTCTCCTGATGGCTGTCTCGCGCCACGCGCGGCGGCGGGTCGGAACCGCCGCCGCGTTCCTCCTCCCCTTCGCGCTGCTCTTCGCGCTGGTCTACCTGGCGCCGATCGGCTACACGGTCTACCAGAGCCTGTTCAAGCTGCACCGCGACGGCCTCGGCCTCTCCGCGCCGACGAAGGTCTTCGCCGGGCTCGGCAACTACGCCGACGCGCTGCACGACAAGGACTTCCGGGCCGCGCTGCTGCGGGTGCTGCTGATCGGCGTGGTCCAGGTGCCGGTGATGCTGGGCGTGGCACTGCTGCTCGCGCTCCTGCTGGACGCGAAGAGCACGCTGTTCAAGCGCTTCTTCCGGCTCGCCTTCTTCCTGCCCTACGCCCTGCCGGGCGTGGTCGGCGCGCTGATGTGGTCCTACCTCGTCGCGCCCGGCCTCAGCCCGATCACCGCCGCCGCGCACTCGCTCGGCCTGCACCTCGACCTGACCTCGGACGCGATGCTGGCGCCGACCATCGGCAACATGCTGACCTGGGCGTGGACCGGCTACAACATGCTGATCATCTACTCCGCGCTGCAGGCCATCCCGCCCGAGCTGGCCGAGGCGGCCCGGATGGACGGCTGCTCGGCGTGGCGGATCGCCTGGCACGTGAAGATCCCGATCGTCCGCCCGGCGCTCGTGCTGACCACCGTCTTCTCCATCATCGGCACCGCCCAGCTCTACAACGAGCCGGCCGTGCTGCAGCACGTCGCGCCCAACCTGAGCAGCAGCTACACGCCCATCTTCGCCGCGTACAACGCGGTCAACGACAACAACTTCGGCTATGCGGCGACCGAGTCGGTGGTGCTGGCGGTGCTCGCCTTCGTCCTCTCCTTCGGCTTCCTCAAGCTGGTCCAGCGCCGGGGGGCCGTCCTGTGACGACACTTCAGTCCCCGCCCGCCGCACCCTCCGCTGTCACCGCGTCGCCGCGCCGGAGCGCGCCGGTCGCCCCGGCCCGCTGGCTCACGCTCGGCGTGCTCGGGATCGCCTCGGTCTACTTCCTCGCGCCGGTCTGGTGGCTGGTGGTCTCCAGCACCAAGACCAACTCCGCACTGTTCAGCGGCAGCGGCTTCTGGTTCGGCGGCAAGTTCGCGCTGGCGGCCAACCTGCAGGAGGTCTTCACCCGTCAGGGCGGGATCTACCCGCGCTGGCTGCTCAACACCGCCCTCTACGCGGTCGGCGGCGCGGCCGTCAGCACCATGGTCTCCGCCCTGGCGGGCTACGCGCTCGCCAAGTACGCGTTCCGGGGGCGGGAGTTCGTCTTCAACGTGGTGCTCGCGGCCGTCCTGGTGCCCGCGCCGCTGCTGGCGATCCCGCTCTATCTGCTCTTCTCGCCGGTCCACCTGGTCAACACCTACTGGGGCGTGCTGATCCCGAGCATGGTCAGCCCGTTCGGGGTCTACCTCTCCCGGATCTACGCCGCCGCGTCCGTACCGGACGAGCTCCTGGAGGCCGGACGGATGGACGGCGCGGGGGAGGTGCGGATCTTCGCGACCATCGCGCTGCGGCTGATGTCGCCCGCGCTGGTCACGGTCTTCCTCTTCCAGTTCGTCGGGATCTGGTCCAACTACCTGCTGCCCGCGCTGATGCTCGCCGACGACAAGCTCCAGCCGGTCACCGTCGGCCTGGTCGGCTGGCAGGCGCAGCGCGGCATCGGTGACGCGGTGCCGTTCAACATCGTGATCACGGCTGCGGCGGTCTCGGTGGTCCCGCTCGTCGTGATGTTCCTGTCGCTGCAACGGTTCTGGCGCTCCGGCCTGATGGCCGGCAGTACCAAGTGAAAGCGCGTCAAGTGAAAGGGAGTGGCATGCCCGCCCGCTACCACCTCAGGTTCCAGATCCACGCCGACCCCGACCCCGCCCGGGTCGCCGCCGACGCGGCGGAGCTCGTCAGAGTCTGCGAGCAGGCCGGGGTGGACGAGGTCGTGCTGCTCACCGGCGCGGAGGAGGCATTCACCGGCCACCTCGTCGGCGCCGAGGAGGACGCCTGGTTTGCGGCGACCGCGCTCGCGCACGCCGCGCTGACGGCCGCCGGGCTCGCGGTCAGCCTCAACCCCTGGGTCACCGTCGGCCACGCCGACCGGGGACGGCACGGGACGCTGGAGAAGCTCGGCTTCGCGCCGATGGTCTCGCCGTACGGAGAGGTCGCCGCAGCGCAGGCCTCCTTCGCCTGCCCGAACTGGCAGCAGTGGATCGTCGCCCATTACGGGCGCTTCGCCGAACTCGGCTTCCGGGTGCTGTGGTTGGAGGACGACTTCCGCTACCACAACCACGCGCCGCTGCGCTGGGGCGGCGGCTTCGAGCCGCTCATGCTGGAGCGGTTCGCGGCCCTGGTGGGGCGGGAGGTCGAGCGGGAGGAGCTGGTCGCCGCGCTCACCGCGCCCGGCCCGCCGCACCCGTGGCGCGCCCAGCTGCAACAGGTCTGGCGCGACGCCCAGTTGGAGGTCGCGCGGGCGCTCGCGGCGGAGGTCGCCCGGCGCTCGGGCGGGCGCTCACGGCTGGGCCTGATGAGCTCGGGCCTTGACGCGGCGTCCGTGGAGGGCCGCGACTGGCAGGCGCTCTTCGACGCCCTCGCGATCGGCGGCCACGCGGTCCAGCGGCCGCACTTCACCCCCTACAGCGACACACCTGGACGCGAGTTGAGCCGCCAGATCTGGGCGCTGGAGCTGCAACGGGCGCTGCGTCCGGCGTGGGCGACGAGCGAGCCGGAGATCGAGAACTGGCCGCACACCGCCTGGTCCAAGTCCGACACCCAGACGTGGTCGGAGCTGACTGCCGCCCAACTCGCCGGCTCGGACGCGCTGTTGCTCAACGTCCATCCGATGAACGGCCGCCGCGCCGAGCGCTTCCCGCGCGTCACCACGTTGCTGCAACGCTCGCGTCCCGCGCTGGACTGGCTGGCCGAGCGCTACGACCGCGAGCAGACGACGGTCGGTGTCGGCCTCCCGTTCAAGCAGGACGCGGCCGCGCACGTGCGCAGCACGGGCGACTCGCTGCACTCCCTGGGCGTCGACCCGGGCCCGGCGGCTGACCTGCTGCTCCGCTACGGCGTCCCGGTCACGGCCGCGCCAGGCGCGCCGGTGCAGGCGCTGTTCGGGCAACTGGCCTGGGCCTTCGACGACGACGAGATGTCGGCGCTGCTGAGCGGCGGGCTGCTGCTCGACGGTGTGGCGGCGGAGGCGCTGACCCGGCGCGGCTTCGGCCCGCTGCTGGGCCTGGACGCGGTCGAGCTCGTCGAGCGCGAGCAGCGGGACTCGCCCGAGATCTACGCCGAGGAGCACGTCCTCATCGAGGCAGGGGAGGCGCTCAGCGTCAACGTGCAGCCGGCCCTCGCCCGGCTCACTCCGGGCCCCGACACCGAGGTCTGGACCGAGGTCCGGACGCCGGACGGCCTGCCGTGGGGCGCAGGCCGGACGGCGTTCCGCAACCGCCTCGGAGGCCGCGTCGCGGTCCTGGCCGCCACCGCGCCCGAGCTGCTGCCCTACGACGACGCGGGGCAGCGGCTGATCCACCGTGCGGTGCGCTTCCTGGAAGGCGAGCACCCCGCGCTGCCGCTGATCACCGGCGGGCCGATGCTCATCCCGCACGTCTCCCGCTGCGACGGCGTGACCCGCCTCGCTGTCGCCAACGGCAGCGCGGACTCGGCTCGGCCGGTCGTCCACCTCCCCGGCGGCGGCCCGACGGACGCGCGCGCCGCGCTGCTGGCGCCGCTGGCCGAGCCGGCGGACTGCCTCGGCGTGGAGACGGAGCTGCCGCATCGCGGCTGGCTGGTCCTCGAGTGGTGAGCCATAGGATCGGGGCATGTCGCTGCCGCACGCCATCCTCACCGCGCTCCTGGAGAAGCCGTCCTCGGGGCTTGAGCTGACGCGGCGCTTCGACAAGTCGATCGGGTTCTTCTGGGCGGCCACGCACCAGCAGATCTACCGGGAGCTGGGCAAGCTGGAGCAGTCCGGACTGATCCGCGCGATCCCCGGGCCTCCCGCGCAGGGGCGGCGCAAGGAGTACGAGGTGCTGCCGAGCGGCCGTGAGGAGCTCGCGGCCTGGGTGGCGCGCAGCGACGAGCCCCGGGCGCTGCGCGATCCGCTGGCGCTGCGGCTGCGGGCGGCGGCGATGGTCGGGGTGGGGGAGGGCAGCCTGGGGGCCGAGGTGCGGCGTCACCTCGGGCTCCATGTCGCTCAGCTGGACGCGTACCGGGCGATGGAGACGCGGGACTTCCCCGACGGCAAACGGGATTCGGCGGAGGCGAAGCTGCAGCACCTGGTGCTCCAGGCAGGGATCGAGATGGAGCGGTTCTGGACCGGGTGGCTGGAGCAGGTCGACGCGGTCGTGGCCGAACTGGAAGCTGAGCAGCCGTGACCGCCTTCACTTATCCGGAGGTCGGGGCGACCCGGGACCGGCCGCTGCCCGCCGGGTACGCGCACCTGCACCACCGCGTGCGCATCGGCCACGGCGAGGCGGCCTTCCTGGTGGCCGGTGACGCGCTGATGGAGTGGCGCATGCACCGCCGCATCCCCGTCGGGGTCGACGCCTCCACGCCGCGGGCTGAGGTCGGCACGCGGGTGCGGATCACGCTCGCGCTGGTGGTGCGCGCTCCCTGCCAGGTCGTCTGGGTGGTCTCGGCAGAGCCGGACCGGCGCGGCTGGGCCTACGGCACGCTGACCGGCCATCCCGAGTGCGGGGAGGAGGCGTTCATGGTGACGCGTGACGAAGGCGGCGACGTCTGGCTCGACGTCACCGCCTTCAGCAGGCCCGGCGGTCGGCTCGCGCGCGTGCTGGGCCCGCTGGTTCCCGTGTTCCAGCGCGCCTACGCCCGACGGTGCGGGCGGGTGCTGCGCGCGATGGTCACAGCTGCCGCGCCGGAGCCTGCTGGATGTGGAAGTTGAAGTCCGCGTGGCCCAGGCTGCCGTAGAGGCGCAGCCAGATCGGCAGCAGCATCTCCGAGCCGCGGGCGCTGGTGACGTCGCCGAGGTCGTAGACCTCCTCGGCCAACCAGCCGATGGAGACCAGCAGATCGGTCACGGTCTTCTTCGCGTCCGCGTCGTCGCCGGAGACGAAGACCGAGTGCGGGCCGGGGAGCGCCGACGGGTTCACCATGAGGTGCGCGCTCATCGTGTTCAGGGCCTTGACCAGGCGGGCCTCGGGGAAGGCGCGCTGGATCGTCTCGGCCAGGCTGTCGGTGTTGACCGGGTTGAGCGAGGGCGGGAATCCCTGGGAGAAGTCCAGGGGGTTGGCGACGTCGATCACGATCCGGCCCGCGAGGTTCGCGGCGCCGACCGCCTCCAGCGCGGGCACGCTGCCCGAGCCCGAGGTGGCGTTGACGTAGGCCTCGGCGAAGGCTCCGGCCTCGGCGTAGGGGACGAGGCGAACGGCGGGGTGCTCGGCCAGCCAGCCGGCGATCGGCGGGTTGCCGGCCGCGTCCAGCTCCTGGCGGGCGAGCGTGGCGGCGGGGTCGCGCGTGCCGATCACGACCTCGTGGCCGAGTGAGGACAGCTTTCCTGCGAGCGTGCGGCCGACGATGCCGGTGCCCAGGACGGCGAAGCGCATGTACGGAAGTCCTTTCGATGACAAGGGCGTTGACGCGGGGTTCGCGTCACCGGCCCGAAGCCGGCGGGCCCTTCATCGGGAATCTAACCCGCGCCGGTGATCGATCTGTTCCCGAACCGGGATCAAATCGCGTGTCGTCGCGGTCCCGTTCACTGGCAGCATCTGCCCGCGTGACTCTTCCTCTCACCATCGACACCGACGCCTACGAGGCCGGATTCGGCTGGAACGGCCGACAGGTCGTCAGTCTGGTCTCCGGCCTCTTCCTGCTGCTGGTCGGTGTAGTGCTGGCGCTGGGCGCCCCCACCACGACCTCCCGATTCTTCGGTGTCATCTGCGTACTCTTCGCCCTGTTCCTCCTCACCATCCAGTCGATCATCGGCTTCAGCCGCAAGACCGCGATCCGGATCGACGAGATGGGGGTCCTGCTCGGCGGCAGCCCGCTGCGGTACGCCGCCACCACCGCGTTCGTCCCGTGGTCGGACGTCGTGGCGGTCGAGCTCTGGATCCAGCAGGTCGGACTGTGGCGCAAGATCCACTACGTCGGCCTGCACCGGGTCCCCGGCGCACCGCCACTGAACGGCGCGCAGACCAACCGGGCCGCGCTGGCCGTGGCGAAGTCGCTGACCGAGAAGAGTGCGGAGCTGATCGGCGCGAGCCGGGCCACAGTCGGGTGGAAGTTCGACGCCAGGGAGATGCTCTCGACGGTCCAGCGCCTCGCCCCCCAGGTGCAGATCTACGTGGATCCCGACTTCAAGCTCTGACCCCGAGCAGCGGGCCGCGCGCGCCGGTTGGACAGCGGTGCGGGGCGCGCAGCAAACTCGCTGGCCATGAGCACCCGGTCCATGAGCACGCCCGTCAGTCCTGGCTACGTCGCGGCGATCGACATCGGCGGCACGAAGGTCGCGGGCGGGCTGGTCGGGGCGGACGGCGCGCTGCACCACCAGGTGGAGCGTCCGACCCGGGCGGGTTCGGGCGATGCCGACGAGGTCTTCGCGGCGGTGGCCGAGGTCGTCGCGCTGCTCGCGGCGGATCCGCGCTGGGCGGACGTGGACCGGGTGGGCGTCGGCAGCGCCGGTCCCGTGGATATCGCGCTCGGCACCGTGAGCCCGGTCAACATCGGGGCGTGGCGCGACTTCCCGATCGTCGAGCGGGTGCGCGGGCTGCCGGAGGTCGGCGGCCTGCTGACGGTCCTCGGCGGCGACGCGGTCGCCATGACGGCAGCCGAGCACTGGCGCGGCGCCGCGCGCGGCTTCGCGAACGCCCTCTGCCTGGTCGTCTCGACCGGGGTGGGCGCGGGCCTGGTCCTGAACGGCCAGGTCTACCCGGGCCCGACCGGCAACGCGGGGCACCTCGGTCACATCACGGTGGACCTGGACGGCGAGCCCTGCCCGTGCGGCTCGCGCGGCTGCCTGGAGCGGATGGCGAGCGGCACGGCGATCGCGTCCTGGGCCCGAGCCCAGGGCTGGCGGCCGTCCGCCTCTCCCGCCTCTCCCGCCGACGCGTCGACCGCGGCTGACGCCTCGGCAGCGGCGGTCGCGGCGGCGGCGCGCGAAGGCGACCCGATCGCGACGGCGGCCTTCGACCGGGCGGGACGCGCGCTCGCGGCGGGCATCGCGGCCACGGCGACCCTGGTCGAGCTGGACGTCGCGGTCCTGGGCGGGGGAGTGCTGCGGGCCGGCGAGCTGCTGCTGGCGCCGCTGAGGCGGCATCTGACGGCCTATGCGACGCTCCCGTTCACCCGGCACCTCGCCGTCCGCGCGGCGGAGCTGGGCACGGACGCGGGCTTGATCGGCGCGGCGGCCCTGGCCCTGGCCCAGAGCTGACGACTGATCGGTTCTGCGGCATCGCCGTTGTATGTCATATCAGGCGTAAATGGGCCATATGGCATCTAATGATCTCCATGAGTCTGCTGCGAGAGAACGCCGTCCTCGCCCTCTTCACCTGTCTCGCTCTCGGCTACATCGTGGGCAAGCTGCGCGTCGGGCCCATCACCCTGGGCGGCATCTGCGGCACCCTGATCGTGTCGATGCTGCTCGGCGCGCAGAAGGTGAGCGTCAACTCCGACGTCAAGAACGTGGCGTTCGCTCTCTTCATCTTCTCCCTCGGTTACATGGCCGGGCCTCAGTTCTTCGCCAACCTCAACGCCAAGGGCCTGCGCTTCGGGGTGCTCTGCCTGATGGAGGCCGTCGTCGTCATCGGCCTGGCGATCGCCTTCGCGACCGGCTTCAACCTCGACACCGGGACCGCCTCGGGCATCCTCGCCGGATCCGCGACCGAGTCGGCCGTCGTCGGCACCGCGCAGGACGCCATCGCCAAGCTGCCCGGCATCACTTCGCAGCAGGTGACCGAGCTCCAGGGTCATGTCGCCACCGCGTACTCGGTCTGCTACCTCTTCGGCCTGATCAGCATCGTCATGCTGACGAGCCAGATCTTTCCGCTGATCATGCGGATCAAGCTGGCCGACGCCAGCCGCGAGATCTGGGAGCGGATGCGCGGCGACGACCCGTCGCTGGAGGCGGACGAGCAGGCCGCGCTGCCGTCGCTGGTCGGCCGGACCTACTTCGTCTCGCAGGGCGAGGGCAGCACGCTGCGGCAGCTGGAGGACGCGGCGGACCGGCAGGTGACGGTCGAGGGGGTGGTCCGCGGCACCAGGGTGATGAAGGTGGCGCCGGACCTCCGCCTCCAGCGCGGCGACCGGGTGCTCGTCGTCGGGCGGCGCGCCGCCGTCATGGACACCGGCCACGAGCTGGGCCCGGAGACGCCGGGTGTGCCGGGTCTGGACAGCCCGCTCGCGGTCAAGCAGGTCGTGGTCACGCAGAAGGCCGTCAGCGGGAAGACGCTGGGCGCGCTGAAGGCGGACGTCGCCGACGGCGTGTTCTTCACGGACGTCGAGCGGGTCGACCACCACCTGCCCGTTTCCGCCGAGACCGAGCTGCACACCGGTGACAGCGTCACCGTCGTGGGCGCCCGCTCGCGGGTGGAGGCCTTCGCCGCCAAGGTCGGCGCCACGGTCCGTCAGGATGCCGCCGACTACATCTACATCAGCATCGGCATCTGCCTGGGCGTGCTGCTCGGCATGGTGAACGTCAAGCTGGGCTCGGCGAACCTGACCCTCGGCACCGGCGGCGGCTGCCTGATCTCGGGCCTGATCTTCGGCTGGCTGCGGGCGCAGCGTCCGACCTTCGGCGCCTACCCGCCGGTCGCCGCGCAGACGGCGAAGGACCTCGGGCTCTCGGTCTTCATCGCGGTCACCGGCATGGCGGCAGGCCCGGACGCCGGGCCGCTGCTCAAGCAGTACCCGCTGCTGCTGCCGCTGGCCGGCATCACGATGGTGGTCGTCCCGGCCTTCCTCGGGCTCTTCATCGGCCGCAGGTTCCTGAAGATCGAGAAGCCGATCCTGATCGGGGCCATCGCCGGTCAGCAGTGCAGCACCCCGGCCATCACGGCGGTGACCAACGTCGCGCAGAGCAGCGTGCCGATGCTCGGCTACACGATCACCTACACGCTGTCGAACTTCCTGCTGCCGCTGACCGGGCCGCTGCTGGTCGGCATGCTCGGCCTGCGGATGGGCGGCTGAGCGGGCCGGGCGGCGGCCGCGGCGGGAGTTGTCGTACCCGGCCGCTACAGTCCGGGGTATGGAGACGCAGGCCTACTGGGTGACGGTGCCCTCGCCGCTGCCCACCGGGCCGATCAGGGTCGCGGTGACGGAGCGAGGCGTGGCGGGTGCCTCGTTCTGGCACGACGCCTTGCCCGGCGAGCCCTGCGCGGCGGGGGACGAGCGGGCGGCCAGGGTCGCCGCCCGGCTGGGGGAGTACTTCGCCGGCCGCCGCCGCGCCTTCGAGCTGCCGCTCGACTGGAGCGGCACCGAGGGCGTCCAGCGCCAGGTGCTGCAAACGCTGGAACGCACGGTCGGCTACGGGCAGACGATCACGTATGGGGAGCTCGCCTCCCGCAGCGGAGCGTTCGAGAACGAGGTGGAGCAGCATCTGGCCGCCCGGGCGGTCGGTCAGCTCATGGGGTCGAACCCCTTGTTCCTGCTGGTGCCCTGTCATCGTGTGGTCGCCGCGGACGGCCTGGGCGGATTCTTCGGGGGTGAGCTGGGGTTGGACGTGAAGCGCTGGCTGCTGACGCTGGAGGGCGTGCTGCCGCCGACGCTGGACTGGGACGGCCCAGCGTGAGCGCGTAGAGCGCGGCGAGCAGCGCGATCGCGGCCAGGACGAGGAAGGCCAGTCGGTAGGCGGAGACGGGCGGGTGGCCCGCCGCCCCCGGGGCGGTGCCGAAGACGAGCACGGCGGTGACGACGACCGGGGCCAGGGCGCTGCCGGTCTGCTTGACGACGGTGCCGAGCGTCGCCGCCTGGGCGGAGTCGGCGCGGTCGAGCGTGGTGAGCGAGGCGACGGTGACGGGCATGAAGTAGGCCCCCATCGCGATGCCCAGCAGGAACATGTCGAGCCGCAGCGTCCACAGCGAGGTGTGCGCGCCACTGTCGGCCAGCAGCAGGTTGACGCCGCTGACGCCCAGCAGGCCGGTGGCGACGATCGGCCCGGGGCCGATGCGGTGGTAGAGGACGCCGACCAGCTGCACGGTCAGCAGCACGCCGGCGGCCTCGACGAAGGTCGTGCTGCCCGAGTCCAGCGCGCTGCGCCCCTGCGCCTGCTGCACGAAGAGCGGCACCAGGAAGAGCGGCCCCAGCACGGGCACCAGCCCGACGAGGCTGAGCCAGCCCGCCTTGCGGAACATCCGGTCCGCGAAGAGCCGCAGCCGCAGCGCCGGCTGCGGCGCGCGCAGCCCGAAACGGACGGCGAGCGTGAGCAGGGCGGCCCCGGCGCCGAGCGCGGCGAGGACGGGTGGCGCGGTCCAGCCCCGGTCGGGGCCCGCGCAGATCCCGAACATCAAGGTGCCCATGGCTCCGCCGCTGAGCAGCAGCCCCGGCAGGTCCAGCCGGTCGGGACGGCGCTCGCGGTGCTCCTCCAGGAAGCAGAGCCCGAAGACGGCGGCGGCGAGCCCGACCGGCACGTTGACGAAGAAGACCCAGCGCCAGTCCAGCGACGTGACCAGGACCCCGCCGAGCAGCGGCGCCACCGTCGGCGCGAGCTGCTGCGGGATGATCGTGACGCGGGCCAGCCGCACCTGCTCGCGCTGGCTGAAGGTGCGGAAGAGCAGCCCCTGGGCGACGGGCGTGAGCAGTCCGGCCGCCAGGCCCTGCGCGGCCCGGAAGACGATCAGCTGCGGCAGGCTCTGTGCCGCGCCGCAGAGCGCGGACGCGAGCGTGAACGCGGCGAGGGCGAGCACGAGCATCCGGCGTCCGCCGAACCGGCCGAGCAGCCAGGCGGAGGCCGGGATCATGACGCCGAGACAGACGGGATAGACCACGACGACGCCGTCGAGGGCAGCGGAGGAGAGGTGGAACTGGGCGGCGATGGCGGGAAGCGCCACGATGGTGATCGCACCGTCGACAATGACGATGAAGGCGACGGCGACGAACATGACTGGGACGATGACCCGCTGATTGCGCAACAGGCCGACGCGAAGTGCGGTCATGGATACTGAGCATACTCACTATGAGGATGCTCATGAAGTCGGTTTCCGGCACAGGACGGTCCTGCACAGGGCGGTCCTGCGCGGGCGAGGAGAGGCGCGGTATGGGACAACGGCGACGGCACGGCAGCAGCGACATCCTGATCGACGAGCTGTTCGACACCACGGTGGAGGTGCGGACCTTCGTCGAGGCCAGGCTGAGGCCGCTCGGCGCCTCGGTCGCGCGGCTGCGCGCCCTGCGAATGCTGGCGCGCGAGGGAGTGCCGGTCCGCATGCGCGACCTCAGCGAACTGCTGGGCGTCGCCGCGCGAACCACCACGACGATCGTGGACAGCCTGGAAAGGGATGGCCTGGTGGAACGCGTCCGTCATCCGGTCGACCGCCGGGCCTTCCTGCTCACCCTGACCGAGGCCGGCCGACAGCACCACGCGGAGGCGGAGGCGGAGGACGCCAGGGCGCTCGCGGATGCGACCGGAGCGCTCAGCCCGGCGGAACGTGAGCAGCTGCGCGAGCTTCTCGCCCGGATCCGGGGAACGGTCAGCCCTTGGACCGACCGGCGGCCTTCGCCGCAGTGATGATCTTCTCGACGGTGTGGTGGAAGCGGCCGGTGCCCTGGACGCCGAAGGCCCTCTCCAGCAGCGGCACCGGGTTGGCCGGTCCGCGGCCCTCCGCGAGCCGGTAGAGCACGTAGGCGGTCGCGCCGCGGACGCCGATGACCTCCCACTCGCCCTTCGGCGAGGCCTGGGGCAGGACGGCGGGGTTGAGCGCACCGGTGGTGAAGAACAGGCTGAAGCGCTCGTGCTCGGCGCGCTCCATGGTCGCGAACGGCGCCGCAGCCCAGGCGTCCTCGACCTCGTCGAGGGTGTAGAGCGCGGTGGGGATCTCGAAGCCGAAGGCCCCCGCGAGCCGCGCCTCGATCCGCGCCCGCAACGCCTCGCGCTGCGCGTGGGAGCCACCGGGCGCGGAGAAGAAGACGTTCCCGCTGGCGATGTAGGTCCGCACCGGCCCCAGGCCGAGCTCGGTGAGCTCGTCCCGGAGCCGGGCCATCTCGACCTTCCGCTTGCCGACGTTGACGGCCCGCAGGAAGGCGACGTAACTGATCTGATCAGCGCTCACACGCCGATGCTAGCCGCGCAGCCGCCGGTCGGCCGGTGCACTGGCGGACTACCAGGCGTAGTCCTCGGGCGCGGGGCGGTGGCCGGGGAAGATCTCGTCCAGCTCGGCCAGCGCGTCCGCGTCGAGGGTGAGCTCCAGCGCGGCGAGGGCCGAGTCCAGCTGCGCGTCCGTGCGCGGGCCGATGATCGGCGCGGTCACCGCGGGCTGGTGCAGCAGCCAGGCCAGCGCGACGGTGCCCGGCTCCGCGCCGAGCTTGTCGCAGAAGTCCTCCCAGCGCTGAAGTCGGGCGATCTCAGCCTGGTCCAGGTTCTTCAGCCGGCCCGCACCACGCACCCCCTCCTGCCCGGCCTTGCGCAGCACCCCGCCCAGCAGGCCGCCCTGGAGCGGCGACCAGGGGATGACGCCGAGACCATGGTGCTGCGCCGCGGGCAGCACCTCCAGCTCGACCGTCCGCGCCATCAGGTTGTAGAGCGACTGCTCCGCGACCAGCCCGAGGTTGTTCCGGCGGGCGGCGACGCCCTGCGCGGTGGCGATGTGCCAGCCGGCGAAGTTGCTGCTGCCCACGTAGAGGATCTTGCCCTGCTGGACCAGGACCTCCATCGCCTGCCAGATCTCGTCCCAGGGCGTGGCCCTGTCGACATGGTGCATCTGGTAGAGGTCGAGGTAGTCGGTGCCCAGCCGCTTCAGGCTGGCGTCGCAGGCCCGGCGGATGTTCAGGGCGGAAAGCTTGCCCTCGTTCGGCCAGCGGTCGGCCGCGCCGGGGGTGGGCATGTCGCCGTAGAGCTTGGTGGCCAGCACCGTCCGCTCGCGGCGGCCGCCGCCGCGGGCGAACCAGCTGCCGACGATCTCCTCGGTGCGGCCCTTGCCCGCCGTCTGGCCGTAGACGTTGGCGGTGTCGAAGAAGTTGATGCCCCGTTCGAGGGCGGTGTCCATGATCTGGTGCGCCCCGGCCTCCTCGGTGTGCGGGCCGAAGTTCATCGTGCCCAGGCAGATTCGGGAGACGGACAGGCCGGTGCGGCCGAGCGAGGTGTAGTCCATGGAGCCACCCTCGCCCGCGCACCCCGGCTTGTCGAGACCGCGCCGCGCGCCCGGCGGGTTCAGCGGACTTCAACGGACTTCAATGGACTTCAGCGGATGAGGACCGTCACGGCGTCGGAGGTGTGATCCAGCCAGGTCGGGCCACCGGCGTACCGCTTGGCCAGCAGGCGGGCCCGGAACTGCTCCGCGCCGCGAGCCGTGGCCCGGACCGTGCGGGAGTAGGAGCGCCACGGCAGCGCCGAGCATCCCAGGGCGTGCCAGCCGCTGCCGCCGACGCGCTGGTCCAGGCAGAGGTACGTGTAGCGGACCGAGTCGTCGCCGCCGCTCGCGGTGACCTGGACGTACTGGCCTATCCTCAGCACCTGCGTGTTCACCGAGACGTGCACGCCGGACTTGGCGTAGGCCATCTCCGGCAGGAGTGCGCCGGAGAGCGCGGTCGCCCCCAGCGCGAGGAGGGCGGTGGTACGGACACGGTGTGCGGTGCGACTGGCCATAGTGGTAGGTCCCCCGAGACGGCTGATATTTACCCAGAGCTTACGCATGCTCGGACGCGTTCGAGCGCTGGGCCGTTCCCCGACGTCGCGGGTCGTCCTTCGCGGGCCGTCGTGGGCCTCGGGTAGACTCGATGTCGATCGAAGGGGAGTAGCCCCCACCGGACCGTCGACATACTGGCAGCCTCCAGCAGGCCGCCCGGCGCCCGGGGCGTGAGGCGGCGACGTGCAGTCGTCGGGTCGCGCTGGTGAGACCTTCGGCCGCAGCCGTCATACCCATGCCCGCTGCCGAGCCGAAGCGTCCCCGCAGTCGTGGGCCGGAGGCCGGCGCCGAACGACACCCCCGAGGACGATTACTTCCGTGAGCAGCATCGCCGTCGCCGGCATCACCTTCGGCATCATCTTTCTCGCCGAGCTCCCCGACAAGACCGCTCTCGCCAGCCTCGTGCTGGGCACCCGCTACCGCGCCTCCTACGTCTTCGCGGGCGTCGCCGCGGCCATGGCCGTGCAGGTGAGCCTCGCGCTGGTCGCCGGCCGGCTGCTGGCGCTGCTGCCGCACCGCGCCGTCGAGGGCGTCGTCGGCGCGCTCTTCCTCGCGGGAGCGCTGATGCTGTTCCTGCACAAGGACGAGGAGGAGGACGCCGACGGCGCCCGCGACCCCAAGTCGAACAGCTTCTGGCGGGTCGCCGGAGCCAGCTTCCTGATGGTCGCAGTGGCCGAGTTCGGCGACCTCACCCAGATCATGACCGCGAACCTGGCCGCCAAGTACAGCGACTGGCTCGCGGTCGGCCTGGGCTCCTGGCTGGCGCTGTGCGCGGTCGGCGGGCTGGCGATCCTGGGCGGGCAGAAGCTGATGAAGCACGTCCCGCTCAAGACGATCACGCGGGTCGCCGCGCTGATCATGCTGGTGTTCGCAGGCATCAGCATCACCGGCGCGATCACGGGCTGACGCTTCTCCCCACCCTGGCAACTCCGTTCGAGGAGTAGGGTGTCGGCGCATCCGGCCGGGTAGGACCGTGCCGAGGCAGGCGGAGACGGCAGGGGGCTGCTGTGCAGGTGCTGGGCTGGACGGTGCTGCTGGTGCTCGTGGTGGGCGGGGCCGCGGCCGGGTACTGGTGGTGGCGCTTTCCGGGGGCCGCGGGCTTCGTGTTCGGCCCTGCCTTCGCCTCGGACCGGGCGGAGCTGACGGCGGCCCGGCGACACGTCCGCGCCCAGCATCGACGCGTGAACCGCGCCCTGTCGCCGTTGCGAAAGGATGTGCAGTCGGCCCAGCGCGAGCAGCAGAAACGTATCCGCGAGGCGCAGCGGGCCCTGGACGAGGCCCGTGAGTCGGGCCCCGGCAAGCAGCTGGGCACTCTCGACTCCGTCGTGCTGTACGAGCGGAGCCTGCAGATCAACGGCCAGGACGTGGCGATCGACCAGGTGATGTCGGCCGAGGCGGAGCAGCCGCGGGGCCGGGGCCACAGCCACACCGAGCTGGTCATCGGCCTCGGCTACGGCGGCGTCCAGCGCGAGTACTACCGGGACAGGAGCCGCGTGAGGCCCGAGCCGGGGTCCGCGAAGGCCGCCGGGGCGTCGGGGGTGACCAAGGTGACCAGGGCGACGGGGGCGAAGTCGGCTGCGGCGGCCGAGGGCGAGATGCCGCTGCGGAGCTACCGCGAGGTCCGATCGTTCGCCGACAGAATCCGCAGAGCGGCGGCTGAGGAGCGGAAGCGCCTGGAACTGCTGCCGGAACTACTCGACAGTCTCGAACGCGACCTCGCGGAGGCGAAGGACGACACCGGCGCGATCGACGAGGCCCGCACCGCCCTGCGCCATGCGGAGGCACGCGCGGAAAGGGATCCGGAACTGCTACGCGCCCGCGACGAGTTGGAGGACGCCCGCGAAGCCTGGCGTGAGCTCGCCGGCCGTCTCCCGCCCGGGTGAGGAGCCGTCCGTCTGCCCGGCAACCTCCCGGGCATGCCGAGTACCTCGTCCCGCTCAGCGCCGCTCAGCTTCGCGCCGTCCCGCGCCGCTCAGCTTCGCTCCGCTCCCGCGTGGCTCAGCCGTTGCCGCCGCCGTTGCCCCTGGCCAGCACTTCGGCCATCTTCGCCTGGGAGTTGGGGCCGTAGACACCGGACGGATCACCCTGGACGTTGTACCAGATCTGGAAGGTCGTGACATCGGAGGCGGTTCGGTCGTCATAGGTGCCGGAGGCCTTGAGGCCGCGGTCGATCCACAGGGCCCGCAGGTTCTGCTGGAGCGTGACCACGGCAGGCCCGGTGGAACCGACCTGCAGGGTGCCCGAGCCGCCGCCGCTGGACGCTGAGGAAGTCGGCTGACCGGACGGCGAGGCCGAAGCGGTGTGCCGGGTCGGCGAGGCGGACGGGTGCGGGCTCGGCTTGGCGGTGGTGGCTTTGGGGGAGTGGCTAGGGGTGGCCTTCGCCGGGCTGACGCGCGCGCTCGGTGACGCAGCGGAGGTGACCGGAGCGGCCACGCCAGGGTCGGTCGGCTGCGCGGCGGCTGACGGGCTGCCGGAGGACTGCGTGAGCAGCGCGAGGACGGTTCCGGCGGCCACCAGCGCGAGCGCTCCGCCGACCAGCGCCAGGGGCTTGCCGCGCCGCTGTGCGGTCCGGCGCGTGTCGGCCCGGCCACCGGTTCCTGCGGCTGCGCCGGCCGGAACGGGAAGCGGCGCGCTCTCGGCCACCGGCACCGGCAGCAGCGCCGGCAGCAGCGAGGTCGCCTCGGCGTCGTCCGCCGCCGCTCGGGGCGCCGGAACCGGCAGCGGGCTGCCGACCGGCCGGACCGGAACGGGCAGCGAAGGCGCGGCCATCGGCACCGGCAGCGGCAGGCCGGTCCCGCTGCGCGGGTCGGGCTCGAGCTCCGACTCCAGCTCGGGCTCCGCCGCGTGGACGTAGGGACGGACCAGCGCCGGGTCGGCGTCGATCGGCGGCAGCACCGTCGTGTCGTCGTCGCTGCGGTCTCTGTGGCCGCTCCCGTCGCTCCCGTCGTGTGGCGGAAACGCCATCACTCCCCCTGCCCCAGACCCACCCGCGCGCACGCGTCCCGTGCGTCGATCGCGCTGATTATGCAGCATTCACGCGAACGAGCGAACACTTGCTCGTGTACCGATCACCCGGGGGCTCCTACTTGGTGAAGACCCGGCCTGGTGCGTCCAGTGAGTCGTCAGCCAAAGTGCGCAGCATCGCCAGCAGTTCGGCGTGCTGCTCGGGCGAGTAGCCGTCCAGCTTCTCGCCGAGCAGCGCCAGTCGGGCTTCCGAGAGGCGGCCGATGACCTCCTCCCCGCTCGGGGTCAGCGTCAGCACGCCGGCCGCGTCGCGCTGGACCCGCCCGGAGGCGACCATCGCGTCGAGCTTCGGGCTGATCTCCACGGGCGTGACCTTGAGCCGGCGGCAGATCTCCTCCTGGGTGATCGGGCCCGCGTGGTGGAGCCGGAAGAGTCCGTAAGCCTGCGGGACGCTGATGTCGACCCCGGAGCGGTCGATGGCGCGGCCGTAGCGCTCCCAGATGTTCTCCCGGCTGGAGAGCCGGGTGATCATGCCCTCGATCTCCTCCGCCGAAGTGCGGAAGGTCGGCGGCCCGGCCGCCTCGCCCTGCCCGCCGCCGCGCGTCGCCGTGCGCAGCGGGACCTCGGGCAGGAACAGCGCCAGCACGAAGGCCAGCACGGTGATCCCGGCCGCCACCAGGTACACCGTCTGCAGGGAGGTCGCGTAGATGTGCAGGAAGGGCGCGACGAACGGCTGCTGCGCCGGTGTCGCGTGCTGCACGCTGGTCGGGTTGGCCAGGATCTGCTGCACCGGGAACTGCGGGGACAGCGTCCCGTTTCCCTGCGCGGTGGCGATCTTCGAGGTGAGCTGGTTGTTGAGCACCGTCCCGAAGATGGACGCGCCGAACGAGCCGCCGATCGAGCGGAAGTAGGTGACGCCGGAGGTGGCGGTGCCGAGGTCGGAGTAGTCCGTGGAGTTCTGCACGGCGATGATCAGCACCTGCATCACCAGGCCGAGGCCGAGGCCGAGCACCAGCATGTCCAGGCCCATCACGGTCGAGCTGGTCTTCTCGTCGACCTGGGCGAGCAGGACCAGGGCGACGCAGGTCAGCGCGGTGCCGATGATCGGGTAGAGCTTGTAGCGGCCGGTCCGGCTGATCAGCTGCCCGGTGCCGATCGAGGTGATCAGCATGCCCGCCATCATCGGCAGCAACCGCAGCCCGGAGACGGTGGGCGAGCTGCCGTTGACCACCTGCATGTAGAGCGGGATGTAGGACAGCGCGCCGAACATGCAGAGGCCGACGACGAAGCCGATCGCCGAGCAGACGGTGAAGATCCGGTTCCGGAACAGCCGCAGCGGCAGCACCGGCTCCGCCGCCCGCTGCTCGACCAGCACGAACGCCGCGATCAGGACGACCGCTCCGATCCCGCAGCCCCAGACGGGTGTGGAGTTCCACGCCCAGGTCGTGCCGCCGAGGCTGGTGATCAGCACCAGGCAGGTGGACGCGCTCGCGAGGAGCAGCGTGCCCAGGTAGTCGATCCGGGGGCGGGTCTCCGGCCTCTTCGCGTGCAGCGCGGTGGCGATGACGAAGAGCGCGACCACGCCGACAGGGAGGTTGACGTAGAAGACCCAACGCCAGTTCAGGTTGTCGACCAGGAACCCGCCCAGCAGCGGCCCGATGACGGAGGAGACCCCGAAGACCGCGCCGATCACGCCCTGGTACCGCCCACGCTCGCGCGGTGGCACGACGTCGGCGATGACGGCCATGGCGAGCACCATCAGCCCGCCGCCGCCGAGGCCCTGAAGGGCACGGAAGGCGATCAGCTCGGCCATGTTCCTTGACTGGCCGCAGAGCGCGGAGCCGATCAGGAAGATGACGATGCAGATGATGAAGACGTGCTTACGCCCGAAGAGGTCGCCCAGCTTGCCCCAGAGCGGGGTGGTCGCGGTGGCGGCCAGCATGTACGCGGTGACGACCCAGGAAAGGTGGTTCGCGCCGCCGAGGTCGCCGACGATGGTCGGCAGCGCGGTGGAGACGATCGTCTGGTCCAGCGCGGCGAGGAACATGCCCAGCATCACGCCGAGAAAGACCAGCCGCACCCGGCGCGGGCTCTCGTCGATCGGAGCAGGACCATCCGGACGCGCGTCTACCGCCTGCTGCTGAGCCATGTCCCACTCGTACCAGCGCGGCCTGCGCACTGCGCCCCGGCCGACCCGAACGGGTGAGGGTCGCGATGCTTCAGTTGCACTGTCCAGGGGCGCGGGGAACTGCGCGACAAGCCACCGGCATGCGGATGGTCCTCAACGCGCAGGGCCATCCGCACAGGGTGGTTCCTCGCGCAGTTCCCCGCGCCCCTGGACAGTGCAACTACCTCGCCTGCAGATGGCTCGCGTCCTCGCTGGTCACGCGTAGGCGACGTCCAGGCGCTTGATGCCGTTGAGCCACGGCGAGCGCAGCCGCTTCGGCTCGCCGCTGAGGCGCATGTTCGGCATGGCGTCCGCGATCGCGTTGAAGATCAGGTCGATCTCCAGCCGGGCCAGGTTCGCCCCCAGGCAGAAGTGTGGGCCGCCGCCGCCGAAGCCGAGGTGCGGGTTCGGGTCGCGCAGGACGTCGAAGCGCTCGGGGTGCTCGAAGACCTCCTCGTCGTTGTTGGCCGAGCTGTAGAAGATGCCGACCCGCTGGCCCTCCTTGATCTCCTGGCCGCCGAGCTCGACGTCGTGCGTCGCGGTGCGCTGGAACGACATGACCGGCGTCGCCCAGCGGACGATCTCGTCGGCGGCGGTCTGCGGGCGGCGCTCCTTGTAGAGCTCCCACTGCTCGGGGTGGGTCAGCAGCGCGTGCATGCCGTGGCTGGTGGCGTTGCGGGTGGTCTCGTTGCCGGCCACCGCCAGCACCAGCACGAAGAAGCCGAACTCGTCCGAGCTGAGGTTGCCCTGGCCGGAGGCGTTGACCAGCTTGGTGACGATGTCCTCCGCCGGGCAGCCCTTGCGCTCCTCGGCCATGCCCATCGCGTAGCTCATCAGCTCGATCGCCGACTGCATCCCCATCTCCTGGGTGATGGCGAGCTCCGGGTCGTCGTAGCCGACCATGGTGTTGGTCCAGTGGAAGATCTTGCCCCGGTCCTCCTGCGGCACCCCGATCAGCTCGGCGATCGCCTGCAGCGGCAGCTCGCAGGCCACGTCGGTGACGAAGTCGCCGGTGCCCTCCTTGATCGCCGCGTGGACGATTCGCTCGGCCCGGTCGCGCAAGGTGTCCTGTAGCGCGTTGATCGCGCGCGGGGTGAAGCCGCGCTGGACGATGGAGCGCAGTCGGGTGTGCTCCGGCGGGTCCATGTTCAGCATGATCAGCTTCTGGCCCTCGAGACCGGCCTGGTCGATCGACGGGTGGAAGCGGATGATCGCGGTGTTGGTGTTCGAGGAGAAGGTCTCCGGGTGGGTCGAGACCTCCTTGACGTCGGCGTGCCGGGTCACGGCCCAGTAGCCGCCGTCGTCGAAGCCGGTCGTCCCGTGGGCCTGCGGAACCCAGCAGACCGGTGCGGTGCGGCGCAGCACGGCGTACTCGGGGAGCGGCACCCGCTGCTGGTTCAGTTCGGGATCGGTCGGGTCGAAACCGTCGGGTAGGGCCGGGCAGGACATCTCGGGCCTCCTGGGCTGCGCCCGGTTCCCGGGCGAGTCAACTCTGACGGATCGTCAGTTCTTCACTCGACGGTAGTAACACGTTCTAGTGGATGCAAGGGCCTTGCGCGAGGGCTCTGCGGCGAATACAAAGGTCCGCAGAACTAGAACGAGTATCAGTTCTAGGCCAGTCGGGAGGGACTGCTCATGGCCGCTGAGCCCGTCATCGTCGAGGCAGTACGAACCCCCATCGGGAAGCGGGGCGGCGCGCTCGCCAACCTGCACCCCGCCTACCTGCTCGGCGAGACCTTCCGCGAACTGCTCGCGCGCACAGGCGTGCAGCCGGACGTGGTCGAGCAGATCGTCAGCGGGACGGTCACGCACGCGGGCGAGCAGTCGATGAACCCGGCGCGCAACGCCTGGCTCGCGATGGGCCTGCCGTACGAGGTCCCGGCCACCACCGTGGACTGCCAGTGCGGTTCGTCGCAGCAGGCCAACCACATGATTCACAACATGATCGCGGCGGGCGCCATCGACGTGGGCGTCGCCTGCGGCGTCGAGTCGATGTCACGCGTGCCGCTGGGCAGCGGCTCGGCGGGCGGCATCGGGCGTCCGTTCCCCGAGGAGTGGAACGTCGACCTGCCCAACCAGTTCGAGGCGGCGGAGCGGATCGCCCGCAACCGCGGGCTGACCCGCGCCGACGTGGACGGGCTCGGCGTGCTCTCGCAGCAGCGGGCCCAACAGGCCTGGGCGGAGGAGCGGTTCAAGCGTGAGACCTACGCCGTGCAGGTGCCGACCACGGAGGCGGAGCAGGCGGCCGGGCAGGGCATGTGGCGGCTCTTCGACCGCGACGAGGGCCTGCGCGACACCTCGGCGGAGGGGCTGGCGGGCCTGAAGCCGGTAATGCCGACGGCGATCCACACGGCGGGCAACTCCTCGCAGATCTCTGACGGTTCGGCCGCCGTGATGTGGGCCTCGCGGCGCGCCGCACGGGCGTTGGGGCTGACGCCGAGGGCGCGCATCGTCGCGCAGGCGCTGGTCGGCGCGGACCCGCACTACCACCTGGACGGCCCGATCGACGCGACCCGAGCGGTGCTGGGCAAAGCGGGCATGACGCTCAAGGACATCGATATCGTCGAGATCAACGAGGCTTTCGCCTCGGTGGTGCTGTCCTGGGCTCAGGTGATGAAGGCCGACATGGAGAAGGTCAACGTCAACGGCGGCGCGATCGCGCTGGGCCACCCGGTCGGCTGCACGGGCGCGCGGCTGATCACCACGGCGCTGCACGAACTGGAGCGCAGCGGCAAGGAGTTCGCGCTGGTGACGATGTGCGCGGGCGGCGCGCTGGCGACGGGGACGATCATTCAGCGGCTCTGACGAGCGGCCGGCTGAGCAGGGCGGCGGGCCTGGCCCGCCGCCCGTTCGGCGCGTGCCCCGCTCGGTGAACCAGTGCACCAAGGCGTTGATGCTGCGGGGGGTCTGACTCGGCGTTGGTCACGCGCCTCGCCCCGGCTGTTGAACCCCTGCATCTCCCGCCGGAGTGTTCTCGATCCGGCGACCGGCGCCCTTCGGCTGCCGTCGAATTGCCCGCGTTGGGCCACGAATCGGCTGGCGCGGTGCCTTGGCCAGGCGGGCCGGGGCGGCGTTGACCGCTGCGGCGAGATCGAAGGCCGCGGGGTAGAACTGGTCGGCTCTGTACAGGGCGAGCCGTCCCACGCCCTCTTCGTGCTCGCCCCACGACGCGTCGGCGCAGGTCGGACCGGGTGAGGATTCCCCCCGGCAGGTGCGCGGCGCGGACCGCAGCCACCGCTCCCCGATGCTCGGCGTTCGCTGGGAGTTTGCCAAAAATGAGGATCATCTTCCGCTACCCCTTGCCGCCGCCCCCGACGGCTCGCTAGCGTTCACGCCCAGCTGCCACCCCGGCAAAGGGTGGTCACAGGAGTCGCCCGCACCACCATGCCCAACCCGCCGTAGGGTCAACCCCTTTGCGTGCGGTCGCACCATGGTCTGCCGCCCGCGTTCCACCCGATCCGGGCGACAGCCGTTCGCCGAGGTACTGCCTTCACTCAAGGAGAACCACGTGATCAGCCCGTCCACCGCTCGCCGTTCCATCCGGACCGGACTCGCCCTCGCCGCAGGCCTCACTCTGGCGATAGCCGGGTCCTCGGCCGCGATAGCCGCGACCGCGCAGCACTCCGCTGCCGCGCCGGCCAACCCGGTCTCGCAGCAGGCCCACCGCCACGGCGTCTTCCCGACCCGGGCGCAGACTGCCGCCGCCCACATGGCGCCCCAGTCTCGGACGAACCCGAAGACCCTGTCCTACGGCGGCGGCGTGGACGGCATCGGCGTCCAGAGCGGTCACTCCAAGGTCTACCTGGTCTTCTACGGCACCCAGTGGGGCACCCAGACCACCGACGCCAACGGCAACGCCAAGTTCAGCGGTGACGCGGACGGTGCGGCGAGCGCCGCGCAGCAGATGTTCAAGGGCATCGGCACCAACAGCGAGACCTGGTCGGCCGACCTGACCCAGTGGTGCGACGGCCCGAACGTGGCCAAGGGCGCGACCAGCTGCCCGTCGAACGCCAACTTCATCCCCTACCAGGCCGGTGGCGTGCTCGCCGGTGTCTGGTACGACAACTCCGCCGCCTCGCCCGCCAAGGCGAGCGGCCACCAGCTCGGCGTGGAGTCCGTCAACGCGGCCGCTCACTTCGGCAACACGACGGCCGCGTCGAACCGGGACGCCTACTACGTCATCCTCTCGCCCCACGGCGTGAACCCGGACGACTACCAGAACCCGACCACCGGGTACTGCGCCTGGCACGACTACAACGGTGACACCACCCTCACCGGCGGCGCCGTCACCTCCCCCTACGGCGACATCGCGTTCAGCAACCAGCCGTACAACATGGACCTGGGCGCCTCCTGCGGCGTCAACTTCGTCAACTCCAACGGCACCCTCGACGGCTACACGATGACTCTGGGTCACGAGTGGCACGAGATGATGTCCGACCAGAACCCGGCGGGCGGCTGGACCAACCACACCACCTCGTCGTACGCCGGTCAGGAGAACTCCGACGAGTGCGCCTGGCTCGCCCCCGGCACCACGGGCGGCGCCGCCAACATCTCCTTCGGCTCCTTCGGCACCTACGCCGAGCAGGCCAGCTGGTCCAACGACACCAGCAGCTGCGCCATCAGCCACGCGATCCTGCACTGATCCCTCACCGTCAGTGACCGCGGCCTGCGGACCTCTTGCCGAGGTCCGCAGGCCGCGGTGGTGTGCAGCAGAGCATTAGCGCGTGCGGCTATGAACACCGAACGCTGGTTGGCAGACACCCGGACCTCGGTACGACACGGTCGCTGTCGGCTACGCGGACCGGTTTCGCCACCTCCTGGACGAAACGCCCTATGAACGCGCGGCCTTGGCGCTCTTCGCCGATCAGGCGTGCGGTAGCAGATGTGGGATGCGGGGCGGGGCGGATCACGGCCCATCTGCGCTCGCTGGGTCTGGATCCGTTCGGCATCGACCTGTCGCCCGCAATGGTCGAGGTGGCCCGCCGCGACCACCCCGCCGATGAGTGCGTGATTGCCCAGCCGTTCACTCTTCGGTGAAATCAAGCAAGCACGCTTGATTGTTTCTTGTGTCCTTGCCAGGCTGGCTCTGCCGCGCTGTGCCACGCCAGAGGTGAGGGGAGAGCCGCCGTGCCCGAAGGGCTACTGCGAGTCGGGAACGCGTCCGGCTTCTACGGGGACCGCTTCGACGCCGTCCGCGAGATGCTGACCGGTGGATCGTTGGACGTGCTGACCGGGGACTATCTGGCCGAGCTGACCATGCTGATCCTCGGGCGTGACCGGCTCAAGGATCCGTCGCTCGGCTACGCCAAGACGTTCCTGCGGCAGATGGAGGAGTGCCTCGGCCTCGCCCTCGACCGGCAGGTCAGGATCGTCGTCAACGCCGGAGGCCTCAACCCCGCCGGATTGGCCGACCGCCTGCGGGAGCTCGCCGAGCGGCTCGGGCTCGGGGCCGCGCGGATCGCGCACGTCGAGGGGGACGACGTGCTGGCCGACGTCCGGGCCCGGCGTCCGGACGCGCTCGCGGCCAACGCGTACCTCGGTGGGTGGGGGATCACCGCATGCCTGAACGCCGGCGCGGGCATCGTCGTCACCGGGCGGGTCACCGACGCCGCGCTCGTCAGCGGCGCGGCCGCCGCGCACTTCGGGTGGGCGGCGGACGACTGGGACCGCCTCGCCGGGGCCGTCGTCGCCGGGCACGTGCTGGAGTGCGGGACGCAGGCGACCGGCGGCAACTACTCCTTCTTCCGCGAGATCCCCGGCGGGCTCGGCCACCCCGGTTTCCCGCTCGCCGAGATCCACGCCGACGGCTCGGCCGTCATCACCAAGCACCCCGGCACCGGTGGCGCGGTGACCACCGAGACCGTCACCGCCCAACTCCTCTACGAGACCGGCCCCGCCCGCTACGCCGGCCCCGACGTCACCGCCCGCCTCGACACCGTGACGCTCACCTCCGACGGCCCGGACCGCGTCCGGATCAGCGGGGTGCGCGGCGAAGCGCCGCCTCCCTCGCTCAAGGTCGGCGTGAACCGGCTCGGCGGCTGGATCGGCGAGGCCGTGTTCGTGCTGACCGGCCTGGACATCGAGGCCAAGGCCGAGTTGATGCAGAGTCAACTCTCCGAGTCGCTGGGGAAACAGCAACCGGCAGAGCTCCGCTGGACGCTCGCCCGCACCGATCACCCTGACGCCGCCACCGAGGAGGAGGCCAGCGCGCTGCTGCGCCTGGTCGCCCGCGACGCGGACGCCGCGCTCGTCGGCCGCGCGGTCGCCACCGCGCCGATCGAGCTGGCCCTGGCCGGCTACCCCGGCTTCCACCTCGCCGGGATGCCACAGAAGGGCACGCCCTACGGCATCTTCGAAGCGCTCGAAGCGGACCCCGCCCAGGTCCCGCACACCGCCGTGCTGCCCGACGGCACGCGCCTGCCGATCCCACCCGCGCCCGTCGCCCGCCCGCTGGAACAGGTCGCGGACCCCGAACTCCCGCCCCCACTCCCGGGCAGCCCCACCCGCCGCGCACCGCTCGGCCTCGTCGCGGGCGCTCGCAGCGGCGACAAGGGCGGCAACGCCAACATCGGCCTCTGGGCCCGCAGCGACGAGGGCTGGCACTGGCTCGCGCACACCCTCACCGTCGCCCGCCTGCAAGAACTCCTCCCCGAGACGGCCGAACTGACCGTCACCCGCACACTGCTCCCCAATCTCCGCGCGCTCAACTTCACCGTGGAGGGCATCCTCGGCGAGGGCGTCGCCTCGCGCGCCCGCTTCGACCCGCAGGCCAAGGCCCTCGGCGAATGGCTGCGCTCCCGGCACCTCGACATCCCGGAGGCCCTGCTGTGACCGTCCTCTCCACCAGCGTCGACCCGCGCAGCCCGGAATTCGCCGCGCACCGCACGGCCATGCTCGACAAGCTGGCCGAGCTCGACGCCGAACACGCCAAGGCGGTCGCCGGTGGCGGGCCCAAGTACGTGGAGCGGCACCGCTCGCGCGGCAAGCTGCTGGCCCGGGAGCGAATAGAGCTGCTGCTCGACCCGGACACGCCGTTCCTGGAGCTGTCCACCCTTGCGGCCTGGGGCAGCGAGTACCCGGTCGGCGCCGGCATGGTGACCGGTATCGGACGTGTCTCCGGCACGGAGTGCCTGATCACGGCCAACGACCCGACCGTGCGCGGCGGAGCCAGCAACCCGTGGACGCTGAAGAAGGCGTTGCGCTGTCACCAGATCGCGCTGGAGAACCGGCTGCCGTTGATCAGTCTGGTCGAGTCGGGTGGAGCCGACCTGCCCAGTCAGAAAGAGATCTTCATCCCCGGCGGCGCCATCTTCCGCGACCTGACCAGGCTTTCCGCCGCCGGGATCCCGACGATCGCCGTGGTCTTCGGGAACTCCACCGCCGGCGGCGCCTACGTCCCCGGCATGTCCGACCACGTCGTGATGATCGACGAGCGGTCCAAGGTCTTCCTCGGCGGCCCACCGCTGGTCAAGATGGCGACCGGCGAGGAGAGCGATGACGAGTCGCTCGGCGGCGCGCGGATGCACGCCCGCGTCTCCGGACTGGCCGACCACTTCGCCGCCGACGAGGCCGACGCGCTGCACCGCGCCCGCCGGATCGTCTCCCGGCTGGAGTGGCGCAAGCAGGGCCCGGGACCGGTCGGCGCGGGGCTGGTCGAGCCGCCGAAGTACGACGAGGAGGAGTTGCTCGGCATCGTCCCCGCCGATCTGCGGCAGCCCTTCGATCCGCGCGAGGTGATCGCCCGCGTCGTGGACGGCTCGGACTTCGACGAGGTCAAGCCGCTCTACGGGCCGAGCCTGGTCACCGGCTGGGCGCGGATCCACGGTTACCCGGTCGGCATCCTGGCCAACGCGCAGGGCGTGCTGTTCAGCGCGGAGGCGCAGAAGGCGACGCAGTTCATCCAACTGGCCAACCAGCGCGACATCCCGCTGCTCTTCCTGCACAACACCACCGGCTACATGGTCGGCCGTGAGTACGAGCAGGGCGGCATCATCAAGCACGGCGCGATGATGATCAACGCGGTCTCCAACTCCCGTGTCCCGCACCTCTCCCTGCTGGTCGGCGCCTCCTACGGGGCCGGCCACTACGGGATGTGCGGTCGCGCCTACGATCCGCGCTTCCTCTTCGCCTGGCCGAGCGCCAAGTCGGCGGTCATGGGGCCGCAGCAACTCGCGGGCGTGCTGTCGATCGTCGCCCGCGCCTCGGCGGTCGCGCGAGGGCAGGCATACGACGAAGAGGCCGACGCCGGTCTGCGCGCGATGGTGGAACAGCAGATCGAGGCGGAGTCGCTGCCGATGTTCCTCTCCGGCCGCCTCTACGACGACGGTGTGATCGATCCGCGCGACACCCGGACCGTCCTCGGCCTCTGCCTCTCCGCCGTCCACGGCGCGCCGATCGACGGCGCGCGCGGTGGCTACGGCGTCTTCCGGATGTAGGCGCGATGACCAACGACCCCGCAGGTGAGAGGAATGCCGTGATCGGCTCCGTGCTGGTGGCCAACCGAGGTGAGATCGCCCGGCGCGTCTTCCGCAGTTGCCGCGACCTGGGCATCGCCACCGTCGCCGTCTTCGCCGACCCGGACGCCGACGCGCCGCACGTCCGCGAGGCCGACGCCGCCGTCCGGCTGCCCGGCGCGGCACCTGGCGACACCTACCTGCGCACCGACCTGATCCTCGCCGCAGCCCGTGCGGCCGGCGCCGACGCGATCCACCCCGGCTACGGATTCCTTTCCGAGAGCGCCGAGTTCGCCCGTGCGGTGCTGGACGCGGGGCTGGTCTGGATCGGCCCGCCGCCGGAGGCGATCGCTGCGATGGGTGTCAAGACGCGCGCCAAGGAGCTGATGGCGGCGGCCGGCGTGCCGGTGCTCACGGTGTCGGGCGAGCCGACGCAGGCGGATCTGCCGCTACTGGTCAAGGCCGCGGCGGGCGGAGGCGGCCGTGGCATGCGGGTGGTGCGGGAACTCGCCTCGCTCGAAGCCGAGTTGGCCGCTGCTCGGGCCGAAGCGTTGGCCGCCTTCGGCAACGCCGAGGTCTTCGTCGAGCCCTACGTCGAGACCGGCCGCCACGTCGAGGTGCAGCTGCTCGCCGACGCCCACGGCACCGTCTGGGCCCTCGGCGAGCGTGACTGCTCGATCCAGCGGCGGCACCAGAAGGTCGTCGAGGAGTCGCCCGCCCCGTTGCTCGACGCTGACACGCGGGCCCGCCTGCACGAGGCGGCTCGCGCGGCGGCCCGCGCCATCGGCTACGTCGGCGCGGGCACGGCGGAGTTCCTGCTCGCGCCTGACGGGCGCTTCTTCTTCCTGGAGATGAACACCCGGCTCCAGGTCGAGCACCCGGTCACCGAGTGCGTCACCGGCCTCGACCTGGTCCGGCTGCAACTGCTCGTCGCCGAGGGCGACCGCCTCCCCGGCGCGGAGCCGCCTGCGCCGCGCGGCCACGCGATCGAGGTCCGCCTCTACGCCGAGGACCCGGCGCGCGACTGGCAGCCGCAGACCGGAACGGTCCAGCGACTGGAAGTGCCCGGTGTCACCGCCTGGTTCACCCCGCCCCGGAGCGGGGAGGAAGCCGGGTTGCGGCTCGACGCGGGCTTCGAGGACGGCAGCGCTGTCGGGGTCCACTACGACGCGATGCTCGCCAAGGTCATCGCCTGGGCGCCGACCCGCGAGGAGGCCGCCCGCAGGCTCGCGGGTGCGTTGGCACGGGCCCGCGTCCACGGGCTGACGACCAACCGCGACCTGCTGGTCCGCGTGCTGCGGCACCCGGAATTCCTGGCGGGTCGCGTTGACACCGCCTTCCTCACCCGGCACGACCTCACCGCGGGGACGGACAAGGACGGCGTCGCGCTCTCCGCGCTGGCCGCCGCCCTCGCCGACGCGGCGGCCAGGCGCACGCCCGTCACCGGCGGCTGGCGCAACGTGCCCGCGCAGCCGCAGGTCAAGCGCTACGCGATGGAGGGCGTCGAGCACGAGGTCCGCTATCGCGAGACGCGCGGCGGCCTGGTCGCCGAGAGTCACCCGGGTGTGGCGCTCGTCGCGTCCGCGCCCGAGCGTGTCGTGCTCGAAGTCGACGGCGTGCGGCGGGCTTTCGAGGTCGCGCGCTACGGCGAGCTGGTCCACGTCGATTCGCCGCTCGGCGCGGTCGCGCTGAGCGCGCTGCCACGGTTCCCCGACCCGGAGCGCGAGGCGGCGGCCGGTTCGCTGCTCGCGCCGATGCCCGGCACGGTCGTCCGGGTCGAGGCGGCGGTGGGGGACCGGGTCACGGCAGGACAGCCGCTGCTCTGGCTGGAGGCCATGAAGATGCAGCACCGCGTCGCGGCCCCGGCGGAGGGCGTGGTCACCGAACTACGCGCGACCGTCGGCCAGCAGGTCGACACGGGCGCACTGCTCGCCGTCATCGGCGAGCCACCCAGCACCGAAAGCGAAGAAGAAAGCACCGGCAGCATCACCCCGGAGGAGGGGACACCGCAGCCATGACCGCGACCTTCGACAGCACCTTCGTGGAATCGGAAGAACGCCGCGACCTGCGCGCCGCCGTGCGCGCGCTCGGCAGCCGCTACGGCCTCGAATACAGCCTCGCCTGCGGCAAGGAGCATCGTCCCGCCGACGAACTGTGGCGCGAGGCGGGCAAGCTGGGCTTCCTCGGCGTCAACCTGCCCGCCGCGTACGGAGGCGGCGGCGCGGGCATCCAGGAGCTCGCCCTGGTCCTGGAGGAGCTCGGCGCCTCCGGCTGCCCGCTGCTGATGCTGGTGGTCACGCCCGCGATCTGCGGCAGCATCATCTCCCGCTTCGGCACCCCGGAGCAGAAGCAGCAGTGGCTCCCCGGTTTCGCCGACGGCACCCGCCGGATGGCCTTCGGCATCACCGAGCCCGATGCGGGCTCCAACGCCCACCGGCTGACCACCACGGCGCGCCGCGATGGCTCGGACTGGCTGCTCACCGGCCGCAAGGTCTTCATCTCCGGCGTCGACGCGGCGGACGCCACGCTCATCGTCGGCCGCATGGAGGACGCTCGCACGGGCAAGCTCAAGCCGGCGCTGTTCATCGTGCCGAGGGAGACTCCCGGCTTCGAGTACCGGCCGATCGAGATGGAACTGCAGATGCCCGAGCGGCAGTTCCAGCTCTTCCTCGACGATGTCCGGCTTCCGGCCGACGCGCTGGTCGGCGACGAGGACGCGGGGCTGCTCCAGCTCTTCGCGGGCCTCAACCCGGAGCGGATCATGGCGGCGGCCTACTCGCTGGGGATGTCGCGCCTGGCGCTGGACCGAGCGGTCGACTACGCGAAGCGGCGCACGGTGTGGGACACGCCGATCGGCGCGCACCAGGGCCTGGCCCACCCGCTCGCGCAGATACGCATCGAGCTGGAGCTGGCCAAGCTGATGATGCAGAAGGCGGCCTTCCTGTACGACGCGGGGGACGACTTCGGCGCGGGCGAGGCGGCGAACATGGCCAAGTACGCGGGGGCTGAGGTCGCGGTCCGGGCCGTGGACCAGGCGGTGCAGACGCTGGGCGGCAACGGCCTGGCCACGGAGTACGGGCTCGCGGCGCTGATCACGGGAGCGCGGGTGGGGCGGATCGCCCCGGTGAGCCGGGAGATGATCCTGAATTTCGTGGCTCAGCACACGTTGGGGCTGCCCAAGTCGTACTAGCAGGTCAGGGGGCACCGTAGAGTTCGTCGCGGAAAGGATCAGCCCGTGTCGTCACCATCCGTTGCCCCCGCCCCTGCCTCCGCCTCCGCGAGGGCGCCCAAGCAGGATCGCAGCCGCGCGACGCGGCAGCGTCTGCTGGAGGCGGCCGTCGACTGCCTCGCGGAGGTGGGCTGGTCCGGCAGCACGGTGGCCGTGGTCGCGGAGCGCGCCGGCGTCTCGCGCGGCGCGGCCCAGCACCACTTCCCGACGCGGGAGGACCTCTTCACCGCCGCCGTCGAGCACGTCGCGGTCCAGCGCCGCGCCGAGCTCGACGCCCGCGCGGCGGCGCTCCCGGCTCGGGGGCAGAACCGCACACAGGCGGTGGTCGGCATGCTCGTCGACCTCTACACAGGACCGCTGTTCCGCGCCGCGCTCCAGCTCTGGGTCGCGGTCAGCACGGACGACCAGCTTCGCCCCCGGGTCCTCGAACTGGAGTCCCGCGTCGGCCGCGAGACCCACCGCACCGCCGTCACCCTCCTCGGCGCGGACGAAACCCGCCCCGGGGTCCGCGAAACCGTCCAGGCCACCCTCGACATGGCCCGGGGCCTCGGCCTCGCCGACATCCTCAGCGACGACGGCGCGCGGCGCGCGAGGATTGTCCGGCAGTGGGCCCGGATCCTGGACGCGGAACTCGCCGACTCGATCGAGTGAAGACGAAGTTACTCTCTGGTGCGGCGCGCGACCGTGCGTAAAGCTGGTCGTCGACACCGAGGGGGTGCAGCATGAGTGCTATGGCGTTCGAGACGGTACCGACGACGGCGGAGCTCCTCCTGGACAGCTTTCTCACCCTGGAGACCCCGGAGGGCTTCAAGGCTGAGCTGGTCGAAGGGAAGATCGTCGTGTCCCCTGCCCCTGACGGGGACCACGAGGACTGCATCAGCACCATCCTGCAACAGGTGATCCGGGATTCCCGGATTCAGATGGACTGTTCGGGCAACAAGGGTCTGCAGATGCCGAGTGCTGTTGTGGAGCCGAAGAATCATGTGATCCCGGACATCACGATTGCCCCGCGCGAGCTGCGACTCTTCCGGGGTGCTCCTATCTGGATGCCGACCGTGGGGGTGTCGATGGTGGTCGAGGTGACGAGCACGCGTCCCTCCGACGATCGGATCATCAAGCGGCATTGCTATGCGCGTGCGGGGATCCCGCTCTATCTCGTCGTGGACCGCGATGAGGGCCGGGTGATCCGCTACAGCGAGCCTGCCAAGGACGACTACTCTGCGGGAGAGTCGGTCCCGTTCGGCGACCCCGTGCCGCTGCCGGAGCCGTTCGGTTTCTCGCTGGATACGAGCGATTTCATCTGACCCTCTCCGGTCTCGAACCGCGCCGGGGCGTGGAACGCCGCGCGGCGGGAGGCGCGGCGGAGGGAGAGCAGGACCGCGCGGCCCAGCGTCAGGCAGAGGACGGCGGTGAGCGCGCAGCGCATCAGGTCCCAGCCCATCGCCGTGGTGAGGTGGTAGAGGGCGAAGCGAGTCACGTTCGCCGCCAGCGGGTCGCCGGGGACGAAGGAGATGGAGCTGCTGAGGCCGGCGATGTAGGGCCAGCCCTGGAGGTCCATGATCAGGCCGTAGAGCTCGGCGGAGACCGCGCCGTAGGCGGCCAGCAGCCAGAGTTCGGGGCGGCCGCGTAGGGTCGCCGGGCCGGGGAGCAGGCCCGCGCCGAGGCAGACCCAGCCCATGGCGAGCATCTGGAACGGCAGCCAGGGCCCGACGCCGCCGGTGAGCAGAGCGGACGCGAAGAGCGTGATGTTGCCGAGGACGAAGCCGAAGCCGGGGCCGAGTACGCGTCCGGCGAGCACCATCAGGAAGAAGGTCGGCTCCAGCCCGGCCGTCCCGGCCCCCAGCGGGCGTAGCGCCGCGCCCGCCGCCGCGAGGACGCCGAGCAGGGCGATGGACTTCGCGTCCAGCCCGGCCTGCCCACCCGCCGCGCTGCGGCCTTCCGCGATCTGAGCGACGACCACCGCGAGCAGCAGCGGCAGGAGTACGGCGAACATCCAGGGCGCGTCCGTGGAGTGCGCGGCCAGCGCGGAGTGCGGGGAGGCGAGGAGTGGCCAGCCGAAGGCGACGAGGCCGAGAGTGGAGATGAGGACGAGCAGGGTGGTGGACCGCTTGCCGAGGGGAACCGGGCGATTCAGTTCGGCGCGGTTCATGTCGCGGCGGCTCATGTCGGCAAGCCGAGCGCCGTCGCGACCTGGGTGACCGTCAGCCAGGGTCCCGAGCCGATGATCTTCGCGACCTGTGGCGCGAAGGCGGGGGAGGAGACCACGACCTCGCTGGTCGGCCCGTCGGCGACGACCTCGCCCTCGGCGAGGATCACCGTCCGGTGGGCCAGCTCCGCCGCGAGTTCGACGTCGTGGGTGGCCAGCAGCACGCCGTGGCCCTTGGCCGCGAGGCCGCGCAGGATGTCGACGAGGCGCGCCTTCGCGGCGTAGTCGAGGCCGCGCGTCGGTTCGTCGAGCAGGATCAGCCCCGGGCGGGCGGTGAGAACGATGGCCAGCGCGAGCGTGAGGCGCTGGCCCTCGGAGAGGTCGCGGGGGTGGGTCGCGTCCGCGATGCCGGGGATCAGCCGCTCGACCAGCGCGCGGCAACTGCCCGACGCGGCACCCGCGTCCGCGTCCGCTGCCGCGCACTCCGCCGCGACGGAGTCGCAGTAGAGCAGGTCGCGCGGCTCCTGCGGGACCAGGCCGACGCGGCGCAGCAGGGAGGCGGGGGCGGTCGTGTGCGGGGTGAAGCCGCCTACGCCGACCGCGCCGCTCGTCGGCGCGTACAGGCCGACGAGCGTGCCCAGCAGGGTGGACTTGCCCGCGCCGTTGCGGCCCATCAGCGCGGTGATCTCGCCCGGCCGGAACGCCAGCGTGACGCCGTTCAGCGCGCGCACCTGGTCGCGGCGGACGAAGACGCGGTCGAGGACGGCCAGCGGTTCCCCGTCCGACGACGGAACTTCAGCGGGCCGGGGCGCGATCGCCAGCCGCTCCCGCAGCGGCGCGGCCTGGCGTCGCGCGTCGCGGACCGAGAGCGGCAGCGGACGCCAGCCCGCCGCGCGGCCGAGCGCGACCACGGGCGGGTGCACGGGCGACACAGCCATGACCTCGGCCGGTTCGCCGACCACCGGCGGCTGCCCGCCGCCCGGCAGCAGCACGACCTGGTCCGCGTACTGGACGACCCGCTCGAGCCGGTGCTCGGCGAGCAGCACGGTCGTGCCGAGGTCGTGCACCAGCCGCTGCAGCACGGCGAGCACCTCCTCCGCCGCGCCCGGGTCCAGCGCGGACGTCGGCTCGTCCAGGACCAG
This sequence comes from Streptacidiphilus sp. MAP12-20, assembly GCF_041262525.1. Classification (NCBI taxonomy): domain Bacteria; kingdom Bacillati; phylum Actinomycetota; class Actinomycetes; order Kitasatosporales; family Streptomycetaceae; genus Streptacidiphilus; species Streptacidiphilus sp. MAP12-20. The sequence continues at coordinate 118,690 of NZ_JBGCCK010000015.1, forward strand.
CACCTTCGGATGCACCGTCAGCACCGAGCCGATCGCCACGCGCTGCTGCTGCCCGCCCGAGAGCGTGGCGAGCGGTCGGTCGCGCAACTCGGCGAGACCGAGCAGGTCCAGCGTCTCCTCCACCCGCCGCCGCATCACCTCCGGGGCCAGGCCGAGCGACTCCATACCGTAGGCGAGTTCGTCCTCCACGGTGTCGGTGACGAAGTGGGCGAGGGGGTCCTGCCCGACGGTACCCACGACGTCGGCGAGGTCGCGCGGCCGGTGGGTGCGGGTGTCCCGGCCGGCCACGGTCACCCGGCCCCGGAGCACCCCGCCGGTGAAGTGCGGCACCAGCCCGCTCACCGCGCCGAGCAGCGTCGACTTGCCCGAGCCGGAGGGCCCGACCAGCAGGCAGAGTTCGCCCTCGGGTATCTCCAGCTCGATCCCGCTCAGCGCGGGCCCGGCGGCGTCGGCGTAGTGGACCGAGACGTCCTCGAAGGTGATCACTTCCGGGTCTCCTTCGCCTTCGCGACAGAACGACGGACCGGCGCGGGCGCGACGAACGCGGGCAGCAGGCCGAGCAGGACGACCGCCGCCGGCAGCAGCGGCAGCGTCGGTGCGGTCAGCGGCACCGGCGGCGGGTTGAGTATGTCGGCGTAGGCGGGACCGCAGAGCAGCATCCCGGCCGCCACGGCGACGCCGGACCCGGCGACCAGCCAGGCGCGCAGGTCCCAGCGGTCCGGCCGGTAGCGGGTGCGGACCGCCCGCCGGCCACCGAGCAGCAGCCCGCCCGCCGCCGCGACCGCGCCGATCCCGAGCAGCGGCAGCGCCCACGCGGCGCCGTCCGCGCCGAGCAGTCCATAGGCGGCGACGCAGCAGCCGAGCAGTCCCGCCAGCGTCAGCACCGCCGTGGTCAGCCGGACCCGACGCGGCACGTCGGCCTGGCGGCCGAAGCCCCGCGTGTCCATTGCGGCGGCCAGGTTGACCGAGCGCTCCAACGCGCCCTCCAGCACCGGCACGCCGATGGTCAGCAGCACCTTGACGCCCTTCTCCGACCGGCCGCGCAAGCGCCGTGCGGAGCGCAGCCGCTGGGCGTCGGCAACCAGGTTCGGCGCGAAGGTCAGCGCGACGACGACGGCCACGCCCGCCTCGTAGAGCGCGCCCGGCAGCGAACGCAGCAGCCGCGCCGGATTGGCCAGCGCGTTCGCCGCGCCCACGCAGGCCAGCAGGACGGCCAGCCGCAGCGCGCCGTAGGCGGCGAAGAGGAACCCCTCCAGGCTGAGCGGACCGCCCAGCCGCACGCCCTTCGCCCATTCCGGCAGTGGGATCTCCGGCAGGGTGAAGAGGATGTGCGTCCCCGGGATCGGGGAGCCGAGCAGCGTGAAGGCGATCACCCTGATTCCCAGCACCAGCAGCCCCAGCCGCAGGAACACTCCGTACGAACGGGCCCACGGCGCGTCGGTCCTGCGCGCGGCCACGACGTAGCCCGCCACGGCCGCGATCAGGAGCAGCAGCAGCGGATTGGTGGTCCGCGAGGCGGCGGTGGCCAGCCCGAGGGCCCACAGCCACCAGGCGCCGGGATGCAGGGAGTGCTTCATGTCGGTGAATTGATCGGGGGTCAGTTGGTGTTTCCGCGGCGGCGGTTCCGCCACCACGCCGCGCCGCCGAGTGCCGCGACGAGCGCTGCGCCGGCCGTCCAGCCGAGGACCGGCGTGGACGAGCCACCGCCCGTCGGCCTCGGCGCGGCCGCCGCCGGGGCGGAACCGTTGTCAGCGACGGCCTCGCCGCAGCCCTGCGCCGGATAGCCGGAGATGGCGCAGAGAATGCCGTTGCTGTCGTAACGCAGCGGTGGCACGAGCTGGGCCAGCAACTGCGCCGAGCTGGCGTCGGTCGCGAGCACCGCGCAGCCGCCCCGCTCGGCGGGCGCGCCCGCGTCCGTGCCGTAGTCGATGACGACGGCCACCCGCTTCTTCCCACTCACGGGAGGAGCCTTCGCGCACAGTTCAGCGAAGGACGGCGCGCCGGTGCTGCGCGGCTGCACGGCGTGCGCGCTGTCGACGCTGACGCCGAAGCGCCAGCCGTCGACAGAGCCGTCGGCCGGGACGTTGGTGTTCGGGCCCTGCTGCTGGTAGGTCCAGGCGCTGCCGCTCCAGGACCAGAACGACCAGTACCGGTACGCCGTCGCTGAGGCGGGTCCGGCGAGCAGCAGCGGCAGCAACGCCACCAGGGCGGCGGCCGACACGGCCACCGCCCTCGCGATCCGCCGGGGGATCGAGCGGGGTATCAAGACCGCTTGCCGCGGGTGTAGCTGATGAAGAGACCGGCGCCGATGCTGGCGACCAGTGCCACGCCGAAAATCCACCACGGCGACGTGCCGCTGCTCTTCTTCGCGGGTGCGGCGGTGGCGGAGGCGGCGCTCGCCGGGGCGCTCGCGGTACTGGGCGTCGCGGCCGGGGTCGGGCCGGTGCCCTCCAACTGCGTGACCAGGTTGGTCGTGCCGAACTTCGTCGCGTCCGTGCCGGTCGCCTGCGCGGCGAGGATCAGCAGGGACAGCGCGCTCGGGCTGGCCGCACCGTGGTCGCCCTGGGTCCACGCCTGGCCGTTCTGCCGCAGCCAGCCCATCGCGCCCTGCGCGTCCGCGAGGCGGCCCTGGTGGGCCAGTGCGAGCACGGCCCACGCGGTGGCGGCATAGTCGGGGCTCGGCGCGGCGCCGGCCAGCGCCTGGGTCAGGTGCTCCTGGCCGCTCTTGAGCTGAACGGCGAGGTAGTTCGCGGCGGACGCGGCCGGGTCCGAGCAGGCCGCGGACGCGGCGGCGCTCGCGGTCGACGCGGCCACCGGCAGGAACGCCTGCTCCGCGCCGAGTGCGCCCTGCGCGCTGGCGAGACCGTTGGCGGCAAGCTTGCCGTTCTTGTCCGGCTGGTAGGCGAACGCGCCCTGCTGGGCCGCGGGCGCGGAGCAGCCGAGCTGGAACGCGGCCAGGCCCTGGACGGCGGTCTTGCCGTTCTTGGCCACGGTCGCCGGGTCGGTCTTGGCGGCGGCGAGCGCGGTGACGGCGAGCGCGGTGGAGTTCGCGTCGCTGGCGGCGCCCGGGTTGTAGGACCAGCCGCCGTCCTTGTTCTGCACGTTCTTGTACCAGGCCACGGCCTTGGCGACGGCGTCGTCGTGTCCACCGAGCGCGGTGAGTGCCTGGACGGCGACGGCGGTGGCGTTGGTGTCCTCGGTCGCGGGCGCGCAGGCCTTGGCCGGGTCCGGGTTGTAGGAGGGCCAGCCGCCGTCGGCGCACTGCTGCTTGGTGAGCCAGTTCACGGCGGAGGCGGCCGGGGTGACGCCCTGGGTGTGCAGGGCGAGGATGCTCAGCGACTGCCGCCAGACGCCGTCGTAGGTGGGGTCGCTCTTGCCGTAGAGGCCGGCGGGCACGGTGACGGGCGCGGGCGATGCGGACGCGGCGAGGGCGGGCCCGGCGGCACCGATCAGGACGGCGGCGGAGACTGCGACACCACACGCCGCCTTCGCGGCGGGGCGGACGGCGGAGAGCATGGCGGAAGGGGCCTTTCGGTGAGCGGAGGACGATCCGTAGCCTCGACGGTGTCGAGCCCCCACGGGTTCGACGCGCCGCTCGCGTCCTGACAGGCACTCCGGCTCTACGGCTGCGGGTCAGCGCCGGAATCCCACCGGCTTCCCCTGCTGGGACGCGGATCAAGTTGTGGAGTCACCTTAGCCTGAGCTCGGGATCAGCCATGCAGTCACCCAACGGGCGCGGGGAACTGCGCGAGAAACCACCGTGTGCCGATGGCCCCTGCTCGTTCGGCGCGCCAGGTGGGCGGGTGGCTTGTCGCGCAGTTCCCCGCGCCCCTGGTGGTGCAACTGGTCCCATTGCCGACCGGCTCGCGCCCACGCGCCGGAGGCGCAAATCGGCAGCCCCGCGCCCCTGGAGGTGCAACTACCTCGCGTGGTAGCGGATCGGCTCCTCGTCGGTGACCGCCTCAGCCAGGCCCGTCTTCACCAGCCTGCGCAAATGCGCTGCCGCCTCCGACACCGCCAGGTGCCGCGCCAGGAAGCCCAGCTCGGACCAGGGTCGGTTCCAGTGCATCCCCTGCGCCGCCTGCCACAGCGTGAGCGGCTCGTCGCGCAGCTGACCGTGCAGGTCGGCCAGCCGTTCCGCGTGATGGTCGAGCAGCGCTCGCACGCGTCCGGGCGCGTCCGCGAAGCGGTACTGGTGGGCCGGGAGGATCTCCTCCGGCGCCAGCGCCGCGATCCGCTCCAGGGAGTCGAGGAAGTCGCCGAGGGGGTCCGTCGGCTCGTCGCCCGGGTTCTCCGGGTAGAGGCTCACCACCGGGGTGATCGTCGGCAGCAGGTGGTCCCCGCTCAGCAGGCGCGTCTTCGGCTTCTCGTCCAGGTAGAGGCAGACGTGGCCCGGCGTGTGGCCGGGAGTCCACATCACCCGCAGCTCGCGGCCCGGCACGCCCGCGCTCTCGCCGTGGACCAGCTCCCGGTCCGGCACCGCCGCGCCCAGCGTCGCCGGACCGTTCTCCGAGTCGCCGCCCCAGGAGGCCAGGCCGTCCAGATGATCCTGTGGGACGCCCGCCGCGCGCATGGACCGTGCCATCCGGCCGATCCACTTCTCCGTCGGGACGTCACGGATCGCCCGGACCACCGACGCCTCGGCCTCGTGCATCGCGATCCACGCCCCCGACGTCTCCTGCACGTGCGCGGAGAGGCCGTGGTGGTCGGGGTGGTGGTGGGTGATCAGCACGCCGTGCACGTCCGACAGGGCGAAGCCCGCCGCCGCGATGCCGGACGCGAGGATCTCCCGGCCGCTCGGGTCGTCCCATCCGGTGTCGACGAGCACCGGCCCGCTCGTGCTCTCCAGCAGGTAGACGAGCGTGTAGCGCAGCGGATTGTCGGGGATCGGCACGGGGATGCTCCACACGCCGCCGCCCAGGTCCTGCACGGGCGGGAGGACCCGGTCGCGCCACGCCGCACGGTCGGGGGTGTCCTGCGGCACGGGGCCTCCTCAAATGTGGAACACGTTCCTTGCGTCATGCACCTAATCCGGGAGGGTACTGCATGGGCATTGCCGCCTATAAGTAGAACTGGTATCAGTTCTCATGGAGTGGGACGGCAGCTTTCCGGTGTCCCGTGGGAGGAGAGATCGATGACCGACAGCGCAGCAGCGTCCGGCGGATTCACCGAGTACGGCGAGCTCTACATCGGCGGTTCGCTGGTGGCCCCCGCCGGGGCCGAGGTGATCGAGGTGATCTCGCCGCACACCGAGGAGGTCATCGGGCGCGTGCCGCACGCCTCCCGCGAGGACGTGGACCGGGCCGTCGCGGCCGCGCGCAAGGCGTTCGACGACGGCCCCTGGCCACGGATGAGCCTGGACGAGCGGATCGAGATCTGCGCACGGATCAAGGACGGCATCGCCGCCCGCGCGGACGAGATCGCCCGCGTGATCAGCTCCGAGAACGGCTCGCCGTACTCGTGGAGCATCCTGGCCCAGGCCTACGGCCCGATGATGATCTGGGACGCGGCGATCACCAACGCCCGCAAGGTGGTCCTGGAGGAGTACCGCGGCGGCGTGCTCAGCCCGATCCTGGTCCGACGCGAGCCGGTCGGCGTCGTGGCGGCGATCGCGCCGTGGAACGTCCCGCAGTTCATCGCGGCGGCGAAGCTCGCGCCGGCGCTGCTGATGGGCTGCACCGTGGTGCTCAAGCCCTCGCCCGAGACGCCGCTCGACTCCTACATCCTCGCCGAGATCGCGACCGAGGCCGGACTGCCGGAAGGCGTGCTCAGCATCCTGCCCGCCGACCGCGAGGTCAGCGAGTACCTGGTCGGCCACCCCGGCATCGACAAGGTCTCCTTCACGGGCTCGGTCGCGGCGGGCAAGCGCGTCATGGAGGTCGCCTCGCGCAACCTCACCCGCGTCACGCTGGAGCTGGGCGGCAAGTCCGCCGCGATCCTGCTGCCCGACGCGGACCTGGACGCGGCGGTGGCGAACCTGATGGGGTCCTCCTACATGAACAACGGCCAGGCCTGCGTGGCGCTGACCCGCGTGCTCGCTCCGCGCTCCCGCTACGACGAGATCGCGGAGAAGATGGCGGCGGCCGTCAGCGCGCTCGTCGTCGGCGACCCGCTCGCCGCCGAGACACAGGTCGGCCCGCTGGTCGCGAAGCGCCAGCAGCAGCGCAACCTGGACTACATCCGCATCGGCCAGGAGGAAGGCGCGAAGGTCCTCACCGGCGGCGGCGTCCCGGCGTCCCAGCCGAAGGGCTGGTACGTCGAGCCGACGCTGCTGGGCTCGGTCGACAACCGGATGCGGGTCGCCCGCGAGGAGATCTTCGGCCCGGTGGTCTGCCTGCTGCCCTACGACGACGAGGCGGATGCGATCCGCATCGCCAACGACTCCGACTACGGCCTCTCCGGCAGCGTCTGGGCGGGCGACGCGGAGCACGGCGTAGAGATCGCCCGGCAGGTGCGGACCGGGACCTTCTCGGTCAACAGCTTCAGCCTGGACTTCAACGGCCCGTTCGGCGGGTTCAAGAACTCCGGCCTGGGCCGCGAGTTCGGCGTCGAGGGACTGGCGGGCTTCCTGGAGGAGAAGACCATCAACCTCCCACAGGGTTACCCCGTCCCCGGGGAGAGCTGATGGGCGACCGCTGGCGGATCGAGGTCGACCGGGGGGTCTGCATCAGCGGGGGCTTCTGCGCGGCGAGCGCGCCTGAGGCGTTCAGGTTGGACGCGGCGCGTCAGTCCCACCCGATCGAAGAGGAGATCGACGCGTCGGAGGCGGTGCTTGGCGCAGCGGAGAGCTGCCCGGTGGAGGCGATCCTGATCCAACTGGCGGAGACCGGAGACCCTGTCTTTCCGGACTAAGCGTGAGTTGCAACTCCCCAGGGGCGCGGGGAACTGCGCGACAAGCCACTGATGTGGGGTGTCCCCGAACGCGCAGGGCCATGCGCACAGGGTGGTTTCTCGCGCAGTTCCCCGCGCCCCCGGAGGTGCAACTATCCCTCGATGGTCAGCAATTTGCAGGCCGTCTCAAGGTCGATACGCACCTGCGCGATCGACGCCCTTCCCGACAGCCACGTCACCAGCGCCGAGTGCCACGTGTGCTCGATGACCCGCACCGCCGCCAGCTGTTCGCGCGACGGAGCGTGGTCCAGCCCCATCGCGTCCAGGATCAGCGCGCCGGTGATCCGGCTCACCTGGTCCACCTCCGCGCTCACCGAGCGGTCCGCGAAGGTCAGCGCGCGGACCATCGCCTCCGCGAGCTGCGGCTCGCGCTGGAGGCCGCGGAAGGTCCGCATCAGCGTCTCCGCCACCCGTGCTCCCGGGTCGTCGCCCGCGGCGGGATGCTTGCGGGTCTGCTCCTGGAACAGCTGCAGCTGGTCCTGCATCGTCGCGACCAGCAGATGCACCTTCGAGGGGAAGTACCGGTAGAGCGTGCCCAGGGCCACGCCCGCCGTGTCCGCGACCTCCCGCATCTGGACCGCCTCGAAGCCGCCGCGCGACGCCAACTGCGCGGCGGTGTGCAGGATGCGGCGGCGACGTGCCTCCTGCCGCTCGGTGAGCGGCGGCGCCGAGGGCCGCGGGGTGGTCGTCATCGAGAGCTCCTACGTACCTACCACTGGATCCCCGAATGATGGCGCAGAGAGCGGGCGTGGCGCGAATCACCCGCCCCGGCCGATTTCGTAAAGCTACGGACCGGTAATCTTCAAGCTCTCTCGCTGCCGCCCCGCTGGAACGTGTTCTAGATTACCCTGACCGGGGCAGCCCGGGGAGGGCGCAGGAGAAGCAAGAGACCCAGGAGAGGGGTCCAGTTGACCGCGAGCCACGACGAGCCGCTGCGCATCGCCCTGCTCTCGTACAAGGGCAACCCGTTCTGCGGCGGCCAGGGCGTCTACGTCCGGCACCTGTCGCGGGAGCTCGCCCGGCTCGGGCATGACGTGCGCGTGCTCGGCGGTCAGCCGTATCCGACCCTCGACTTCGACGCGGTCGACCCCGACGGGCCCGGTCGGCTCGCCTTCGGCGAGATCGCCAGCCTCGACCTCTACCGCGACCCTGACCCGTTCCGGACGCCCGCGCTCTCCGAGTACCGCGGGCCGGTCGACGTGCTGGAGACGGCGATCATGCGCACCGGCGGCTTCCCCGAGCCGCTGACCTTCAGCCTGCGCGCCCGCCGCCACCTCGCCCAGCACCGTGGCCGCTACGACGTCGTCCACGACAACCAGACCCTCGGCTACGGCCTGCTCGGTCTGGACCGGATCGGCTTCCCGCTGGTGACCACGATCCACCACCCGATCACCGTCGACCGCGCGCTGGACCTCGACGCCGCCGAGGGCCCGCTCAAGAAGCTCTCGGTGCGCCGCTGGTACGGGTTCACCCGGATGCAGCGCCGCGTCGCGGCCCGCCTGGACTCGGTGCTCACCGTCTCGGAGAGCTCCGCCCGCGAGATCGTCGACCACCTCGACGTCGCGCCGCAGCGCGTGCACGTCGTCCCGATCGGCGCGGACGTCGACCTGTGGTCGCCGGACCCGGCCGTCGCCGAGGTGCCCGGGCGGATTGTCACCACCGCCAGCGCCAACGTGCCGCTCAAGGGCCTGGTCCATCTCGTCGAGGCGCTGGCCAAGGTCCGCACCGAGCGCGACGCGCACCTCGTCGTCGTCGGCAAGCGGCCCGAGGGCGGGCCGGTCGCCGAGGCGATCCGGCGGCTCGGGCTGGAGGACGTCGTCGAGTTCCGCGGCGGCATCGACGACGCCGCCTTCGTGGACCTGGTGCGCAGCGCGCAGGTCGCCTGCGTGCCGTCCCTCTACGAGGGCTTCTCGCTGCCGGCCGCCGAAGCGATGGCCACCGGGACACCGCTGGTCGCGACGACCGGCGGGGCGATCCCCGAGGTCGCCGGGCCGGACGGGGAGACCTGCCTGGCCGTGCCGCCGGGCGACCCCGGCGCACTGGCCGCCGCGCTCGGCCGGCTGCTGGACGAGCCGGAGCTGCGCGCCAGGATCGGCGCGGCGGGCCGCGAGCGGGTGCTGGCCCGCTTCACCTGGCGCCGGGCGGCCGAGCTGACCGTCGAGCGGTACCGCGAGGTGATCGCGACCGGGGTCGGGCAGCGTGCCCGGGCCGGCGCCGGCTGGCGCTACGTCTGACGCCCCTCACGATCAACCTCCCTTTCATTCTTCACTCCTGCCTCGCAGTTCACCGCAACCGTTAGGAGCCCCGGCCGTGCTGACCGTCGACTTCTCCCGCTTCCCGATCGCCCCCGGCGACCGGGTGCTCGACCTCGGCTGCGGCGGAGGACGCCACGCCTTCGAGGTGTACCGGCGCGGCGGCCGCGTGGTCGCACTGGACCGCAACGCGGAGGAGATCCGCGAGGTCCGACGCTGGTTCGCAGCGATGGAGCTGGAGGGCGAGGCCCCGGCCGGCGCCTCCGCGATCGCGGTGGAGGGCGACGCGCTGTCGCTTCCCTTCCCCGACGACAGCTTCGACAAGATCATCATCTCCGAGGTGATGGAGCACATCCCGGACGACAAGGGCGTGCTGGCGGAGATGGTGCGCGTGCTGCGCCCCGGCGGCTCGATCGCGATCACCGTGCCGCGCTGGCTGCCCGAGCAGATCTGCTGGGCGCTCTCGGACGCGTACCACGAGGTCGAGGGTGGCCACATCCGCATCTACCGGGGCGAGGAGCTGCTGGAGAAGATGCGCGGCGCCGGTCTCGACCCGTACGGCACGCACCACGCGCACGCGCTGCACTCGCCGTACTGGTGGATCAAGTGCGCGGTCGGCGTCGACAACGACAAGGCGCTGCCCGTGCGCGCCTACCATCAGCTGCTGGTCTGGGACATCGTCGGCGCCCCGGTCATCGGCAAGCTGACCCGCTGGACCGAGAAGGCGCTCAACCCGGCCATCGGCAAGAGCTTCGTCGCCTACGCGACCAGGCCGCACGGGAGCAAGGCGTGAGGACGCTGACCCTGGACGGCGTGCTGACCGCCGAGCAGGCGGCGGCGACCGTGCGCAGCATCCTCGCGGAGCAGCGTGCCGACGGCGCGATCCCGTGGTTCACCGGCGGCCATCTCGACCCATGGGACCACGTCGAGGCGGCCATGGCGCTGGACGTCGCGGGCGAGCACGCCGCGGCGGAGGCCGCGTACCGCTGGCTGATGCGGTGTCAGAACGCGGACGGCTCCTGGTACGCCGCGTACCGGGAGGGGGAGCCGAGCGACCTCAACCGCGAGTCCAACTTCTGCGCGTACATCGCGGTCGGCGCCTGGCACCACCATCTGGCGACGGGCGACGACTCCTTTCTGGAGGAGATCTGGCTCACCGTCAGCCGGGCGGTGGCCTTCGTGCTGGAGCTCGGCCGCGCGGACGGAACGGTCTCCTGGCGGCGCGAGGAGAACGGCTCGACACCCGACGAGGCCCTGCTGACCGGCTGCTCCAGCGTCCACCACGCGCTGCGCTGCGCGCTGGCGATCGCGGAGTACCTGGAAGAGCCGCAGCCGGACTGGGAACTGGCGGCGGGTCAGCTCGGCCACGCCGTGGCCCATCACCCGGAGCGCTTCCTCGACAAGGACCGTTATTCGATGGACTGGTACTACCCGGTCCTCGGCACGGCGCTGCGCGGCGAGGCGGCGAAGGAGCGGATCGAGCGCGAATGGGACCGCTTCGTCGTTCCCGGGCTGGGCGTGCGCTGCGTCTCCGACCGTCCGTGGGTCACCGGCGGCGAGAGCGCGGAGCTGGCGCTGGCCCTGTGGGCGATCGGCGAGTCGACGCGGGCGGTGGAGATCCTCCAGTCCATCCAGCACCTGCGCCACGAGGACGGCGCCTACTGGACCGGCTACGTCTTCGAGGACGACGCGATCTGGCCCGAGGAACGCACGACCTGGACGGCGGGTGCGCTGCTGCTCGCGGTAGCGGCGCTGGGCGGCGACGAGGCGACGATGACGATCTTCGGCGGCGACAGCCTCCCAGCCGGCCTGACGGCCGACTGCTGCGGGGCGCTGCGCTAGCCCTCACTCCTCCGGCCAGTTGCAACCCCCCCAGGGGCGCGAGGCTCTGCTCGATGAACTGCGTGCGCCGACAAGCCACCCTGGGTGGTGAGTCGCCGAACGAGCAGGGCCATCCGCACAGGGTGGTTTCTCGCGCCCCTGGGGAGCTGCAATTAGGCGCCCGTTGCCAGCGCTGCCAGGCGGTGCAGCGAGGTATGGATCACCGCTCGCTGTGTCGCAAGACGGGCTGCCTCCGACTCGGGAATCTCGACGTGGGCGGACAAGCGGGTGCCTCCGCCCGTGCCCGCGGTCAGGCGCCATTCGAAGACCAGGTCGGAGACGAGGCAGGAGATCCGCACCATGCCGTTCGCGCGGCTCGCGCAAAGCTGCTGTGGCATCGGGAAGTCCGGGTAGCCGTCCGGATAGAGGGTGTAGCCCTCGGCCGTCGTCGCCTCGACGCTGCCGACCCCTGCCCACCAGTGGGGGAAGGACGTCGGGTCGTAGAGCAGCTTCCATACCTCCTCCGGTGGCGCGGAGATGGTCAACTCCTCGTCGAAATCCGGCATCTGATATCTCCTCAATTCTCTTTCGCTGCGACGGCGGCGAGATCCGCCCTGACCGCCGCCAGCTCGCGGGCCGGTTCGACGAGCGCGCTGATCGGTGGTCGGCCCAGGTCGATCAGCGACCCGACCAGCGCGTCGCCGTCGATGCGGCCGCTGCTCCGCTCCCACGCCGCCGCCGACTCGCGCAGGCGCGCCGCCGCCGTCCGCGCGTCGCCCTCGGCGAGGGCGATCAGGCCCTGGACGTGGCTCATCCTGGCGACCAGCGTCTCGGGAAAGTCGCCCAACGAGACCGGCTCCAGCGCGGCCGCGCGCAACTGCGCCGTCGCCTCCTCCGGACGCCCCGCGCGGGCCAGCGTCTCGGCGAGGAGCAGCCGCGTGCGCGGGCGGCTGACGGGTGCCTCGGCCAGGGCGAGCGCCTCCGCGAGCTCGGCCGCCGCCGTGGTCGGATCGCCCTCGGCCAGGGCGAGTTGGCCACGGTCGTGATGGGTGAGCGCGATCAGGTCGGCGAGACCCGTACGGGCGGCGACCTCCTCGCCCGCTGTGCAGGCGACGCGGGCCTCGGCCGTCCGCCCGAGCCGGCACAGTACCGCCGTGCGGGCGGAGTGCGTGCAGACCGTGCTCCGCAGGAGGCCGTTGGGGACGACCACTGCCAGGCAGCGCTCGGTGAAGTCCAGCGCGCGCTCCCAGTCCCCGGCGCAGGCCGCGGCGCTGGCCGCGTTGATCAGGCAGCTGTACGCCAGCTCCGGCCGGCCCGCGCGTCCGGCTGCCGCTGCGCCGGCGATCAGCGGGGCGAAGCTGTCGGTGAACTGCCCGGCCCGGATCAGCGCGTGGCCGCGCGCCAGCCCGATGTCGTTGGCCAGCAAGTCACTTGGGGTGCGGCGGCCGATCACCTCGGCGACCTCGCGCAGGATCCGGTCTACTTCCGCCGGGTCGCCCGCAACGGCATGCGCCCACGCGAGCCCGGCCAGCGCCTCGGCGCGGATGCCCGGATCGTGGCTCTCGGGCGAGCGGTCGAGCAGGTCCAGCACGAGGGTGAAGCTGCGCCGCGACTCGCGCGGGTGGCAGACCCCGCCGCGCAGCCAGTAGCCGCGTCGCAGCCACGCGTGCACCTGCGACTCGGCGTCCTCGGGCGCGATCAGTTCCAGGGCCCGCTCGAAGGCCGCGTCGGACTCGGGCAGCCGCCCCTGCCACGCCTCGACCTCGGCGAGCTCCACGAGCAGCTCCGGCGTGTCCGGCACCAACGCGAGGGCCTCCCGCAGGAATCCGGCCGCCTCCCGCAGCGCGCAGACGCCCCGCGCCGCGCCCGCCGCCTCGGCGTAGCGGGCGGCGGCGGCAGCGGGCTCCCCGGCCAGCCGCAGATGCCGCCCCAGCTCGGCGGCGAACCGCGCCCGCCCGGTCTCCGCGTGCCGCACCCCGCCTGCGGCGGGCACGGACGCGCCGACGCTCGCGCGCTCGGGTGAGGCGGCGGGATGCGTCGACCCACGGCCTCCTGCCTCCGCCGCCTCCGAGCGTGCCCGCTCGCCGCGGCTCGGCATGACGCCTGCCGCACCGCCCGATGCGGGCCGATGCGGGCCGGGCCTCGTCGAATCGCCGTCTCCGGCTGCCGCGCCCGCCGCGCCCGAGGCGCTCGATACGAGGTTCGTAGCGCCGAGGGAGGCGGAGGAAGCCTCGGCCCCGGGGTAGGACCGGGCGGCCAATGCCACGGCCAGCGCGGCGTGGGTCGCGGCGCGTTGGGGGCCGGGAAGGTCCGCGTAGCAGGCGTCGCGGAGGAGGGCGTGGCGGAAGCCGATGCCGGAGGCGTCCGCCAGGAGGAGTCCGGAACTCAACGCCTCCGTCGCCGCCGCCGACGCGTCGGGGAGCGGCAGGGAGCGGAGCTCCGGCATCGACAGCGGGCGGCCCGCCGCGGCGATGTAGGTGACCGCCTGGCGCGCCGTCGGTGTCAGTCGGCTGATGGCCGCGTGGACGGCTCCGCGCAGTCCCGCCGCGAGGTCGGCGTCGCGCAGCGCCGCAGCGCGGGCGGCCTCCACCGCGAGCAGCGGATTGCCGTCCGCGAGCCGGGCGATGCGCGCTGCCTGGGTCACCGTCAGTCCCGGCTGCTCCAGCGCCAGTTGCTTGAGGACAGCGTCCGGCAGCGGTGCCAGCTCCAGCTCCGCGCTCACGCTGCCGGAGGCGTGCAGCGCGGCCAGTACGGCGTCCAGCCGACGGTGGCCCGGGAGCCTGCGACGGGTCAGCACGACGAGGCAGAACGACTGCCCCGCCAGCCGACGGCCCGCGTACGCGAGCAGATCCAGGCTGGACGGGTCGGCCCGGTGCACGTCCTCGAGGACCAGCAGCAGCGGGCCCTCCCGCGCGACCCGCAGCAGCAGCTGCGTGGAGTGTTCGAGCTGCCGCAGGTGCTCGGCGTGCGGGTCGACGCGAGGTTCGGCTCGATCGCCGGGATCGGCCACCTCGGCCAGGACCTCCGCCCAGAGCGCGAACGGGACGCCGTCCGCCAGCGCGTCCGCGTATCCGGCCAGGGTACGGACGCCCTCGTCGTCGAGGCGTCGCCGCAGCTCGGTGACGAGGAGCGTCTTGCCCATCCCGCCGTCGCCCGCCAGGGCGACCACGGAACCGCGGCCCTGCGCCGCCTCCCGCCAGGCCCGGTCCAGCGCGGCGACCTCCGCGCCGCGCCCGCGCACCCGCGTGGGCGCAGGGGCCGCGCGCGGACCGGCCTCTGCCCGGTCGGCGGCGCGGAGCCTGCGCGCCAGTGCGGCCAGCTCCGGCCCCTCGGCGATGCCCAGCTCGCGCTGGAGCCGACGCCGCAGTCCCGCGTGGACCGCGAGGGCGGCCGGGCGGTTGCCCGAGGCGGCGAGCAGCTCCATCAGCTCCGCGGCGGCGTCCTCGTCGTACGGACGAAGCGCCAGGCGCTGACCTGCTGCGGCGAGGGCCGGGCCGAGTTCACCGCTCTCGCGCGCCGTGCGCGCCGTCTGCGCGAGCAGGGCGGCGACCCGCACCTGGTGCTCCTCGCGGGCGGTGACGGCCCAGTCCTGCTCGAAGGAGGGCAGCAGCTCACCTCGGCACAGCGCCATCGCCTCCCGATCGCGGCCGTCCGCCGCCAGCCGGGCGAACTCCGCGAGATCCACGGTCAGGCCCTCGGCGCGCAGCCCGACGCAGGCTCGGTCGGCGATCAGGTGGCCCTCGGCGGCCGGACCGAGCGCGGCGCGCAGCGCCCAGACGGTGCTGCGCAGGCTGGCGCGGGCGGCCGGCTCCGGCGCGGCGGGCCAGAAGGCCCCGGCGACCCGTCCCCGCGGGTGCGGGCCGGGGGCGAGCGCGAACCAGGCCAGCAGCTCCCTGGCCCGTCCGGCGGGCAGCGCGACGGGGCACCCGTCGAGCTCCACCTCCAGCTCGCCGAGCAGCCGGATCCCCAGCCTGCCGGTCTCCACCCCTCCAGGTTAGTGCCGCGCCCGCCGGCGGCCCCTGCCGCGACCAGCGCGTTGACGGTGGATTGACGGTCGCGGAGGAGCGTCGACACCGAACAGGAGAACCGCAGGAACGACCAAGAAGGGCGGGACCCGAGATGAGCACCCTGAAGACCACCCCCGCGTTCGACACCGAGGCCCTGCGCCGCGGCATCGAGGAGCGCGACGCGGCCACGCTGCGCGCCCTGTACGCGGACGACGCCGAGCTGACCCTCGTCGACCGGCGGGACCAGCCCAGCCACCCGCTGACGTTCATCGGCGGCGACGCCATCGCGGCGTACCAGGCCGAGATCAGCAGTCGGGACATGGAGCACCGGCTGGAGCGCGTCGTCGTCGACGCCACCGGTGAGCACGCCGCCTTCCTGGAGGCCTGCCGCTACCCGGACGGCACCCGCGTGGTCTGCGCGGCCGTGCTGGACCTGCGCGACGGACGCGTCGTCCGCCAGAGCGGCGTCCAGGCCTGGGACGAGTGAGCCCGCCCGCGTGAGTCGAGGTGAAGACTCCCTGCCCGGACGTGCGCACCGGTGTCGGTGCTAGCGTCCGGGCATGGGAATGGACTGGCTGACACACGACCGGTATCTCGACTCTGCTGCGGCAGACGGGCGCAGGCTCGCCGGGGCTGTCGCAGCCGGAGACCTCGCCGCGACTGTGCCGAGCTGCCCGGAGTGGACGCTGCGGGACCTGGCCTTCCACCAGGGCATGGTGTTCCGCTGGATCGGCGAGATCGTCGCGCGCAAGGCGCAGCAGCGGCTGCCGTTCAAGGAGGTCCCCGACCGCGAGATGCCGGCCGGCGGCGAGGCCGCCTGGCTCCAGGCGGGCGCCGACCGCACGATCGCGCTGCTGCGCGAGACCGGCCCGGACCTCGACGTGTGGGGCTGGGCCGGCACCGGCGGCACCCGCTGGTGGGCCCGCCGGATCGCGCACGAGACCCTGGTCCACCGCATCGACGGCGATCTGACGGCCGGTCTGCTGCCGGAGGCCGCCGCCGACCTGGCGGCCGACAACATCGACGAACTGCTCACCAACGCCACCGACGCCACGGCCCGCGCCTTCACCGCCCGCGACCGCCTCGCCGGCGAGGGCGACAGCCTCCACCTCCACTGCACGGACGTCCCCGGCGAGTGGCAGCTCCTGCGCACCCCCGAGGGCTTCACCTTCTCCTACGGCCACGCCAAGGCCGACGCCGCAGTGCGCGGCACCGCGCTCGACGTGATGCTCTGGCTCAACGGCCGCCTGCCGCAGGGTGCGGTCGGCCCGGAGCTGTTCGGTGAGGCCCACGTCCCGCAGCTGTGGCGCGAGGGCCTGAGCCTGAACTGACAGGGAAGTTGCACCACCCAAACCACCCTGCGCGGATGGCCCTGCGCGTTGAGGACCCCCTGCATGTCGGTGGCTTCTCGCGCAGTTCCCCGCGCCCCTGGAGGGTGTAACTGGCCGTTTCAGCGAAGGTGTCCCCGGCCTCGGGCGGAGCCTAGAGCACCAGTTCCGCCAGCGTGCGCAGCGTCGCCGGGTCGCGGGAGGTGATGAGCAGGTCCGTGACCGGCGTGGAGCGCCACGCTGCGACGCGGTCGGCGATGCGGGCGCGGGAGCCGACCAGGCTGATCTCGTCGGCGAAGGCGGCGGGGACAGCCGCGATCGCCTCCTCGCGGCGGCCGGCCAGGAACAGCTCCTGGATGAGCCGGGCCTCTGCCTCGTAGCCCATCCGGGCCATCAGGTCGGCGTGGAAGTTCTTGGCCTGCGTGCCCATCCCGCCGATGTAGAAGCCGAGCATCGCGCGGATCGGCGCGAGCCCCTCCGCCACGTCCTCGCAGACGCGGGCGTGGACCATGGGCGCGACCATGAAGCCGGGCCGGGCGTTCGCCAGCGGCTCGGCGTAGAGGTCGGCCCGGTCGGGGGAGAAGTAGAGCGGGAGCCAGCCGTCGGCGATCCGGGCGGTCTGGGCGATGTTCTTCGGGCCCTCCGCGCCGAGCAGGATCGGGATGTCCGGGCGCAGCGGGTGCAGGATCGGCTTGAGCGCCTTGCCCAGGCCGGTGCCGTCCGGGCCGGTGTAGGGGAGCGGGTGGAAGCGGCCGTCCAGGGCGACCGGCTTCTCGCGCCGCAGCGTCTGCCGGATGACGTCGACGTACTCGCGCACGGCCGTCAGCGGCGAGCGCGGGAACGGGCGGCCGTACCAGCCCTCGACGACCTGCGGGCCGGAGAGGCCGAGGCCGAGCAGCAGGCGGCCGCCGGAGAGGTGATCGAGCGTCATGGCGTGCATGGCCGTGGCGGTCGGGGTCCGGGCGGCCATCTGCGCGATGCCGGTGCCGAGCCGGATCCGGCTGGTGTGGGCGGCGATCCAGGTCAGCGGCGTGAAGGCGTCGGAGCCCCAGGACTCTGCGGTCCAGACGGAGTCGAAGCCGAGCCGCTCGGCCTCCTGGGCGAGTTCGACGAAGCCCTGCGTGGGGGCCGCACCCCAGTAGCCGAGGACGAGACCGAGGCGCATGACGAGACCCCCACGCTTGGCTGACGGAGCGTCAGATTAGCGTGGGGGTCGCCAAATGTCAGCTACAAGCAGGGCGGGGATCAGCCTCGCTGGATACCCGAGGTGTCGGCGAGCAGGCCGCGCTTGCCCTCCTGGGTCTGCGTCAGCAGGGCGTCGCCGCGCTGGGCGATGGCCAGGTACCAGGTGCCGGGCACCAACTCGCCGACCGGCGCGCCCTTCGGGTCGCCCTCGGGGGCGAGCGGGCGGGCGGCGGGGACGGCGAACCAGAACGGAGCGAAGGCCGGGGTCGGCGGCTGCGCGGGAGCGGGGGCCGGGGGCGGCGTGCGGGAGCCGAGCGGCAGCGTGGCCGGGACGGTCGGCGGCTCGTCCTGCGGCTCCGGCGTCGGCGTGGCCAGCGGGGACGGCGTGGGCGTGGGCGCAGGGGTCGGGTGCGGCGCGGCCTGAGCCGGCTCCGGCCCGGTGAACGGCTGCCCCGGGTGGGCCTGCTGGACGGGCTGGCCGCCGAAATGGCCCACGTGCGGCTGCGATTCCGCCGGCGCGCCGAACCCCTGGGCGCCGTAGCCCTGCGATCCGGTCGGCGCGGCCGGTGCCGCTTCGGGCAGCAGCGGTGCGGTCAGCAGCGGGACCAGCGGACCCGCGACGGCGAGGAATACGGCCAGCGCGGAGAAGAGGAACGCCAGGAACGCGCCGAGCTCCGGGCTCGAGGTGGCGTTGGCGCGGCCCCAGATGGCCCCCGACGGCGAGCCGAACAGCGACCAGAGCGCGGACCAGGCCGAGGCGACCGTCAGCACCGTGCCCCAGGCGCGCAGCGGGATGCCGAGCACGGCGCGGTCCTCCGGCAGCCTCCGCCCCAGCAGCACCAGGCCCACGCCGATGATGCCGAGGAAGAAGACGCTCGGCAGCAGCGGGAACAGGTCCGTGTTCCACGCGTTCGTCGACGCGCAGTCGGTCGGGGCCCCATCGATGCCCGAGCACTGAATCCCTCCCGCGGTGTAGTACGTGAGGAAGGAGGAGATGAAGAGAAGCAGCGCCGATGCCGCCAGTGCGGCGTCCCCCCTGGTGACGGTTCGCAGATTCACCGAGTAGGCCTCTCGTGAGTTTTGGGACCGCTTGGGACCGTATCAGCCCGAGGTGTGGCTCTCGTGCAGGACAAACTGGCTGAGTCCGTTCGCGATGCCCTGCGCCGCCGACTGGCGCCACGTCGAGGAGGTGAGCTTGGCTGCGTCGTCCGCGTCGCGCATGTTCGCGCACTCGATGAAGACCTTCGGCACCGTGGAGAGGTTCAGGCCGCCCAGGTCGCTGCGGATGTCGTAGCCCGTGCCGCCGTTGATGTAGGTGGCGTAGTGCTCGCCGGTCGCGGAGGCGAAGGCGGAGCGGACGTCCATCCCGAGCGCGTGCGACGGCGCGACGATGGCGCTGTTGTCGACGCCACCGGACGTCACCGCGCTCGGCATGATCACGTGGAAGCCGTAGTCGGACGCGCCGGCCCCGTCGGCGTGGATGGAGATCGCGGCGTCGGCGTGCGCCCGGTTGCCGATCGCGGCGCGCTCGGTGATGCAGGGCCCCCACGGCGTGTTGCCGTCCTGGGTGAAGACGACCTTCGCGCCCTCGGCCTGCAGCAGGGTGCGCACCCGCCGCGCCACGTCGAGGGTGAACTGCGCCTCGGGGTAGCCCGCGTTCGTGGAGGCGCCGGTCGTGTCGCACTCCTTGCTGCCGTTGCCGATGAAGACGTTGCTGTTGATCTCACTCGGGTGGTCGACGTTGTTCGGGTTGTGGCCCGGGTCGATCACGATCACCTTGCCGGCCAGCGGCTTGCCCGCCGTCCCGCTGGGCGAGGACGAGGCGGAGCCGCTCGGGGCCCCCGAGGCGCCCGAGGTTCCGGAGGCGGTGGACGAGGCGGAGCCCGAGCCGGAGGGGGACGCGCCGCCGACGTGGTCCCCGCCGGGCTGTCCTGCGGCCGCCCGGCTCGCCGAACCGGATGCCGCGCCCTTGGCGCCTTCGCCCGCTATGGCCTGCCAGCCGAGCCAGCCCGCGAAGCAGAGCGGCACGAGCGCGGCGAGCACCAGGACGAGGGTCGCGCCCCTGGTGCGCGGGGACGTGTGCTGCTCAGATGTCATCTTTGGTCCATGAGTGCAGTCCGTACTGTGCGGCGATCGCGTTCCACTGTGCCACGAAGGCGGCCTTGTCCGAGCTGGCCTGCGCACTGGAGGCGGTGGCGGCGGTGAAGTCGCTGGTCTTCGTCGTGGCGGGGCCGGGTGCGGTGCAGCCGCTGGAGATCAGCGAGCCGGCCCAGGCGGCGTAGGAGCTGTCCGCGCTCGCCGACTCCTGCTCGGCCTTGGCGAGCGACTGCATCATCGCGGTGCCGTTCGGCAGCTGCGAGACGTCCAGCTGGCCGATCTTGGTGACCAGGCTCTGCCGGTCGGTCGCCGCCGCCTGGAAGGCGGACTGTGCGGCGCTGAGGTTCGTGCAGCTGCCGGCGTCGGTGGCGGCGGAGGCGACCTGCCGGCGGTCGGTGGCACTCTGTCCCAGCACGCCGTCGACGGCGTCGGCCTGGGACTTCGCCGCGGCGCTCGCGGTGTCCGAGGGCGACGCGGAATCCGACGCGGAGGGCGAGGCCGAGTCGGACGCGGGGGCCGAGGAACTGCTGCCGGCCGAGCCGGACGGAGCCGCGGGGACGCCGGTCGACGACGCGGTGGGCGTCCTGCCGATCCCGAGCCCCCACACCGCGCCGACCCCGAGCAGCGCTGCCACGACCACGACCAACGCGACGAGCAGCGGCAGGTTCGACCGCGCGGGCGCCGGCGCGGGCGCTGCCGGGGTCGGCGGCGGGTAGCTCGGTCCGGACGCCTGGTACGGCGGCGGGGGATACCCGGGCCCGGACGGTGCGCCGCCACCTCCCTGGGGTGCGTGGCCGACTCCCGGTGGCGTGTAGCCGGCGGCGGGCGGTGCGTACGAGACGCCTGGCGGCGTGTAGGGCGAGCCCCCGGCGGGGCCGTAGCCCGGCGTCGGCGGGGCCGCTTGAGCGGGAGGCGTCGGTGCGGAGACGGGGGCCGAGCTGAAGTTCGGCACCGTCGGCGTCGCCCTCGGTGCGGGCGCGGGGCCCGGCCCCTGCGTCGGCGCCTCGGCTGGCGACGCGGCTGCACTCGCGGCGGTCGGCGCGTAGGGGCGCACGACGGGCTGGTCCAGCTCGGTGGGGACGGGCTCAGGTCCCGGTCCGGCCTGGGCCTGGGCCGGGATTGGCGAGGCCGTGGGCGCGGCGGGTCCGCCCGAGGGACCGGGCGGCACGGGAGGCATGACGGCGGTCTGCTCCTCGGGAGCGGCATCCTGAGGCGGCGTGCCCGGCGTGCCCGGCGTGCCCGGCGCGTCCTCGGGGCCCGGGGGCACGGCGTCGCTCTTGCGCAGCGGCGTCGTCTTCGGCTCGCCGCGGCGGACCCAGCCGCCGGCCCCGTCTCTGGCCGTCGGATCCCACACCGCGGGCGCGGTGTTGTCCTGCTCGCTCACTTGCCCACCTCTGTTCCCCGTACCGATGGCGGCCACGGTATCGAAACGCGGGTGCGGGCAGGCGATTTTGCCGAGGATCAAGATCCGGCCGCCGGAGAACAGCGACGGCGATCCGTTCCCGGGGATCAGCCCCGGCGGCGCAGCACGCGCAGCGAACCCGTCACCGAGAGCTCCTCGAACCCATCCGCGAGCGCGCGCAGGTAGACCCGGTACGGGGCCTGTCCGCCGTCGGCCGGGTCGGGGAAGACGTCGTGCACGACCAGCAGCCCCTCGGGGGCGAGGTGCGGGACCCAGCCCTCGTAGTCGCCGGTCGCGTGCTCGTCGGTGTGCCCGCCGTCGACGAAGACCAGGCCGAGCGGGGCGCCCCAGAGCGCGGCCAGCTGCGGCGAGCGGCCTACCAGCGCCACGACGTGCGGTTCGAGGCCCGCCGCGTGCAGTGTGCGGCGGAAGCTGGGCAGCGTGTCCATCAGTCCGACCTCGGGGTCGACCAGGCTGCTGTCGTGGTACTCCCAGCCCGGCTGCTGCTCCTCCGAGCCCCGGTGGTGGTCGACCGTCACCGCGACGGTGCCGCCGATCCGCGCGGCCTCGGCCATCAGGATCGTGGACCGCCCGCAGTAGGTGCCGACCTCCAGCAGCGGCAGCCCCGTCCGCTCGGCCGCCTCCACGGCGGCGGCGTACAGGGCCAGGCCCTCGTTCAGGGGCATGAACCCGGTCGCCGCCTCGAAGGCGGCCAGCACGCCGGCCTCCGGCCGAGTCCCGTTGATCTCTCGCGTCGCGTCCATAGCCGGCCACCCTACCGGCGGGTCACATCGTCCGGAACGGTCGGTTGCGGGTCGGCTCCGGAGCCGGTTCCTTTCGCGGACTTCCCAATTTCTGCAACGCGTTCTAATCTGACGCCACGTCAGTTGCGGGAAGGGGCGTAGATGGCCATCGGCATCAGCGAAGAGCACCGGGAGCTGCGGAGCTCGGTGCGGCGCTGGCTGGAGCGGGAAGTGTCCGGTGCGGTGGTCAGGGGCGCGCTGGCGGAGGGGCCGGGGGCGGTGGGGACCGCCCGGCCCCTGTGGTGGAAGGGGTTGGCCGGGCAGGGGATGCTCGGCCTGCACCTGCCGGAGGCGGTCGGCGGGGGCGGCGGCGGGCTGCTGGACCTGGCGGTCGTGGTGGAAGAGAGCGGCCGGGCCCTGTTGCCCGGGTCCTTCCTTCCCACCGTCCTCGCCTCCGCGCTGCTCGCCCAGGCCTGGCCGGTGGACTCGCAGGGCCGACTCGCGGCTCTCGCCGAGGGGGAGCTGAGCGCGGCGGTGGCCTGGGACGGAGCCGCCAGCGTGACCGACGGGCGCTTGCGCGGAAGCGCCGCCGTGGTCCTCGGCGCCGCCGAGGCGGACGTGCTGCTGGTGCGCGCCGCCAACGCTGCCGACGTCGGCTCCTGGTACCTCGTCCAGGCATCCGGGGCGCGGATCACGCCGCTGACCGCGCTCGATCTCAGCCGTGGCCTCGCCCGCGTCGACTTCGACGACGCGCCCGCCGAGCCGGTGGGAATCGCTGACGCCGACGCGGTGATCGCCACGCTGCTCGCCGCCGAGGCCGGCGGCCTGGCCCGCTGGGCGCTGGAGACCGCCGTCGCACACGCCAAGGTGCGCGAGCAGTTCGGGCGGCCGATCGGCCAGTTCCAGGCCGTCAAGCACCTCTGCGCCGGGCTGCTGGTCCGCGCCGAGAAGGCCGCCGCCGCGACCTGGGCCGCCGCCCGCGAGACGACGCCGCTGACCGCTGCCGTCGCCGCCGCCCTCGCCGTCGACGCGGCCTGCGCCAACGCGGAGGACTGCATCCAGATTCTCGGCGGCATCGGCTTCACCTGGGAGCATGACGCCCACCTGCGCCTGCGCCGCGCCTTGACGCTGCGCCAACTGCTCGGTGGCGACGGTGCACTGTGGCGGCGCGTCGCCGAAGCGGCCGCCGCGCAGTCGGGGGAGTGGCGTCCGGAGCTGGAACTGCCCGCCGAGGCGGAGGAGTTCCGCGCGGAGGCACGTGCGGCCGCCGCCTCCGTGCGCGGGCTGGAGCCCGCCGAACAGCGTCGCTGCCTCGCCCCGGGCGGCTGGGCCGCGCCGCACCTGCCGCCGCCCTACGGCCTTGGCGCGAACGCGCTGCGTCAACTCGTCGTCGAGCAGGAGCTGCGCGCCGCCGAGGTGCGGCTGCCGGACCTCACCATCGGCAACTGGATCGTCCCCTCTCTCGTCGCGCACGGCACCGACGCGCAGCGCGAACGGCTGCTGATGCCGACCCTGCGCGGCGAGATCACCTGGTGCCAGCTCTTCTCCGAGCCCGAGGCCGGCTCCGACCTCGCCGCGCTCCGCACCCGCGCCGTCCGCCAGGAGGACGGCAGTTGGCGCGTCGACGGCCAGAAGGTGTGGACCTCCAGCGCCCGCAGCGCCGACTTCGGCATCCTGCTGGCCCGCACCTCGCCGGAGAAGCCCAAGCACAAGGGCCTCACCTACTTCGTCGTCGACATGCGCAACACCCCCGGCGTCGACATCCGCCCGCTGCGCGAGCTCACCGGCGACGCGGTGTTCAACGAGATCTTCCTGGACGACGTCCGGCTGCCCGCCGACGCCGTCGTGGGCGCGGTGGACGAAGGCTGGCGCGTCGCCCGCCACACCCTCGGCAACGAGCGCGTGCACATGTCCGACGCGAGTCCGACCGGGCCCGCCGTTCAGCGACTGCTGCGCGCGCCGGGCGCGGACCCGGCCACCGTCGGCCGACTCGCCGCCGACGAGCACGTGCTGACCTGCATCGATCTGCGGTCCACGCTCAGCGCGCTGGACGGCCTGGACCCGGGCGCGGGCGGCAGCGTGCGCAAGCTCGTCTCGGCCCCGCACGCGCAGCGCGTCGCCGCGTACGCGCTGGAGCTGTGCGGGCCTGCGGGCGCCGTCTACGAGGGCGTCGGCCGCGAGTCCGGGCACGCGCTGCTGATGTCGCGCTGCCTGACCATCGCCGGCGGCACCACGCAGGTCCAGCTCAACGTCGTGGCCGAGCGGATCCTCGGCCTCCCGCGCGACCCCGCACCCGAATCCGGACCGCTGTCCGCATCGACCGAGAAGAAGAGTGGCGTATGACCGAGAAGGTGTTCCTCGTCGGCGTCGGCATGACCAGGTTCGAGAAGCCGGAGACGCGCGACTGGCAGTACTGGGACATGGCCAAGGAGGCCGGGGACGCGGCCCTCGCGGACGCGGGCATCGGCTACGAGCTGATCGAGCAGGCCGCCGTCGGCTACTGCCACCAGCAGTCAACGGCCGGGCAGCGCGCCGTCTACGAGATCGGCCTGACCGGCATCCCGGTCTACAACGTCAACAACAACTGCGCCACCGGCTCGTCCGCGCTCATGATGGCCCGGCAGTTCGTCGCGGGCGGGCTGAACGACTGCGTGCTCGCGCTCGGCTTCGAGAAGATGAGCAAGGGCGCGCTCGGCGCGGGCAGCGGCGCGGACGGCTTCGCGGTCAGCCCGGTCGCCCGCCACTACGGCATCATGGCCGCCAAGCACGGCTTCGAGATGAGCCCGCCCACCGCGCAGATCTTCGGCAACGCCGCCCGCGAGCACATGGAGCGCTACGGCACCACCGCCGAGCAGCTCGCGCTCGTCGGCGTGAAGAACCATCGCCACTCCACGGCCAACCCGCGCGCGCAGTTCCGCGACGAGTACACGCTGCAGGAAGTGCTGGACGCGAAGACCATCCACGCGCCGCTCACCAAGTTCCAGTGCTCGCCCACCTCCGACGGCGCCGCCGCCGCGATCGTGGTCAGCGAGCGCTTCGTGCGCGAGCACAGCCTGCAGGACCGGGCCGTCGAGATCGTCGCCCAGGCGATGACCACGGACACGGCGGAGAGCTTCGCCTCCGGCTCCTGCATCGACGTGGTCGGCAAGCCGATGTCGCGGGAGGCCGGCCGCGCGGTCTTCGCGCAGTCCGGCCTCGCTATCGAGGACGTCGACGTCATCGAGCTGCACGACTGCTTCTCCATCAACGAGTTGCTCACCTACGAGGCGCTGGGCATGTGCGCGGACGGTGAGGGCGGCAAGCTCGTCGCCGACGGCGCGACGAGCTACGGCGGCCGCTGGGTGGTCAACCCCTCCGGCGGACTGATCTCCAAGGGCCACCCGCTCGGTGCGACGGGGCTGGCCCAGGCCGCCGAACTGGTCTGGCAGCTGCGCGGCGAGGCGGAGGGACGCCAGGTGCCGGACGCCCGGGTAGGCCTGGCGCACAACATCGGCCTCGGCGGCGCGGCCGTGGTCACCCTCCTGCGTCGCTGACCCTGCTGTGCGAGGACTCACCGCTGACTCACTGGCTCCGGGGCGTTCTCAACTCAACCGCTTTGCGCTAGAACTTGTTCTAGCTCATTTGATTGAGCACGGATCAGCACGCTCAGCCCCTCAGCCCGCGGGACCGACCGGACGACAACAGTCGGGGCCCGCGTAGAGCGACCCCGGCGCGGCCGACGGTGCGGACGGCCGCGTCGGGGTCCACCAATCCCGGCATGCTTCCAGACTGACTGAGCGATCCGGCACGAAAGAAAGGCTTCGCAATGCCCATCGATCCCGCAGTGGCGCTCGCCGCCCCCGCCCGGACGACCGACCTCGCCTGGGAGCAGAAGGACGTCATCCTCTACCACCTGGGCGTCGGCGCGGGCGCGCAGCGACCGGCCACCGACCCGGACGAACTGCGCTACACCTACGAGAAGGACCTCCAGGTCCTGCCCAGCTTCGTCACCGTCGCCGGCGGCGGGCTCGCCAAGGCCGGCGCGTTCAACCAGCCCGGCCTGCAGATCAACCTGGCCCAGGTGCTCCACGGCGGCCAGCGCATCGAGCTGCACCGGCCGATCCCGGCCGCCGGCCAGGCCGTGCTGACCAGCTCGCTCGCGGCGATCTACGACAAGGGCAAGGCCGCGGTCCTGGTGATGCGCAGCGAGGCCGCCGACTCGGACGGCCCGCTCTACACCTGCGACACCGAGATCTTCGTCCGCGGCGAGGGCGGCTTCGGCGGCGAGCGCGGCGAGAGCAGCCGCATCGCGCTGCCCGAGCGCGGCGCGGACTTCCAGCGCGAGGCGCCGGTCCGGCACGACCAGGCGCTGCTCTACCGCCTCTCCGGCGACTGGAACCCGCTCCACGCGGACCCCGACTTCGCGAAGCTGGCCGGCTTCGACCGCCCGATCCTGCACGGCCTCTGCTCCTACGGCGTCACCCTCAAGGCCGTCGTGGACACCGTGCTCGGCGGCGACGCCACCCGCGTCCGCAGCTACAGCACCCGCTTCGCAGGGATCTTCTTCCCCGGCGAAACCCTCCGGGTCCGGATCTGGCAGGACGCCCCGGACCGGCTGCTCGTCAGCGCGACCAGCGTGGAGCGAGACGACGCGCCGGTGCTCGCCGACACCGTCGTCACCTACCAGCCCTGAGACCTCTCCCTTCCGCACTGTCCCCACCACCCGCACCGCAACAACCGAGGAGCCCGAAGATGCGCGCAGCGGTTCTGCACGAGACCGGCCAGGAAAAGCTGGAGGTCCACGACGGCGTCGAGATCCCGGCCACCGGCCCCGGCAAGGTCCGGATCCGGATGAAGGCCGCGAGCCTGTGTCACTCCGACCTGTCCGCGATGAGCGGCGTGCTGCCGCAGCCCGCCCCGTTCGTGCCCGGCCACGAGGGCGCGGGCGAGATCGTCGAGGTCGGCGAGGGCGTCGACAACCTCGCCGTCGGCGACCGCGTCATCGTCTGTTGGATGCCGCCTTGCGGTCACTGCGCCAGCTGCAAGCGCGGCGAGGGCAACCTCTGCCTGGCCGCCTTCGGCAACATGGGCACGCCCAGCTACCGCCACGACGGCCAGGACATCTTCGGCTTCTCCGCCACCGGCACCTTCGCCGAGGAGAGCGTCGTCGCGGCCGGCTGCGCGGTGAAGCTCCCGGACGACGTCCCCTACGAGGTCGCCGCGCTGATCGGCTGCGGCGTCACCACGGGCGTCGGCGCGGCCATCAACACGGCGAAGGTGACGCCGGGTTCATCGGTCGTCGTGATCGGCTGCGGCGGCGTCGGCATCGCCGCGATCCAGGGCGCGAAGGTCGCGGGCGCGGCGCAGATCCTCGCCGTCGACCCGGTCGCCGGCCGCCGTGAGTGGGCGCTGCGCTTCGGCGCGACCGAGGCCGTCCATCCGGACCAGCTGGACGAGGCCAAGAACCGGATCACCGCGGGCGAGGGGTTCGACTACGCCTTCGAGGTCGTCGGCCGCTCCGCCACCGTCCGCACCGCGTACGACGCCACGCGTCGAGGTGGCTCGGTGGTCGTGGTCGGGGCCGGCGCGATGGACGACAACGCCCAGTTCAACATGTTCGAGCTCTTCTTCAACGAGAAGCGCATCCTGCCCTCCCTCTACGGCGGCACGGACGTCCCGAAGACCTACCAGACCGTCATCGACCTGTGGCGGGCCGGACGCCTCGACCTCGAGGGCATGATCACGCACCACGTCCGGATCGAGGCCATCAACGACGCGATCGAGCAGATGCGCACGGGCGAGGCCCTGCGCACCGTCATCGACCTGGGCTGACCACTCTTCACCCGAAATCCGGATCAGGAGCCAACGGATGACCACCTCCCTCAACGGCCTCACGGCGATCGTCACCGGCGCGGGCCGGGGCCTCGGCCGCGCCGAGGCGCTGGAACTCGCCCGCGCGGGCGCGAACGTCGTCGTCAACGACTTCGGCGCGCCCGGCCGCGACGGCAGCGGCGCGGCGTCGGCGGCCCCCGCTGACGAGACCGTGGCCGAGATCGTCGCCCTCGGCGGCCACGCCGTCGCCCACCACGGCGACGTCGCCGACCTGGCCTCGGCCAAGGCACTGGTCGATCTTGCGATCGAGACCTACGGGCAGCTGGACATCCTGGTCAACAACGCCGGGATCCTGCGCGACCGGATGGTCTTCTCCATGAGCGAGCAGGAGTGGGACTCCGTCATCCACGTCCATCTCAAGGGCCACTTCGCCACCACCCGCTTCGCGGCCGCGCACTGGCGCGACCGCAGCAAGGCGGCGGGGGCGCCGGTCTACGGGCGGATCGTCAACACCTCGTCCGAGGCCTTCGTCGCCGGCTCAGCCGGCCAGCCGAACTACGCGGCGGCGAAGGGCGGCATCGTCGGCCTGACCACCAGCTGCGCGTCGGCGCTGGCGCGCTACGGCGTCACCTCGAACGTGATCTGCCCGCGGGCCCGCACGCGAATGACGGAGGACGTCTTCACCGGCTCGATAGGCGCGCCGGAGACCGGCGTCGACCCGCTCGCTCCGGAACACGTCTCCCCGCTGGTGGCCTACCTGGCCTCTCCGGCGGCGGCCTCGGTCAACGGCCAGTGCTTCGTCGTCCACGGCGGCATGGTCGCGGTGCTGGGGGCTCCGCCGGTCCTGGCGAAGTTCGACACGGCGAAGGAGGCGTTCACTCCGGGCGAGCTGGACGAACTGATGTCACCGTTCTACGCGGACCGCAAGCCCGGCGACGGCTTCGCCAACATGGCAGTACTTGGCCTGAAGCACGAGAGCTGAGCTGTGGTTGCACCTCCAGGGGCGCGGGGAACTGCGCGACAAGCCACCGATGTGGTGAGTCGCCGCACGAGCAGGGCCATCCGCAGTGGGTGGTTGCTCGCGCAGTTCCTCGCGCCCCTGGAGGTGCAACTACTGCTCTGAGCGCCGGTGACGGCCGTGGGTCGTACCGTCCTGGCCGTCCTCTTCTGAACCGTGGCCGCGGTGACGGCCGTGCACGGTCGCGTCGTCCTCCGCGCCGTTCTCATTGATGTCGGTGAGGGCATCAGACATGAGACTTGTCTTCTCCGTGTTGTTCGCTTCGTCCGTCAATACGGGTCAAACCCTAATCTGCCGACCCGTCCGTTTCACACCGGGCGCACGCTCCGCAAGAACCCCGCCAGCAACTCCTGCAGCAGCGGCGCGCCCTCCTCGGCCAGGACCTCGTGCCCCGCGCCGGCCGCCTCCACGTACTGGAAGTCGACGCCCTCCACACGGCCGATGCGCAGCAACTCCTGCCGGAGCAGCCGGGACTGGGTGACCGGCACGACGTCGTCCGCGTCACCGTGGACGATCAGCAGCTCCGAGGCCAGCCGGTGGCACAGCAGCAGCACGTCCCGTGGGCCGCGCCCGTCCCTCGGCTCCGTCGCCGCACCCATCCGTTCCGTCAGGCCGCGCACCGCCGGGCCCGCCTCGGCGTGGAGCCGCGCGCCGGAGAGGAACGGCGAAACCGCCGCCACCTTCGCGACCCGCTCCGGCGCCGTCCCTGCCGCCAGCAGCGCCAGGAACGCGCCGTAGCTGATGCCGAGCAGGGCGACCCGCCCCAGGCCCAGCGACTCCCGCTGCCCGCCGATGCTCTGCAGCAGCGTCAGCACGTCGTCCAGATCCGGTCCGCCCCACGCGTCCTGGACGGCCTGCGCGTGCTCGACGCCGTAGCCCGTGCTGCCGCGCTGGTTCGGGGCGACGACGGCCAGGCCCTCGGCGGCCAGCCGCTGGAGCGTCGGCTCGAACTCCATCCGCCAGGCGTCAGCCGGGCCGCCGTGCAGCGCCATGACCAAGTGCTCGGCCGTCAGCCAGGCGTCGCCGCCGTAGACGACGCCCTCCAGCGGGCCCGCCGCGCCGGGCAGGGTGACCGTCTGCGCGGGCTCCCACGGGCGGCCGTCCGGGCGCTGCGCGCTGCCGTCCAGCCGCCAGCCGGTCTCCCTCGGTTCGGGGATCACCTGGACGACGCTGCTCAGCCCGGCCGCGCCGCCCTGCAGCGGGGCGAGCCCGAGCGGGACCGCGCGCGGGATCGGCCGCGTCTCGCCACTGAGCAGCAGGTCGACGTCGATCGAGGCCATCGCCGCCGGGCGGTCGGGCGCCGAGTACGGCATCCGCAGGCCCGCCGCAGACCAGTGCCCCACTCCGCCGAGCCGGCCCGGCGGGATCGGCAGCGGGTCGAGCCGGACCCCGCCCGGCTCCCAGAGCGCCAGCGTCGACGTCGCCCCCCAGTCGGCCTGGATCGCGACCCGGTTGCGGCCGGGCTCGATCGCGACCGGGCGCAGGAAGTGCGTGCCGCCGCGCAGGCACTCCGGGAAGTGCAGCGGGTCGCTGGACCCGAGCACGCCCCAGCCGAGCCGGTCCTCGCCCGGCGCGTCGCTGCGCACGAGGATCAGGCCGCTCGCCGGATCGCAGGCGGCGAGGCGGTCGTTGCTGCGCGTGGAGAGCTCGAGGAAGGGCGTCAGCAGTCCGCGCACCAGATCGAGCACGACCGTCTTCACCCGGCCGGAGCCGTCGCCGAAGCGCTGCAACTGGTCCAGCGCGAGCAGCCGCCCGCCCTCGTCCAGCCACACGCCACCGCCGTAGAGGCCGGGCAGTTCGGCGATGGGCTGGGGGGCGGAAACCCCGTCGGCGCTGATCAGCCAGACCGTGGTGGAGGCCTCGCCGTCCGTGCCCAGCGCGACGGCGACCGGCGCGCCCGGCGTCGGGGCGGGCAGCGGCAGCAGCCGCAGGCCGGCCCGGTGGAGCCGACCGGCCGACAGATCGGCCTGCCCGTCTGTGCCACGGACTATCAGCTCCTGCTGCGAGCCCTCGTGCCGGCAGATCAGCACCCGCCCGTCGGTCAGCGGTACGAGCTGCGAGCGAAGGCTCTCCGAACGGCGGCCGCCGGCGCCCGGCCGCAGCGGCTCGGGCTCGCAGACCTCGGCCCCGCCGGTCCCACCGGCCGCCTGGCCCAGACGCCAGCTCTCCACGAACCATCGGCCGTCGGCCTCGGCGGCCAGGCAGGCGGCATGCGAGCCGTCGGCGGAGAAGGTGAAGCTGACCCGCCGCAGCGCGGCCGAGGCCGGCCGTCGCCCCGGCCCGCCCGCCGCGTCGGGCGCGGTCGAGGGGTACGGGTAGAGGGGAGGGAAAGGAGGGACGGTCAGGGGGATCGCGGTCATGGTTGCACCACCGCTGCTCGGTCGGAACGACGACGGGGGAGAGGAGCGCCCGGAGTCAGGGCCGTTACGGCCCCAGGCAGCGCACCGCGCGCCCCCCGGCGCCGGCGAGGGCAACGGGCCTCGGCCCGCGCGTCTCGCCCGCAGACCGAAGCTACTTTCGGCCACAGATCGCTCGCACGGGATCGCGGATTCATCACTCGTACGGGTGGAGCAGCCGATCCGGCCGTAACCTTCCGCGATGTCCGATCCGGGCACCGCGCCGCGATACCCTCGGACACGTGCCGAAACTCTCCGACGTCCGCCGCGCTCTCGACGAGCTCTACCCGCCCGCCTGGGCGGAGTCCTGGGACGCCGTCGGGCTCGTCTGCGGCGATCCGGAGGCCCGGGTCAGTCGGGTGCTCTTCGCCGTCGACCCGGTGCAGGCCGTCGTCGACGAGGCCGCCCGTTTCGGCGCGCAGCTCGTCGTCACGCACCACCCGCTCTACCTGCGCGGCACCACGACCGTCGCGGCCGACACCTTCAAGGGCAAGGTCGTGCACACCCTGATCCGCCAGGGAATCGGCCTGATGGTCGCACACACCAACGCCGACCACGCCGACCCTGGCGTCTCCGACGCACTCGCCGAGGCCATCGGCTTGCGGATCACCGGCCCGCTCATCCCCGACCCGACCGACCCGGCGGGCCGCCGCGGCACCGGCCGGATCGGCGAGCTGATGGAGCCCGTGCGGCTGGAGACCTTCGCCGCCGCAGTCGCGGCGGGCCTGCCCGCCACCGCCCAGGGCGTCCGCGCCGCCGGCGACCCGGATCAGCTGATCCGCCGCGTCGCGGTCTGCGGCGGTTCCGGTGACAGCTTCTTCGCGGCAGTCCGCGAGGCCGGAGTCGACGCGTACGTCACCGCCGACCTGCGCCACCACCCGGCTTCCGAGGCCCGCGAGGCCACATCCGACGGCAAGCCGGCCCTCGTCGACGCCGCGCACTGGGCCACCGAGTGGCCCTGGCTGCGCAGCGCGGAGAGCGCACTGCTCGCCGTCTCGGAGAAGCACGGCTGGGATCTGACGACGCGGGTGTCCACCCTCGTCACCGACCCCTGGACCACGCACGCCCCGATGCCCTTCGCGGACCTCACGTCTTCCACGGACCTCACGTCCTCCGCGGACCTCACCGCGTCCGCGCACCCCACAGCCTTCGACCAGCCCACTGCCTGAGGAGTACCCCCTGAACGCCGCGCCCGCCGACCAGATCCGCCTGCTGGACCTGCAGGCACTCGACTCCCGCCTGGACCAGCTCGCCCACCGCCGGCGCACGCTGCCGGAGCACGCCGAGATCGAGAAGCGCACCACCGACCTCGCCCAGCTCCGGTCGCTGACCGTCGCCGCCGAGACCCAGCTCAGTGACGTCCAGCGCGAGCTGGTCAAGGCCGAGCAGGACGTCGACCAGGTCCGCCAGCGCGCCGCGCGCAACCAGAAGCTGCTCGACTCGGGCAGCGTCGGCTCCGCCAAGGACCTGGCCAACCTCCAGCACGAGGTCGGCTCGCTCGCCAAGCGCCAGGGCGACCTGGAGGACGTGGTCCTGGAGATCATGGAGCGGGTCGAGTCCGGCCAGACCCGGGTCAGCGAGATGACCGCCCGCCGCGACGACGCCGAGAGCAGCGCCAAGGAGGCGGAGGGCCGCCGCGACGTCGCCTACGCCTCGATCGACGCCGAGGTCGAGAAGGCCACCCGCGACCGCGAGACCATCGCCGCGGTCATCCCCGAGGACCTGCTCAAGGTCTACACCCGCCTGCGCCAGCAGAACGGCGGCGTGGGCGCGGCCCGCCTCTTCCAGCGCCGCTGCGAGGGCTGCCGGGTCGAGCTCAGCATCACCGACCTGGGCGCCGTGCGCGCCGCCGCCCCGGACGCGCTGGTTCGCTGCGAGAACTGCGGACGCATCCTCGTCCGCACCTCGGAGTCCGGTCTGTGAGCACGGGTTCCGGAGCACCGGGCCGTCGCTTCATCGTCGAGGCCGACGGCGGGTCCCGGGGCAACCCGGGACCGGCCGGCTACGGCGCCACCGTCCGCGACGGCGACACGGGTGAGCTGCTCGCGGAGGCCGCCGAGTACATCGGCCGGGCCACCAACAACGTCGCCGAGTACCGCGGCCTGATCGCCGGGCTGCGCGCGGCGGCGGCGATCGACCCGGCGGCCACGGTCTCGGTACGGATGGACTCCAAGCTCGTCGTCGAGCAGATGTCCGGCCGCTGGCAGGTCAAGCACCCGGACATGAAGCCGCTCGCGGCCGAGGCCCGGTCGGTCCTCCCGGCCGGTCAGGTGACCTACGCCTGGATGCCCCGGAACCAGAACAAGCACGCGGACCGGCTGGCCAACGAGGCCATGGACGCGGGCCAGGCCGGCCGCCAGTGGGAACCGAAGGCGGCGAAGGCGGCCGCCGAGGCCGAAGCTGTCCAGGAAATCGGGACAGATTCGGCCTCCGGCTCCTCTGCCCCGGCTCACAAGATCACCACCCCGGCCGGCTGGGCCGCCCCCGCGGACCTCGGCACGCCGACCACCCTCGTCCTGCTCCGCCACGGTGAGACCGCGCTCACCCCGGAGAAGCGCTTCTCCGGCAGCGGCGGCGGCGACCCCTCGCTCTCCGAACGCGGTCGCTGGCAGGCGGAGCGCGCCGCCGCCGCGTTCGCGGCGCGCGGCAGCATCCAGGCGATCGTCTGCTCGCCGCTGGCCCGTTGCCGCGAGACGGCGCAGGCTGTCGCGGACGTGCTGGGCCTGGAGGTCCGCGTCGAGGACGGCCTGCGGGAGACGGACTTCGGCTCCTTCGAGGGGCTCACCTTCGCCGAGGTGAAGGAGCGTCAGCCGGAGGCGCTTGACGCCTGGTTGGCCTCGCCGAAGACCGCCCCTCCGGACGGCGAGAGCTTCGTCGCGGTCGCCCGCCGCGTCTCCGTCGCCCGGGACAAGCTGCTCGCCCGGTACGCGGGGAAGACGGTGCTCGTCGTCTCGCACGTCACGCCGATCAAGACCCTGGTCCGGCTGGCCCTGGGCGCTCCCGCCGAGTCGCTCTACCGGATGGAGCTGGGCGCCGCGGCCGTCTCGGCGGTCCAGTACTACGCCGACGGCAACGCCTCGCTGCGCCTCTTCAACGACACCTCGCACCTGCGCTGATCCGCCGCGCGGGCGGCAGCCGGCTACGCCGCCGCGGCTGTCGCCGTCACAGCTCCGAGACGACGACGTCCAGCGCCCACGGCTTGCCCGCCGCACGCGCCGCGGCCTCCACGGTGTACTTCAACTCGCGCAGCGCCTCGACGAGCTCGGCCGGTGAGGCGGGCTCGGCGCCGGACTCCAGCAGTTGGCGCAGCAGCCTGCCCTTGGTGGCCTTGTTGAAGTGGCTGACGACCGACCGCTTGGTCACTCCGTTCACCACGCGCTCGTGCAATACCCGCACGGTCGCCGTCCGTTCGGCGACCGCGCCGGCGGGCTTCCACAGCGCGGCGTACGCGGACGACCGCAGGTCCAGGACCAGGCCGTCACCGGCGGCCTCCGGCATGGCGTCGGCCATCGGCTTGCGCCAATACGCCCCCAGCCCGCCCAGCGGCGGCAGCTTCACGCCGCCGGAGCAGCGGTACGGGGGAATCCGGTCGGTGATCCGCACGGCGCCCCACAGGCCGGAGAAGACCAGCAGGCTGCGCTCGGCGCGGGCGCGGGCGTCGCCCGCGAGGTCGGCGAGCCCGAGCGCGTCGTAGAGCACGCCGGTGTACAGCTCACCCGCGGGCAGCGCGGGCGCGGACCGCAGCAACGCGTTCCGCGCGAGCTCGCCCCGCAGGCCCTCGCTCAGCCCGAGCACGTCCAGCGCGGTGGCCTCGTCCCCGGTGCTGACGGCGACCAGCGCCCCCAGCACCTGCTCACGCCGCACGTTCAGCGCGGGCAACGCGAGCGCCCCCAGATCGAGCGGCGCACCCACCCCGGACGCGGCCTTGCCCTCCGACGGCGGCAACAACACGAGCACAGCTCGACCCTCCTGAAACACGTCTTCCCGCCCACCACCCTATGGCTTCTCACCCCCGAGCCAGTTGCACCACCAGGGGCGCGGGGAACTGCGCGAGCAACCACCGGCGTGCGGATGGCCCTGCTCGTTCGGTGCTCGACCCGCGTGGGTGGCCTTTCGCGCACGCAGTGAATCAAGCAGAGCCCCGCGCCCCTGGATAGTGCAACTGTCCGCCTGGCGGGACGCGATGCCTGGTCGGTGGGCACACCCGGTAGCGTGGGGCTCACCATGAACGCAAAGACTGCCGCCGGCGCCGCAGCCACCGCCGAGTCCCCGACCCTCCTCGTGAAGGTCTTCGGGAAGGACCGTCCGGGTATCACCACCGGCCTCTTCACCACCCTCGCCGCCTACGGTGTCGACGTCGTCGATTTTGAGCAGGTCGTCACCCGGGGCCGGATCGTGCTCTGCGCCCTGGTGACCGCCCCGCCCAAGGACGGCGAGCTCCGCGCAGAGGTGCACCAGTGGGCGGAGAGCCAGAAGCTGCAGGCCGAGGTCATCTCCGGTATCGGCGACAACCGCCCCCGCGGCGAGGGTCGCTCCCACGTCACCGTCCTCGGCCACCCGCTCTCCGCCGCCGCGATCGCCGCGCTCAGCGCGCGCATCACCGACGCGGGCGGCAACATCGACCGCGTCTTCCGCCTGGCCAAGTACCCGGTCACCGCCGTCGAGCTCGCCGTCTCCGGCGTGCCGACGGAGACCCTGCGCGCAGCCCTCGCACTCGAGGCCGCCTCCCAGCGCGTCGACGTCGCCGTGGTCGCCTCCGGGCTTCAGCGCAAGGCCAAGCGCCTGGTCGTCATGGACGTCGACTCGACGCTGATCCAGGACGAGGTCATCGAGCTCTTCGCCGCCCACGCCGGCTGCGAGGCCGAGGTCGCCGAGGTCACCGCCGCCGCGATGCGCGGCGAGCTGGACTTCGCCGAGTCGCTGCGCGCCCGCGTCGCGTTGCTCGCCGGGCTGGACGCGGGCGTCGTCGACAAGGTGCGCTCCGAGGTCCGGCTCACGCCCGGCGCCCGGACGCTGATCCGGACCCTCAAGCGGCTCGGCTACCAGGTCGGCATCGTCTCCGGCGGCTTCACCCAGGTCACCGACGACCTGGTCGAGCGTCTGGGCCTGGACTTCGCCGCCGCCAACACGCTCGAGGTCGAGGACGGCCGCTTCACCGGGCGCGTCGTCGGCGACATCGTCGACCGGGCCGGCAAGGCCACCATGCTGCGCCGCTTCGCCGCCGAGGCAGGCGTACCGCTGGAGCAGACCGTGGCCATCGGCGACGGCGCGAACGACCTCGACATGCTGAACACCGCCGGCCTAGGTGTGGCCTTCAACGCCAAGCCCGTCGTCCGCGAGGCCGCGCACACCGCCGTCAACGTGCCCTTCCTGGACACCGTCCTCTACCTGCTGGGCATCTCCCGCGAAGAGGTCGAGGACGGCGACGGCGCCGTCGACCTCCCCGAGGGGCCCGGCGCGCCGTAAGCCGCCTCACGCGCTGCGGCCGGTCACCATCGAGGGATGCACCTGCATCCCGGAACCGGCCGCTCCGCTCTGCTCTTCATGCTGCTCGCCTTCATCGGCACCTTCGCGATCACGCGCCTGATCGTGCGCATGATCCGCTCCGGACGCGGGCCCTTCGGGAATGTCGCGGTCGGCTCGGTGCACGTGCACCACCTGGTGCCCGGGATCTTCCTGATGCTCATCGCCGGGCCGATCGAGTTCCTCGCCGTCCCGCGCGGGCACTTCCGCGACATCGTCGCCGCCGTCTTCGGCGTCGGCGCGGCGCTGACACTCGACGAGTACGCGCTCTGGCTGCACCTCTCCGACGTCTACTGGGCCGACGAGGGCCGCAAATCCGTCGACACCGTCGTCGGTGTCGCCGCGCTCGGCGGGATCGGGCTGCTGGTCTCCAACCCCTTCTCCCGCCAGCAGGGGGAGGGGACCTGGTTCTTCTTCGCCTTCCTGCTGCTCAACTGCGCGTTGTCGGTCGTCTCCGCCCTCAAGGGCCGGATCTTCCTCGGGCTCGCGGGCGTGCTGGTCCCGTTGGTCGCGATCTGGGGTGCGGCCCGGCTCGGCTACCCGGGCTCGCCCTGGTTCCGTCGCTTCTACGCGGAGGGCAGCCCGAAGCGGGCCAGGGCGGAGCGGCGAGCGTCCAGGCGCAAGCTGACCGACCGCCTCAAATCCCTGGTCAGCGGCATCCCCCAGCGCTGACCGAGCTTGGCCCCCGGGTCAGCCGAAATCGTTCGCCAGCACGTTCTCGATGTTCCGCTCCGCCAGCGCGGTGATCGTCACGAAGGGGTTCACCCCCGTGCTGCCGGGGACGAGCGAGCCGTCGGTGACATAGAGCCCCGGGTACTCGGGCAGCCGTCCGTACAGGTCTGTCGCCTGGCCCAGCACGCAGCCGCCCAGCGGGTGGTAGACGAAGTCGTCGCCCCAGGTCCTGTAGACGCCGAAGAGATCGGTCCGGTAGATCGTTCCTTCCGCGGAGTTGATCCGGTCGAAGACCCGCTTCGCCGCGGCGATCGACGGCTCGGTCCAGGACGCCTGCCAGTTCAGGTCCACCCCGCCGGTGGCGCTGTTGAAGCTGAACGCGGCCCGGTTGGGGTTCTTGGTGATGGCCAGGTAGAGGCTGATCCACAGCTCGGTCCCGGCCGGGAAGGGCGAGATCTCGGCGAAGCAGGGCCCGTTGGGGTCGTCCCAGTTGTCGATGCCCTTGACCGGCATGCACGACTGCAGCGAACCGGTCGGCGCCCACAGGTAGTTGGCTCGGCCGACCATCACGTTGCCGTTGTTGCCCCAGCCCTGGCCGACCGCGTCGGGCAGGTTCGGCAGCCGTCCGGTGGCTCGCATCGCCACCAACAGCTTGCTGGTGCCGACGCTGCCGGCGCCGAAGAAGACCTTCTCCGCCGTGACGGTCTTCCGCGCCACGACGTTGCCGCCCGTGTCCAGCTGCGACAGCTCCACCGTGTAGCCGCTGCCGACCGCCGCCGGGTAGACCGCGGTGACCTGGTGCAGCGGACTGATCGACAGCAGCCCGGTTGCCGCGGCGGCCGCCAGGTAGGACTTGTCGAGGGACTGCTTGCCGTGGTTGTTGCCGTAGATGACCTCGCTCGCGAGCGCCGACCGTGGCGCGCTCCCGGCCAGCTCACGCTGCATGTAAGGGAAGCTGTAGACGTTGGGCACGAACACGGTGTTGAACCCGGCGTCGTGCGCCTGACTCGCCCCAACCCGCGCGTACTGGTAGCAGGACGCGGAGTTGAACCAGCTCTGATCGATGCTGTTCGCCCCGAGCCCGGCGTTCGCGCGCGGGAAGTAGACGTTGTACATCGCGTCGGAGTCGACCTGCGGCAGGATTTCCTCGAAGTACGCCCGCTTCGGCACGACGGCCATCCCGCCGTTCACCAGCGACCCGCCGCCAACGCCCCGGCCCTGGTACACGCGGGTGTTCGCGAAGTGCTCGGAGTCCAGCACGCCGGCATAGCGCGAGATGCTCTTGTTGTAGGGGGCGCCGAGGAAGTAGCCCACCGGCTGGTCGGTCTCGGTGCGCAGCCAGAACGAGCGGCCGTCCGGCTTGAGCATGCTGCTGAACACCTTCCCGTCACCGCCGGGCGTGGTCCAGCTCTGCCCCATCTCGACCATGGCCACCGGCACCCCGGCCTGCGTCAGCCGCAGTGCGGTCACCGCTCCGCCGTAGCCGCTGCCGATCACCAGCACCGGCACCCGGTCCCCGCTCCCGATCGCCCGCGCGGGCGTCGCCACCGCTGCCGTGATCAGCGAGGGCGCGGCCAGCACCCCCGCGCCCGCCGCCGTCCGCGACAGGAACTGACGCCGCGACAATCCTCTCCCGGCTGCGTTCGCAGACCCGATTTCAGACCCGATTGCAGACCTGGTTGCAGACATGGCGGAACCCACCGTTCATTGCTGAACCTGGCTGACTCGTGGCGCGAAGGCGCCGCCCGAAGCAGCCCGATCCCGGTGCGGCGACGAGGAATTTCGCCCGCGCGAGCAGAGAAGTCAAGGGAGATCACAGAGCATGCCTGCCGCGTCCCCCGACTCTGCTCCCGCCCTCAATGTCCCTGCGGCAAGCCGATGGGGTTGATCTCGGGCGGGATCCCGGCCTTCCGCAGCCGCCGCGCGGGCTCCGCCAGCGCACCGAGCAGCGCCTCCAGCTGACCCTCCGCGAGCGGCCGCAGCAGCCGTGCCGCCAGCCGGTCCGTCGCCTCCTCGATCCGCTCCCGCTCCTCGCGCCCCCGATCGGTGACCGCGCCCCGGGTGTCGAGCAGTCCGCGCGAGCGCAGACGCTCACCAGCGTCCGCCCACTCCTCCTCGGTCCAGCCCCGGTCCATCCGCATGCCTTCCCCCGGCACGCGTCCCGTCGCCGCGGCCAGCACCAGCGCCTCGGGCGCGTCCAACTCGTGGTCCGCCAGCACGGCGACGTGCGCGTCACCACGGAACTCACGCAGGCACGTGACGAGTTGCCACAGCTCCTCGACCGGATCGGCGCGCCGCCCGCACAACTCCCGGTTCGCGGCGAACAACGGCCGCGCGAGCGCCGGCGCGTCCGCCACGACGGCCCCGAGCGGCCCGGCCACCGCCGCCGCGACCTCGTCGGCGTCGGGTAGCACACGCCGCAACGCGTCGGCCGTATACCGGGCCCGCCAGTCGAGGGCTTCCCCGGGCGAGACGATCTCCCAGGCGGCGGGCAGCGCCCGCGCCAGCATCCCCGGCGCGAACACCCCCAACACGGCCTCGGCGACCGCAGGGCCCACGGGCCCCAACGGCGCCAGCCGCGTGGGGAAGTAGCCCATCCAGAAGCCCCTGAGGCCCATGGCCTTGCCGAGTTTGCGGCACTCGTCGTCGAAGTAGACGACGGCGTGCAGGGGTTCGGTCCGCAGCCAGAGCGTCCGTGCGGCGGTTGTCGTCATGATCCCGAAGCTATCAGTCGCCGCCGGAAATGCGCGGGCAACGGTGCCCCCGGGATCGGTGCGCGCCGCCAGGTAGGCGGCGTTGATGCGGTAGGCGCCCTGCGGCAGTCCGCTCACCAGGGTGTCGGTGGCGGCGCTGGCCCGGTCCCGGTACCAGATGCTGCCCGACCTGCTGGAGCCGTAGGAGCCCTTGAGCGTCTCTTGCACGCTCACGAGGCTGTTGATCTGCTTGGCGGCGGTGGCGGGGGCGAAGCGGTAAGCAGCGGGGCTTCGTGTGACCGGCCATGTGTAGCGCAGGCGGCCGTGTCTCGGCTCGTGAGACGGGTGCGCTCCGCCCACGCGGCCACCGGCGGGCCTGCGGCCCCCAGGGCCGCGAAGAACGCGCCGAGCAGTAGCCAGCCTGCCTGTCCGAGGCCGAGGACCGCTGCCGTGAGAATCACCGGGGCCAATGCCTGTCCGGCGTCGAAGCCGATGCCGAAGAGGCCCTGGTATTGCCCCTGGGCGTGGTCGGGGGCGAGACCGAAGCCGAGCGCGAAGCCGGCCGAAGACTCCCATACCTCTCCGAGACTGTGCACGCAGACGGCGACGACGGCGAGCCCCGGCGCGATCCAGGCCGGAACGTCCGCGGTCAGAGCCATCAAGGGGCAACTGACGAAGAAGAGCAGTCCGGCGAGGCGGAACGCCCGGCCGCCCTGGCGCGGCGTCTCCACCCGGGAGCCGATCCTGCTTTGGAGCAGTACGCATACCCCGCTGTTGACCGCGTAGACCGCCGCCACGGTCCAGCGGGGCGCGTCGGTGTGAGCGGAGAGCCAGATCGGCAGCAGCAGGGAGACGGCCTGGTATTGCAGGCCCATACCGCCGTAGAGCGCGACGAAGGACACGAACGGCCGGTCGGCCAGGACGGCCCAGCCATGGTGCTCCTTGGGCCGGGGCAGGGGCTGGTAGCGCGGGACGCCGATCAGGACGATCAGGCCTGCGCAGGCGAAGCTGGCGGCGTTGGCGAGGATGAGCGCGGTGTATGCCGGGCGGGTGTTGACCGAAACGGCGAAGGCGGCGCCGAGGGTGCCCAGGACCACGCCGAGGTTGACGAACGTGCGGAGTCTCGCCCTGAATGCGGCCGGGCGTTCGCCGCCGACACGGGCGATGAGCGCACCGCCTGCTGCGCCGCTCGCCGTTGCTGCCAACCGGTCCAGGGTGGCGATGAGCGTGAACGTGAACCCGCTGTGGATGAAGACGAAAGCGGTCATCGTCACGGCCTGCATGACGAGGGTCGTCACCCAGACTGTGCGCGGCCCGTATCGGTCAGCCAGATTCCCGGCCGGGAGCCCGGCCAGCAGTCCGGCGAGCCCGGCGATCGTGAGGCCGACACCGACCTGTGCGGCGGGCAGGTGCACAACGAGCGTGAAGTAGAGCACCGCAGCGCTGTTGAACAGCCCGTTGCCCACCCGGCTGACGAAGCTCGAGATGATCAGAGCACGCTGCGGACCGCTTGGCGCCGGCAAGCTGGATATCCGTTGCTTGGCGCCCTTCCCGATCATGCGAGCAGGCTAGCAGCGCCCCTTGGCGCTTCGAGCGAAGCTCAACAGCTTCCCTGGGTCGGCGGCAGAGTCGGATAGTCAGGGATGGGATACACGCCGACGGTGAACCCGTAGACCGTCTCACCGGAACGCGGCAGCGTGTCGAACTCGTGGATCACCTGCTCCACACGCTCCCAGAACTCGGCCGCCTGCCCCTCGGAGATCCGGGCCCGCCGGATGAATTGGCGGACCTGCCCGAGCTCGTACGCCGCGGCTGATTCCTTCGCGGCCACCTCGAAGTCGTTGAAGTCCGGTGGCAGAGTGCCGCCGACTGCTTGCCGGCCCAGCCCGACGAAGAACATCCGCGCGGTGCGGCCGTAGTAGCGCTCCTCGATCGCCCGGACCCGGCGTGTCCGCACCACGCGCAGCAGACCGGCTTTGGCCAGGACCCCTACGTGATGCGCGACGGTGCTCTTCGGTCGCTTGACTGCGGCGGCGAGCTCAGTGACCGTCGCGGCACGCTCCTGCAGGAGGCCGAGGACGGTGGTGCGCAGGGGGTCGCTGATGGCTCGCACCTGCTCGGCGGTGGTGAGCTCGATCGTCTCGTCGAGGTCGTAGTCCGGAGTATTGCTCGACATGATCGCATTAGACTAGCATCGCCGATTGTTCGAGAAACTTGGATCATTCAGCGAGTCGAAAGCAGGCAGGCCATGGCCGAGGTTGTGCTGTTCCACCACGCTCAGGGACTGACTCCCGGAGTTGAGGCCTTCGCGGAGGAGCTCCGCCAGGCAGGCCACACCGTCCACGTACCGGACATGTACGAGGGGCACACCTTCGAGACCCTGGAGGAGGGCATCGGCTACGCGAGCCGGACGGGGTTCGGCACCATCATGGAGCGTGGGGTCGCCGCCGCCGCGCCGCTCGGTGGCGAGGTGGTCTATGCGGGCTTCTCCCTCGGCGTCATGCCGGCCCAGCGCCTGGCCCAGACCCGCGCAGGCGCGAAGGGCGCCCTGCTGATCTACTCCTGCCTCCCCGTGTCCGAGTTCGGCGCGACCTGGCCTGCCGACGTCCCGGTCCAGGTGCACGGAATGGACGCTGACCCGTTCTTCGCCGACGAGGGCGACCTCGACGCCGCGAAGGAGCTGGCCGCCGCCACGGAGCGCGCCGAGCTGTTCCTCTACCCCGGCAAGCAGCACCTGTTCGCGGACTCCTCGCTGCCCTCGTACGACCAGGCCGCAGCTGAACTGCTCACCCGGCGCGTCCTCGACTTCCTGTCGGCGCTGTAGGTCCCGACCTCGCTGCCGCGGGCGATCTCCTCCGCGGTCGGCTGGCTTGCCCAGGTCCGCCCGTACGACGAGAACCCCAAGCCCGGCACCGAACCTGATCGTTTTGGCAGGGTCGCCATGTGACGAAGCCCCGCGACCGGCGAACCGGGCGGGGGCTTCGCACTGGACGGGCGGAACGCAGGGAGTGATCGGATCTTTAGGGGGAGGCCTCGCTCCGCCGCCTCGCTGTTCTGCGCGAGCGAGCCGCTCGCGTCGATCTGCGCGGGCGCGTAGGGTCCAGGGGTGGACACGAAGACTCCGATCCCGCGCGTCCTCGTGATAGGGCTCGACCCGAGCAGGGTTCCGGGGCCCTGGGACCCCGATTCGGTGGTCGACGCGATCGCGAGGGGCATCGCCCGCTTCGCGGAGCACGGCGTCGGGGTTGAGACCTGTCTGTTCGGTCTCGACGGCAGCGACGACGTGGAGGCGGTCGTCAGCGCTGCCTTGACCTCCCGGCCTTGGGAGTGCGTGGTGGTGGGTGGTGGCGTGCGGAAGCCCGACGATCAGCTCGAACTGTTCGAGCAGGTGGTCAATCTGATTCGACGGCACGCTCCTGATGCGGCGCTCGCATTCAATCGCATGCCACTGGACACCTTTGATGCGGCCGCCCGCTGGATCGATGTTCCGGGAGAACCGTCCGGCGTCGGCTAAGAACTTCGACGATCAGGTTGCACCGGTGCTGCCGGGGCGGGCTAGGAGGTCGGGTGGCTCGGCCGAGACAGGCGTCGTCCTGCCGGGGCGGCCGCGCGGATTGCGTGGCGGGCTGCGGTGACCGGCGCGTCGGGCACCACTGATGACGCCGGATGCTGCGTTACCCTTCGGACCCGGATCCACGGGTCGTATCAGTGCACATCCACTGCACGATTACGCGGGAAGTCCTGGGAACTCGCCTCGGGTGAAATCGCAGGTCAGCGCGGTGGCGGGCGGACGAGTCGGCCTCTACACCGGGGACTTCCGAAGATCCGGCTGGATAGCCGCTGACCTGCTCGAACGCCCGGCAGTCGAGGGCAATGCACCGCGAATGCACTGGGACGAGAGCTGGCTTGCACGATCCCTTGAAGGGGGTCGAGCATGCCCCGTCGGGCGAGGTGAAGAGTTCACCGGGAGCTACGACAGCTCAAGGTCATCCGGAAGCAGTCGGAAGGCGCTGTGACCGGTCAGTGGCGTGACCGCCCGGAAATGCTTGCGGTCAAGGGTGGCAATGGCGTCAGTCCGAAATTCGCGCGCCAGAACCACGTTCATGGCATCCGTCAGGCCCAGCGGAAACGAGATGTAGTTCTGTCCGACGGCATGGGCTGCATGCAGATGCGCCCCTACCTCCGGAACTTCGAAGCGCCCGACGGCCACCTTGTCGGCGATGTATCGCAGCGCGGCCTGTGAGGCTTGCTCGGAGATGCCGGTCATCAGGAGGTAGTCGACCTCCGCCAAGACCATGGGTGAGATGACCGCGTGCCCGATTCT
Organism: Streptacidiphilus sp. MAP12-20; assembly: GCF_041262525.1. Lineage (NCBI taxonomy): Bacteria > Bacillati > Actinomycetota > Actinomycetes > Kitasatosporales > Streptomycetaceae > Streptacidiphilus > Streptacidiphilus sp. MAP12-20. The sequence continues at coordinate 162,853 of NZ_JBGCCK010000015.1, forward strand.
CTTGAGCGCTTCCCGGCAGACTTCGTGCTCCGCCTCGTTGACGTTGAACGCCGACACGAGTGCGCTTGAGTCCACGATGGCAACGGGGACGCTCTCACTCACCGACCGAACCCCTTCAGGTGGGCTGGGTTGGTGCTCAAGTCGGTTGGCCCGGCGAGCACCGGCATGTCGTCCAGCTCGTCTGCCATGGGGTCGGTGCGGAAGGGGTGCGCTGGCTCGTGGCGCCGGTTGTACGGCTCGATGCGCATTATCGGCATCCCGTTCTTGGTCACGATCAGGACGTTCCCCGCCTCGATGCGCTCAGCGATCCGGGAGGCGTTGTTGAGTTCTCTGAGGGGGACGACCGACGTCTGGGCCTCTTCCTGGGAACCTTCCATGCAGATAACGTACCACGCCCGTACCACGCCAGCTGGGCGACCGGAGCACTGGCGCCTCGGCGGCCGTCCCATCCCGTCCTCGAGGCCCCTGCTCCCACCCGGCTGTTGGCGGGGCGGCAAGAGCCCTCAGGCGACGTTGAACGCCCCATCAGGAGGGCACGCGGGCCGCTGCGCGGAGTCGCCCAATCTCACGGCGAATCGGAAGGACGTTGCCCGGAGGGCTCTGACTGCTTCGCTGGGTTCGACCTTCAGTTGGGTCAGGCGGGCAGGCCCGCAGTACTCCTCGTCGAACCGCCTCATCACATCCACGACGCGTTGCGGCGGGGTGCCGACCTGGTTATCTCCACCGAGGCCCCGGTGTCCACCCTTGCCTGGCTGCCACTGGCTGCGCCGCCACTGCGGGCCTACTTCGCGCCCACGCACGCATGGGCGTCGACGGATCGGGCCGGCGTGACACCTGCCGAACTGGTCACCCAGAAACTCCTTCTCCCGCCGGGCGACTTCATGACCCGGAAGCTCCTCGACCACGCGGTCATCCGCGCCGGCCTCGGCTACGCGAGCGTCGAGGAATGCCCCGTATCCCGCGTCATCCAGGCGCAAGCGGCAGCGAGCTTCGGGGTCGGAGTGCTGACCGAGCATCCAAGATTCGGCGTACGCACCCTGCCGGTGATGGACGGCGACGAGCCCCTCGTGCTCCGCCTCCACGCCGCGTGGGACCCGGCGCACCATGCCGCACCGGTCATTCACGCCCTCGTCCGGCGCATGGCCACACACGCCAATGCGGCAGCGGAGTAGGAGGAGCGGGAGCCGAGGGCATGGCAGCGCATCGAGGTAGCGCGAGAGGAGCGCGCCGGATCGCTGCCTGCCGGAAGGCGGGCGGCAGGCCGACTTCAGCGATGCGATCAAGGACTGACCGCGGCACCCCGTGACTGGGAGCTCAGACCTGGTCGCGGGGGCCGCGTGCGGATCAACGCCGCATGCCGCCGAGTCGGAGGCGACCCGGGCGCTGGAAATCGCCGGACGGACCCTCCCGTGCATGCCATGCGGCCTGCTACTCTCCACCGGTCTAGACCCTTGATGATGGTCTAGACCATATGGCCGGCTCGGCTCCGTCGAGGCACTCCGCCTCACGCGACGCCCACGCCCCGCTGCCTCGGAAAGGCGCCATCGCAGGACCACGTCGAACCCATCCTCAGAAGGGTTGTCCAGTCATGAGCATGACGCGACGGCAGTTCGGCATAGCCGCCACCGCCCTCCTCGCCACGACCGGTGCCGTCGATCTCGCGTCAGCGGGAACGGCACGGGCGGTGACGGCAGCGGCAACGCTGCCGGTGACTATCCCCGCCCTGCAACAGTGGACAGCGGGCTCCGGTGCCTACAGCTTCGGCGCCGGCACACGGATCGTCATCGACAGCTCCTTCGCCGGCCAACTCACCGGCGAGGCAGCCGTCTTCGCCGCCGACCTGCAGACGGCGACCGGGATCACGGTGCCGCAGGTGACCGCCCCGGCGGGATCGGCCGGGGCAGGGGACATCGTGCTCACGCTCGGCTCCGGCGACACCGGCCTCGGCAGCGAGGGCTACACCCTCACCATCGCGCCCGTGCTCACCGTCCAGGCCCGCGCCGCCGCCGGAGTCTTCTACGGCACCCGGACCGTCCTGCAACTGCTACGACAGGCCTCGACGATCCCCGGCGGCACCGCCCGCGACATGCCCACGCACGCCGAGCGCGGCCTGATGGTCGACGTGGGCCGCAAGTACTTCTCCGTGACCTGGCTGCAGAACCAGATCAAGGACATGGCCTACGCCAAGATGAACTACCTGCACCTGCACTTCTCCGACAACCTCGGCTTCCGCCTGGAGTCCGCCACCCACCCCGAGATCGTCTCCGCGCAGCACTACACCAAGCAGCAGATCACCGACCTGATCAACCTCGCGGCGAGCTACCACGTCACCATCGTCCCCGAGATCGACATGCCCGGACACATGGACACCATCCTGGCCGCCCACCCCGAGCTCAAACTCGTCGCGCAGGACGGCACCACACCGGACGGCAGCAACATCGACCTGTCCAACCCCGCGTCCTACACCTTGATGAAGGACCTGATCACCGAGTTCATGCCGCTCTTCCCCGCCCCCTACTGGCATCTGGGCGCCGACGAGTACGGCGTCACCTACTCCAACTACCCGCAGCTGCAGGCCTACGCCCAGCAGCAGTACGGGAGCAACGCCACACCCAAGGACGTCTACTACGGCTTCGTCCGCTGGGCCGACGCGATCGTGCGCGGCGGCGGCAAGACGATGCGGATGTGGAACGACGGCATCAGGGCCGGTGACGGCACCATCCCCGTCGCCGCCGGCATCACCGTCGACTACTGGTACAACTACGGCCTGAGCCCCCAGCAGCTGATGGACGCGGGCCACCCGGTCAACAACGGCAGCTGGACGCCCACGTACTACGTTCTCGGCGGCGCCACCCCCGACACGACCTACATGTACGAGCAGTGGAACCCCGGCATCTTCCAGGGCAATGTGACGGTCACCCACCCGGAACAGGTCCTCGGGTCGAAGATCCACGTCTGGTGCGACAACCCCGGCGCTCAGACCGAAGCGCAGGTCGCTGGCGGCATCTTCGCACCGCTGCGGGTGCTGGGCCAGAAAACCTGGGGATCGCCCGACCCCGTCACCACGTACGCCGCCTATCAGCCGATCATCGCCGCCACCGGACACATGCCCGGCTGGCCCGTGGACGTCGCCGCGGGCGACCTGGCCCTGAACAAGCCGACCACCGCCTCCTCCACCGAGACCAGCAACTTCCCCGCCGCCAATGCCACCGACGGCTCCTACGGCACCCGTTGGTCGAGCCTCTACACCGACCCGCAGTGGCTCCAGGTCGACCTCGGCGCGCCCTGCAGCATCACTGCGGCCAAACTCAGCTGGGAGACCGCCTACGCCAAGGCCTACCAGCTCCAGGTCTCCGACGACGCCACCACCTGGACCACCCTCTACAGCACCACCAGCGGCGCCGGCGGCGTCGAGAACCTCACCGGCCTGACCGGCGCCGGGCGTTACGTCCGCATGAACGGGACCCAGCGCGCGACGAGCTGGGGCTACTCGCTGTGGGAGTTCGAGGTGTACGGCTCGCCCGACCTGGCACTGGGCCGGCCCGCGACAGCCTCCAGCGTGGAGTCCGGCATCGCCTCGCTCGGGCCGTCCTTCGCCGTCGACGGCAACGCCGCCACCCGCTGGTCCAGCGACTACGCCGACCCGCAGTGGCTGCAGGTCGACCTCGGCGCCTCCCGGACCGTCACGGCGGTCAAGCTCGTCTGGGAACGGGCCTACGCGAAGGCCTACCAGATCCAGGTCTCCGACGACGCCTCCACCTGGACCACGATCTACGCCACCACGAACGGCCCCGGCAGTACCGAGTACCTCACCGCGCTGCGCGGCACGGGCCGCTACGTCCGCATGTACGGCACCCAGCGCGCCACCCAGTGGGGCTACTCCCTCTGGGAGCTGGAGGTCTACGGCTCCTGAGCAGCAACCGCACCCGATCCGTAACCCCGGGGCCGTCCACCTCCGGAAGCGGCGGCCCTGGCCAGCCCCGGGGCCGCTCGCGCCCTGCCCTGCGGCCCGCCGCGCAGACGGGGCCGGTGGCTCGCTGGGAGCTCGGCGTCGACGGATGCCAGTGCGCCGACCGGAGAGATCCAAGCCATCGAGCAGCTCGCCACCTCGCTGTGCCTCGCACCACACGGACCGGGCGAGGAAGCCGAGTTCGACCACCTCCACGCGCAAATCACGAACCGGCTCACTCAGATCCTGCACTCGCTCACAGCCGAGACCTGAGCTCACGTAGCCGCGGTCCGCAGCAGTGCGGGCCGCGGCCTCTCCCTGACCCGGCTCGGCGACATGCACGGCATCGGCGCGAAGATCGGCACCGCCGAGATCGCGGGCGGCACCGACGGCTGGATGGTCGCCTACAACGGCAACATCGCCGTCTGCGCCCTCGTTCAGGGCGGAAGTTCCGGCGTCGACTCCACCGGGTACGTCGTCCGCTCGTTGCTGCCCGCCGCAGGCTCGTAATTCAGTGAGCGGCTGCCACAGTCTGGTGCCGGGGCAAGCACGTGCGAGTGGTCAGCACAGCGTGGGTGAACGGTGGGGATGGCCCAGTGCTGCGGGGCTCGGCAGGACAGCGGTGGTGGTGTGGTTGTCGGGCCAGCGGACGGTGATGCGGGTGTCGCCCTCCCGGTCCGTGTCGAGGTCGAGGGCGGTGTCTGCGGCGCTGGTTGCCGTGGTGGTTTGGCCGGTGAGGACGACGACTGCGGCGTAGACCTCTCCGGGGCGGGCGGGTTGTTCGGTGGCGGTCCAGGGCACGGCGGTGTGGGGGCCGAAGGGGTTGGTGTCCTGGGCGTGGTGGACGCCGGCGCGGGGCAGTCCGCGCAAGCCGAGGACGAGGGAGTTCAGGCCGCTTTTCTCGGTTGCGACTTCGGCGCTGCCGGCGCCGAGTGGTGCGGTGGCGGCTGGCGGGGTGGTGTCGGCGAGGGGCCAGCCGCCGATGCGCAGCTGCCACGGCCCGCGCTGGGCGGGCCCGGGTTCGGGGGAGCTCTGGTCGCTCGGGTTGGGGTCGATGCGTGCGAGGCGGACCTCCCAGGGGCCGTGGAGGAGGGAGGCGGTGGTGAGCCAGGGGCCGGTCTCCCACTTCTCCTCGCCTTCGGTCTCCCAGGGCACCGGTGGTGCGGTGCGCAGCCAGTGGGTCCGGGTGCGGGAGACGGCGGCTTCGGGGCTGAGGTGGAGGGTGTGGGTGGGGCGGCGGTGGGAGGGGCGTCCGTCGGGGGTGATGAGGGCGATGTGGTTGTCGAGGGGGTGGCTGTGGTCGGTTTCGGGGGCGGTGTGGGTGCTGTAGGCGTGGCGGGCGTATTCGGGTTCGTCGAAGCTGGGGCGGTGCAGCGGGGAGTGATCGGGGCCGTGGTTGGCGATGCGGACGATGCCGTCGGCGCGGGTGCCGGAGACGAGCCAGCCGGGGGCGGGCAGGGTGAGCTGGACGTCGTGTTGCTCCAGCTCCAGGGGTTCCTCGGTTGCGGTCCAGGCGGGGTGATCGGCGGGGAGGACGAGTCCGGCGAAGGCTTTTGACGCCCAGTAGGGGGAGGCGGGTCCGGAGTAGGCCTGGCGCATGCGGGGGAAGGCGTGGTGCCAGCCGAGGCTGAGCAGGCCGGTGTCGGGGTCCTGGCAGCCGGCCTCGGTGAAGCGTCGCAGGACGCCGTTGGCGAGTCGGCGAGTGCGGCCGGGTGTCAGCGGGGTGGCGTCGAACAGTGCGCCGGTCCAGAAGGGAGCGAGCATCGCGAAGCGGTAGGTGAGTGAGCGGCCGTGGTAGAGGGGTGACCCGTCGGCGGCGACCAGGTGCTGGGCGTCGGAGAGGTAGTCACGCAGCCGGTCGCGGTAGCGGTCGCGCAGTTCGTCGGGAGCGTGGTGGCCGGAGATGCGGCAGTACCACAGGGGGTAGAAGTGGAAGGCCCAGCCGCCGTAGTAGTCGAAGTTGCGCAGGGCGTCGGACTGGGAGGTGCCGTCGGAGTACCAGCCGCCACCGATGTGCCAGGACTCGGTGCGGTCCAGGGTGCGCTGGATGTCGGCGTGGTTCCAGGGGCCGCCGACGGAGCGCAGGAAGGCTTCCATGACGGCTTGGAACCAGGTCCAGTTGTTGTCCCAGATCGGGTCGCCGACGATTTTGGCCATCCAGTCGACGATTTGCTGCTGGATCCGGTTGTCGAGCCGGTCCCAGATCCAGGGGCGGGTCTCGTGCAGGGCGATGGCGATGGAGGCGCCCTCGACCTTGGGTTGGGTGAAGTCGGCGAAGGTGGGCCAGCGTTCCGGTGAGTGGGGGTCGGTGCCCGCAGCCAGACCTTGTGCGTACCACTGGGCGAGGCCGGCGTGGTCGGTGTCGCCGGACTGGGCGAGGCGGAAGGCGGCGAGGAGGAAGGTGCGGGCGAAGCCTTCGAGGCCGTCGCTCCAGTGGCCGGAGCGGCTGACCGGTCCGGGCAGGTGGATCAGGCCGTGGTGTTCGGTGGCGAAGGGGCGCACGGCGGCGAGGCTGTGGTCGGCCCAGGCTTCCCAGTCGGGCCGGCCCCAGCCGGTGATCGGTGCGGTCGGGTCGTGGGGGGCGGCGAGGTGCTGCCGGGTGGCCATGTTCGTGCTGCCTTCCTTGCGGGCCCAACGTGAGCCTGGGCATGCTGCGGTGCGGGGGAGACGGGGGTGCGGTGCTACCGGGTGACGGTGAAGTCGTCGGCGTGGTAGGCAGGACCAGCCTTGCTGCCGTGGACGTAGAGGGTGACCGAGCTGGTGCTCGGACCGGTGGTGAAGGTGGTGCTGAGCTGCTGGTAGCCGGGGGTGGTGGGGCTGGTCTGGGTCCAGGAGTCGGTGGTGCCGGTGCCGGTGACCCCGAGGTAGGCGTTCGCGCCGTTGGGGTCGACGAATCCGCTGAGGGTGTAGGTGGTGTTCGGGGTGACGCTGACGGTCTGCTCGCACTCGCCGGTGGCGGTCGTGCTGGGTGTGCTCTGCAGGGCGTAGCCGCCGGAGTTGGCAGGCGTGGTGACGGTGGCGGCCGTGCCGCCGTAACAGGACCACGAGCTCAGCGTCCCGGTCTCGAAGCCGCCGTTGATGACGCGCTGGGAGTCGGTGATGAACGGGCCGTCGGGGGCGCCCGGGCGGACCTGGACCTCGGCCAGGGTGAGTTGCCCGGTGCCGCCGAGTTGAACGCGGACGTAGCGGCCGGTGAGGCCGGCGGGGGCGGGGACCACGCCGAGGCTGCGGGGGTTGGTGTCGGTGAGGTAGTCGGGGTACTGGGTGGTGGCGCGGAAGTTGCCGGTGAAGACGTTGATGACCCAGGTGCCGGGCTGGGTCTGCACCCACTGATTGGGTGCGATCGGTGAGGCGGGGATGGTGGCGCTGGCGCTGTCGGAGACGATCAGGTAGTAGCTGGCCTGCGGGACCGCGTTGTCGCCGGTGGCGTAGACGGCGCCGATGGGCTGGCTGGCGCCGAGGTCGACCTGCCACCAGGGGTTGGCCTGGCTCTGGGTCTGGGCGATGGTGCTGTCGGTCGCGGCGGGGTCGGTGACGCCGTCGACGGCCAGGTCGGCGGTGGCGGATCCCTGGGTGGAGGACTGGGTGGCTGTCTTGCCCAGGGCGAGGTCGGGGTCCTGGACGATGACGTCCTGGGTCTGGGTGTCCGCGCCGATCCGGTAGCTCAGGTGGGCGTCGCCCAGGGTGGCGCTGGTTTCGGCAGTGAGGGTCGCGGTGGTGGACCAGGTGCCGCCGGGGACCAGGGCCGGGACAGTGGTGGTGACCAGGATGCCGCTGATTCCGGTGGGCGCAGTCAGACCGAGCGTGGTGGCCGCGCTGGTGGTGGTGCCGTTGTTGGTGACGGTGACCGGGATGCTCACGCTCTGACCGCGGGTCAGCAGGCAGGTGCCGGGCAGCTGCGCGGCAACCGCCAGGGTGCCGGTGCCGCCACCGCCGGACAGCGCCGTGGCGAACGTGGTGGTGGCCGAGAGCCAGCCGCAGCTGCTGGTGCCCAGTTCCGCGGTGCCGGACCAGATGATCGCGCCCTGCGTTGCAGCCTTGAGCTGGTTCAGCTCGCTGCTCCAGGTGGCGGCGCTGAGGTAGGGGTTGCCGGCGACGGCTTCGTTCTGCGGCCACATGTACGGGTAGATCGGCTGGCCGGCGTTGATCTGGTGGTCGTTGGCGACCGCGGCGTCGAGGTTGCCGGTCCACGCGGAGGCCGTGGCCCAGCGGTTGTACAGGGAGGGTGCGAAGAACGTCAGGCCGTTGTTCTGGTGCAGGACGGCGAGCTGGTTGATCTCGCTGGCGTTGAGGCTGTAGTCGTAGCTGTAGACGCCCAGCGGCTGGGAGGCCGGTATGACCTGCCGGGTCCAGGAGATCAGGGTCTGCCACGCCTGGAACTCGTTCGCCGCCTGGTTCGCGGGGGTGGACGACAGGGCGTCGATGCCCTCGAAGTCCAGCGTGATCGGTGCGGTGGCCGGCAGGCCGCTCACCGCGAACTTCACCAGGGCCTGGAACTGGGACTTGGTCGGCAGCGTGCAGTTGTAGGCGGAGGTGTTCGCGCAGGTGACGTTCCACAGGTCGTAGACCACCCCGGCGCGGGTCGCGCCGTCGTCGGCGACGAGGTTGGCGTTCCTGTAGCTGGTGTTGTCGAACAGGGTGAAAGCGCTGCTCGCGGAGCTCGGCGGCGCGGCGGCCATCACCAGGCCCGCGGCAGTGAGGGCAACCGCTGCCGCGGTGGCCGCCACTCCTCGCGCACGGGCCGTACCCGCGCCCTTGCTGAACCGGACCGACATCCGATCACCTCTCCCGCCTGGATGCGCCCGCTTCCTTGCGGGCGCTGGGCAGGAGTTAAAAGGTTTTACTAGCCGGCGGTCAAGGGTTCTGCCGCAGTTCTCACACGCGACCGCGTGGACGGCGGTTAAGATCCACCACGCGGCTCACCCGGCCCGCCGGGCCCGGACCAGCAGGAAGCCGTGGCGCCTGGGCGCGCGGCCCAGGCTGGCGAAGGCGGCACAGCGCATGAACGGCAGCATCCCGCACGACCCCGGCCGGTCGCCGCGTGCGACCGGGGCCGGACGCGGTCGCCCCGGGATCCGGCAGGTCGCCGAGCGCGCCGGGGTCTCGACCGCGACCGTGTCCCGGATCCTGAACGGCAGCTACCCGGACGCTCCCGCGACGCGGGCCAAGGTGCTGGCCGCGGTCTCAGAGCTCGGCTACGTGGCCAACCCGCACGCCCGCGCCCTGCACCAGCGGCGCAGCGGCACGATCGCCATCGCGGTCGGCGCGCTGGACGACGGCGTCCTGGGTGCGATCGTCCAGTCGATCGCCAACCAGGCCGCCCTGGCGGAACGGCTGTGCCTGATCGCCACGACCGGCTGGGAGACCGCCCACGAGGCACGGGTACTCGCCCAGTTGCAGGCACAGGGAGCCGACGCGCTCATCGTGGTCGGCAGTGCCCGTGAGAGCGAGGACTATCAGCGGCGGATGCGCGACCTGGCCCAGGCCCTGGCAGCCGAGGGCACCCGGCTGGTGCTCTGCGGCCGACCCGCGATCGCGGCCGACGCGCCCGCTGTCGTGGTGGAGTTCGACCAGGAGGCCGGCGCTCTGGCGGCCACCCGCCACCTGCTCGCCCTCGGACACCGGCGGATCCTCCACCTCAGTGGCCCGCTCGACTTCACCATGACCACCGCGCGGCAGGCAGGCTACCGGCGCGCCCTTGCAGAGCACGGACGTGACACTGCCGGGGGCGCCGATGCGCTGCCCGTGCTGCAGGCCTCGACCTCGCTCGGACGCGAGGGCGGCCACGCCGCCATGACGGACCGTCTTGCCCAGGGCGGGCCGGACTTCACTGCCGTCCTGGCCGCGAACGACAGCGCCGCGGCCGGGGTGTCGCAGGCGCTGCGGGAGGCAGGGCTGCGCGTGCCCGAGGACGTGTCCGTGATCGGTTTCGACGATGTCGCCTTCGCTGCCGACCTAGGGCTGACCACCGTGCACATTCCCGCGCGCGAGCTGGGGCTCGCCGCTTTCGACCTGGCCACCCGACCTGATCAGCCCGCTGGGGCATTGATGCTTCCGACCAGGCTGGTGGTGCGGGCGACCACCGGTCCCGCGCCCGGCTGACACCCCCGGATCGCCGATGGATGGTGGCGGTGTGGTCACCCCGCGTTCTTCGGGGCGAGGGCCGGGCGATCGCGCAGGGCGCCCAGTGCGCGCAGCCGTGGTGGCGGGCCGGACTGCGGCCCCGCAGCCCCGCCCCGGCGCTCGCGCGAGCGCCGGGGACGTCGGGCGTCCGTCCCCGGGTTCCGGCTGCTGGGCCTGGCGTCGCAGGGCCGACGAGCCGCCCGAAGCCGCGCTGACGGCGAAGTTAACCGGTTACCCACAACAGGCGTCAATCGTCCGGCCGTCGCCTGCGTGTACTCCGCGCATAGTCATGGCAGTTCAGGGCCGGTATACATCGACGTCTTCTTGCACCATGGAGCGCGGTAGACGGAATTGCTGCCGCATCGGCCCTTGACGTTCCGCCGGGGTAGCTCATAGCTTTCCCGCCATCAAGGCAAGCGGTTACCCACCGCGTCGCCCCGATGAAGGGAAACGGAACGTGCTGTCCCAGCAGCCCGGCGTGGTGATCGCCATGCAGCCGGAGGTCGCCGCCCGCGCGCTGACCCCGGATCTGCTGGACCGGATCGCCGCCGTCGGACAGGTCGACCGCGGCCTGATCGTCACCGACTTCGCGGACCCGAACTCCGCCGCCGCTCTGGCCGGCGCCGAGGTGCTGCTGACCGGCTGGGGCTGCCCCCGTATCGACGCCCAGGTCCTGGCCGCGGCACCGCGGCTGCGTGCGGTGCTGCACGCGGCCGGAACCGTCAAGGACCACGTGGCGCCCGAGGTGTGGGAGCGCGGTATCGCGGTCTCCTCCGCGGCCCAGGCCAACGCCTGGCCGGTGGCCCAGTACACCCTCGCCGCCATCCTGCTGGCAGGCAAGCGGGCCTTCCGGCACGCCGCCTGCGGTGTCGGCGGCGGCACCGGGTTCAGCAACCTCGACCCGGCGCTCGGCAATCATGCCCGCACGGTGGGCGTCGTCGGCGCCTCACGCATCGGCCGCCTGGTCGTGCCGCTGCTGGCCGCCCACGGCTACCGCATCCAGGTCAGCGACCCCACGCTGACTCCGGCCGCCGCCGCAGCCCTGCTACCCGCAGGTTCGCCGTCGGCCCACCTGGTCGACCTGGACACGCTGCTGGCGTCCAGCGACATCGTCACCCTGCACGCCCCGCTGCTCCCCGACACCCGCTACCTGATCGACGCACGACGGCTCGGCCTGCTCCGTGACGGCGCGGTCCTTATCAACACCGCCCGGGGTGCGCTGGTCGACACCGACGCCCTCACCCGGCACTGCGGAGCCGGGCGGATCGACGCCGTCCTGGACGTCACCGACCCCGAACCCCTGCCTGCCACGCACCCCCTGCGGCACCTGCCAGGCGTGTGGATCACCCCCCACCTCGCCGGAGCTGCCGGAACCGAGGTCCGCACACTCGGCGAATTCGCCGTGCACGAACTCGAACGCCTCGCGGCCGGCCTGCCCCTGCTCGGACAGGTCACTGCCCACAACCTGGCCCACCTCGCCTGACCCCGCCTGCCGACCTCCACCCCCACCCCCGAGAGAGGCCCTCCTTCGTGAACGCCACCTCGCCCGAACCCACCGCCACCCGCATGTCCCGACGCAACCTGCTGCGCACCACCGGGCTCCTCGGCCTGGCCGTCGGCTCCGCCGGCGTGCTCTCCGCCTGCGCCGCCGCCTCCTCCGGCGGCAACGGCTCCGCCCCCGCCGCCGGGGCGACCAGCGCCGGCAACCCGCTCGGGGTGGACGCCGGCGCGCCGCTGGAGGTGTTCGTCTTCAAGGGCGGCTACGGCGACGCCTACGCCGTCTACGACGAGTCGCTCTACAGCAAGGCTTTCCCCAAAGCGAAGCTCAGCCACAACGGCATCCAGCAGATGCAGACCCAGCTGCAGCCACGCTTCGTCGGCGGAAACCCGCCGGACCTGATCGACAACTCCGGTCCTGCGGTGTTCCCGCTGCCCACCCTGGTCGCGAACGGACAGGTCGCCGACCTCACCCCGCTGTTGAACGCCCCGTCCTACGACACCCCCGGCAAGACCGTCGCGCAGACTCTGCAGCCCGGGGCGCTGGATGCGGTCACCTACGACGGCAAGGTGATGGGCCTGCCCTACGTCTCGACCGTGAAGGGCCTGTGGTACTCCCAGTCCCTGTTCGACAAGCACGGTTGGACCTGGCCCAGCACCTGGGACGGGCTGACCGCGCTGCTGGGGCAGATGAAGCAGGCCGGCATCGCGCCGTTCGCCTACGGCGGCTCGGACGCGGCGAACTACTTCCTCTACCCTCTGTTCAGCCTGGCCGGCAAGCAGGGCGGCGCGCAGGCCCTGATCGACCTGGACAATCTCAAGCCCGGCGCCTGGCAGTCGGAGCCCATGCAGAACGCCGCCGCCGCCATCGCCAAGCTCGCCGCAACCGGGATGTTCCTCGCCGGCAGCGCCGGGCTCAACCACACCCAGGCGCAGACCGCCTGGGTGCAGGGCAAGGCCGGGATCTACGCGTCCGGCTCCTGGATCGAGAGCGAGATGACCGGCATCACCCCGGCCGACTTCCAGATGACCTTCGGCAACGTCCCGTTGCTGACCGCCGGTGACAAGCTCCCGGCCACGGCGGTTCTGGCGAGCGCGCTGGAGGTCTACCTGGTCCCGGCGCAAGCCAAGAACCAGCGCGGCGCCATGGAGCTGCTGCGGATCATGCTGTCCAAGCAGGGCGCGGCACGCTTCTCCCAGCTCACCCACGCGCCGACCGTCGTCACCGGCGCGACGGGCAACCAGTCCTTCGGCTCCACCGCCTACGCCTCCGTCGCCAAGGCCCTGGCCGCCTCCGGATCGAACACCTTCACCTACCTTGTCTCCTCCTGGTACCCGACCATCGGCAAGGAGCTGAACGTGCAGATCGCCAACCTGCTCGCCGGCCGGGTCGACGGCCCCGGCTTCCTCAAGGCCGTACAGGCCGCCTCCGACAAGGTCGCCTCTGACTCCTCCATCCCCAAGCACCACCGCTGACGCGATGCCGCCGGCACCCAGGACCAGAACGGAGAGACCCCCGTGCAGCACGGCAGATTTCGCATCATCACGCTCTTCCTGGCGGGCCCGCTCGCCCTGTACGGGGTCTTCGTGCTCTCCCCGTTCGCCCAGGCCTTCTGGCTGTCCCTGACCAGCTGGAGCGGATACACCGCCGCCCAGCCCTTCGTAGGACTGGCCAACTACAAGGCCCTCATGTCGGATCCCGCCTTCTGGCAGGCCCTGGAGCACAACGGTCTCCTGCTGGCCGTGGTCCCGGTTGCCACGATCATCCTGGGGCTGTTCTTCGCCGGCGTGCTCAACGTCGGGGCGTCCGCCGGCCGGGTCGGCGGCGTTCGCGGCTCCTCCGTCTACCAGAAGCTGTACTTCCTGCCGCACGTGCTGCCGGTCGTGATCGTCGCCGTGCTGTGGCAGTTCCTCTACAACCCCCAACTCGGCCTGGTCAACAGCGGCCTGGACAGGCTCGGCCTCGGGTCCTTGAAGCAGACCTGGCTCGGCGACCCCGCCGTCGCCCTGTGGTCCCTGGCCGCGATCATGCTGTGGACCGGGACCGGCTTCTACGTGGTCCTGTTCAGCGCCGCCATGCAGTCCATCCCCCGCGAACTCTACGAGGCCGCCGACCTGGACGGCGCGGGCCGTCTGGGCACGATGTGGCGGATCACCCTGCCGCTGCTGCGCGAGACCGTCCAGGTGTCCTGGATCTACCTCGGCATCGGCGCGCTCGACGCCTTCGCGCTCTTCCAGGTCCTGCTGCCGGACGGCGGCCCCAACGACTCGACCAACGTCGTGTCCCAGTACCTGTACCAAACCGCCTTCCAGAACGGGCAGATGGGCTACGCCTCCGCCATCGGCGTCGTCCTGTGCCTGCTCACGCTGCTGCTCGCCGGCGCGACCTTCCTCCTCTCGCGCCGCGAGACCATCGAGTTCTAGGACGGTGACCCAGATGACCACCCCCACCCGCGCCGAGCACGCGTACCAAGACTCACACCACCACCACGACCGGACCGGCACCGCGAGAGGGTCCGGCGCCGACCCCGACCAGGACACCGACCGTACGACCGCGGCGAGTTCGGCGCCGCAGCCCAACGGCCTCCCGGCTCGGATCCTGGGACGGTGCGTCACCGCGGCCACCCACGGCGTGCTGATCTGCTGGGCGCTGGCCGCCCTGGTGCCGCTGGCCTGGGCGCTGCTGAGCGCCTTCAAGGACAACAGTCAGCTGTTCACCAACCCCTGGGGATTTCCGGGCAGTTGGCACCCGGCCAACTTCGCCCACGCCTGGAACCAGGCGAACATCGGCGGCTATTTCGTCAACACCTGTCTGGTGGTCGCCGGGTCGATGGCGCTGACCATGCTGCTGGGCCCGATGGCGGCGTACGTCCTGGCGCGCTTCACCTTCCCCGGCAACCGCTTCCTCTACTACCTGTTCATGGCCGGCATGACCTTCCCGGTCTTCCTCGCCCTGGTGCCGCTCTTCTTCGTGGTCAAGAACTTCGGCCTGATCGGCACGCCGACCGGCCTGATCCTGGTCTACACGGCCTACTCGCTGCCGTTCACCGTCTTCTTCATGACCGGCTTCTTCCGGACCCTGCCCACCGCGGTGGCCGAGGCCGCCATCATCGACGGCTGCTCCCAGGAGGGCGTCTACTTCCGGATCATGCTGCCGATGGCGAAGCCCGGCCTGATCAGCATCGGGATCTTCAACTTCCTCAGCCTGTGGAACCAGTTCCTGCTCCCGATGGTCCTCAACCCCGACCAGCACAAGTACGTCCTGTCGCAGGGACTGGCCGCGCTCGCCGTCCAGCAGGGCTACCAGGGCGACTGGGGCGCGCTCTTCGCCGGGCTGGTGATCTCCGCAATGCCGGTGGTCGGCCTCTATCTCGCCTTCCAGAAGCGTGTGCAGACCGGCCTGAGCGTGGGGCTGCTCAAGTGACCGCAACCGGACGAACCCGCAGCCCGGCAACGGGCGGGAAACCGTATGCTCCCCCCATGCCCGACCCGACCAGCCCGCTGCCGCTCGGCCGCCCCGCCACCGTCCGCGACGTCGCCCAGCGCGCGGAGGTCTCGACCGCCACCGTCTCGCGCGTGCTGACCGGCAACAAGCCGGTCACCCCCGAGATCCGCAGGCGCGTGCAGCAGGCCATGAAGGAGCTGGACTACGTCGTCAACGAGCAGGCCCGCGCCCTGACCGTGAACACCTCCCGCACGGTCGCGATCCTGCTCGCCAACCTCACCTGGCCCTTCCACAACCGCGTCGCCCACGGCATCGAGCAGGAGGCCGTCGCCCAGAACCTGGCCTGTCTGGTCGCCACCACCATGGGCGACCCCGAACGCGAGATGGCCCAGGTCGAACTGCTGCGCGCCCGCAACACCGACGCGATCGTCCTCATCGGCGGCGTCGTCGACACCCCCGAGTACCGCGAACGCATCACCCACCTGGCCCGCTCCCTGGACGCCAAGGGCTCCCGGCTGGTCCTCTGCGGACGCCCGGCCCCCGCTCCCGACCTGCCCGTCACGGTCGTCGACTACGACAACGAAGGCGGCGCCTACGCCGCCACCAGCCACCTGCTCTCCCTCGGCCACCGCCGCATCGCTTTTCTGGGAGGCATGCCCGGCCACACCACAGTCGAAGCCCGCTTGACCGGCTACCGCCGCGCCCACCACGACTATCACGTCGAGGTGGACCCCGCCCTCGTGCTCACCCAGCAGCCCCTCGGCCAGACCAATCGCGGCTTCGCCCGGGAGACCATCCACGCCATGACCCTGGCCGCCGCCGGGGGACCGTTGCCGTTCACCGCTCTGTTCTGCTTCGACGACATCACCGCCGCCGGCGCCGTCAGCGCCCTACGCGACGCCGCAGTCGACGTCCCTCGCGACGTGTCCGTCATCGGGTTCAACGACGAACCCACCGCCCTGGACGTCTTCCCACAACTGAGCACCGTGCACGTCCCTCACGTCGAACTCGGCCGCACCGCACTGCGCCTGGCGCTGGGACGCAACGACCTGATGAACCGCGACACCGGCCAGCATGTCGTCCTGGGCACCCACCTGGTCATGCGTCACTCGGTCGCTCCCCTCCTGCCCGACCGCCGCACGTGAACCGGCTCGGCCTGTCCACCCTCGGCCTCCCCGGCGCAAGCCTGGACCAGGCGCTTCGCCTCGCGGCCGAGGCGGGATTCGAGGGCCTGGAACTGCGCTGCGCCCAGGACCAGCCCGTCTGGACCGACCTGGACGAACTCGACCGCCTGGGCATCTCCCGCGCTTTCCGCGGCGCCGGCCTCAAGCCGATCGCCCTTGCCGGATACCTTCACATCGCCGCACCCGGGCCCGACGGGCCAGTCCTGGCCGCCCTGCGCCGCCACATCTGGCTCGCCGCCGACATCGGCGCGCCCTTCCTGCGGGTCTTCCCCGGCGGCAGCAACCAAGTCCGCCGTGAGGCCGACGCCGCCGCGGCACGCCGCCTGCAAGCGGTTGCCGGGCTCACGCGCGCCTGCGGCGTCCGGATTCTGGTCGAAACGCACGACTCGCACCGTGCCGCCGCCGACACGGCCCGCCTGTTGCGCGGCGTCGGCGACACCGCGACCGGCGCGATCTGGGACGTCCTGCACACCCACCTCGCCGGTGACCAGCCCAGCGACGCTTACGACCAACTCGCCTACCGCCTCGGCTACATCCAGGTCAAAGGCGCCACCGCGCCGCATCGCGACGCGACACCGGTGCAGCTCGGAACCGGCGCGCTGCACCCCGAGGCGGCCATTCACACCGCCCTCGACGCCGGCTACGCCGGTTGGTTCGTCTGGGAGTACGAAGCCCCTTGGCACCCCGAGGCCGCGCCCCTCCCACCGCTCCTCGCTCCAGGCCGCACCTGGCTCACCCGCCAGCTCCGACGGCACCGCGACCAGACCACGCCACGGGCGGAAGCCCCGCTTCCTGAGGAAACCGGACGCATATGCTCCTGAGGATCACCGACGAGGACCGGTGCCGGTAGATGGTTCCAGCTTGACTCTGTGCGTGGCTGGTCAGTGGCGTCGCGGTGGCCGGCGGCGGAGCCGGGACGCGCTCGCGGCCACGAGGAGCAAGCCGCCGGTGAGGCGTCGGCTGCTCGCCCAGGCCGACACCGTGCTGCGCTCGCCGGGCCGGACCCGCGCCCTCGGGTCAGCTCTTCGCTGCCGACGTTCCGTGACCGGGAGCCGACTGGCGCACCACCAGCTCGGTGGGCAGGATGAGCTGACGTCTTGGCCGTTTGGGCTCGGCGACCTGGTCCAGCAGGAGCCGGGCGATGGCGCGGCCTATCTCCTCAACCGGCTGTCGGACACTGGTGAGGGCGGGGGTGGTGTGGCGCGCGATGATGGAGTCGTCGAAGCCGACCAGGGCCACGTCCTCTGGCACACGCCGCTCGGCCGACCGCAGCGCCTGGAGTGCGCCGGCGGCCATGACGTCGGAGGCGCAGAAAACTGCGTCAACGTCCGGAGAGCGCTGCAACAGGGCGTGCATAGCCGTTCGACCGCCCTCCTCGGTGAAGTCCGACACCTGAACCAGATCGTCGGTCGGAGCCTGTCCGGCCCGCACGAGAGCATCGCGGTAGCCCGCCAGGCGGGTCCGTGCCACCTCCATGTCGAGTGGTCCGGCGATGGTCGCGATGCGTGTGCGTCCTGCGCCAATCAAGTGCTGCACGGCCGTTCGCGCGCCGCCGTGGTTGTCCCCGGCCACGTAACTCAGGGACTCGTTCTCACCCCGGCGTCCGGCCAGCACGGTGGGGATCCCGAGTTCCTCGAGCAGCGTTGGCAGCGGGTCGTCGCGGTGCACGGACACGAGGATCACCCCGTCCACGCGGTGCGAGCGAAGATAGGCCGTCAGGCGCCTGCGTTCGCCTTCGTTGCGTACCAGGATCAGCAGCAGTTGCATGTCGGCGGCTGCGACCTCCATGGAGACCCCGCTGATGACGTCCGAGAAGTACGGTTCGGAGAACAACCGGGTTTCGGTCTCCGGGACGATGAGCGCGATGGCGTCCGTACGGGACGTGACCAGGGCACGCGCGGCGTGGTTGGGCACGTAGCCGAGCTCGGCGACAGCCCGCTGGACCGCGGCCCGGGCCTTCTCGCTGACCTCGTGCGAACCGTTGATCGCTCGGGAGGCCGTGCTACGGGCCACTCCGGCTAGGGCCGCCACGTCGTCGAGTGTCGCCCCACCGGGGTGGGGTGCCGCGGGGGGACTGGCCGACGGGCCGGGCCCGTCGTCGGTGGTCCCTCGTTTCACGTGCACCTCGCTCGTTCTTCCATCCGTCATCCGGAGTGACCGCCCGAAGCGTAGACCCTCCTCGGCGGTTGGACACACTCCGGCAACTTGGTCGACCCCCCCTTGACACGTAGCCGGGGAGGAAGCAGTCTTCACGCCAGGTTACTGGAAGCGCTTCCAGCTGTGGCCTCAGGGTATCCAATCAGCCTGCTGTTATATGCCTGAGAGTCAGAGAAATCTATGGGAGCGCTTCCAGAACCAGCCCCGGCCACAGGCCGGTTCCCACCCACCGTGTCCTGTCGGCACAGCCACGTCGCTCAGCCGCACCGTCCGATCAAGGAGTTCCCATGCGTACGTCCCCTGCTGTCCGCGTCGCCCGGTCTCGTAGGAGAGCTGTGTTCACGGCGCTGGTGTTGTCCGCATCTGTCGGGCTGCTCGCCTCGGGTTGCTCGTCGAGCGCCGGAGGGTCCCAGGGCGCGGCCGACCCGAACGCCAAGATCACGTTGACGGTCGGCGACTTCGGCACGTTCGGATACAAGGAGGCGGGTCTGTTCGACGCCTACATGGCCGCGCACCCGAACATCACGATCAAGGAGGACACCACCACCCTGGAGACGGACTACTGGACCGCCCTGCAGACCCACCTCGCCGGCGGGAGTGGGCTGGACGACATCCAGGCGCTGGAGGTCGGCCGCATCTCGCTGGCCACCTCCGATGCGCTCAGCAGCGCTTTCGAGGACCTGAGCAAGGCGCCCGGTGTCAACAGGAGCGACTACCTGCCCTGGAAGTGGGCCCAGGCCACCACCGCCTCGGGCAA
>NZ_JBGCCK010000016.1:0-176155 GCF_041262525.1 Streptacidiphilus sp. MAP12-20
GTACTGCAGGGGGGACCCTGTGGGAGAGTAGGACACCGCCGAACAACCTTTCCAGTGAAGCCCCCTGACCATCGGTCAGGGGGCTTCACTGCGTTGTAGGTCCACTTGTCCCCTTTCCGTCCCACCCGTCCCGCTCGAACGAGTGGCGCAAGTCTCCTCGACTGTGCCCCAGGTCACGTTTGAGAGATGAGACCATGGACGGTATGAAGGGACGCGTCCTGATCGTCGATGACGACACTGCTCTGGCCGAGATGCTTGGCATCGTGCTGCGCGGGGAGGGATTCGAGCCAAGCTTCGTTGCTGACGGCGACAAGGCCCTGGCCGTCTTCCGTGAGGTCAAGCCCGACCTCGTGCTCTTGGATCTGATGCTTCCGGGCAGGGACGGGATCGACGTCTGCCGACAGATCCGTGCCGAGTCCGGAGTGCCGATCGTCATGCTCACCGCCAAGACCGACACCGTCGACGTAGTCGTCGGTCTCGAGTCCGGCGCGGATGACTACATGACCAAACCGTTCAAGCCGAAGGAGCTTGTGGCCCGCGTTCGGGCACGTCTGCGTCGCGCCGAGGAGCCGAGCCCGGAGCAGCTCGCCATCGGTGACCTGGTCATCGACGTGGCCGGCCACTCCGTCAAGCGCGACGGCCGAAGCATTCCGCTCACTCCGCTCGAGTTCGACCTGCTTGTCGCGCTCGCCCGCAAGCCCTGGCAGGTGTTCACCCGCGAGGTCCTGCTGGAGCAGGTCTGGGGCTACCGCCACGCGGCAGACACCCGCCTCGTCAACGTCCACGTGCAGCGGCTCCGCTCCAAGATCGAACGGGACCCCGAGCGTCCCGAGATCGTCGTGACGGTTCGCGGTGTCGGCTACAAGGCGGGACCGAACTGAGATGAGAGGTCAGACGCCCGCCGTCGAGCCCGAAACCGACGGCGGGCAGTCGACCGAACAGAAGACTGAGCAGAAGACCGGACAGAAGGCCGGGGAGCGCAGCGCGCGTCCCAGGCCGATGCTCGCCGCTGTGCGTCGGCAGTTCCGGCGGCCGTTCCGTCGCGCCGTGGGGCTGTACCGGCGCTCCATTCAGTTGCGCGTCGTGGCGATGACGCTGGTGCTCTCGCTCGGTGTCGTACTGCTCCTCGGCGTCGTGGTCATGAACCAAGTTCGCAACGGCCTGCTCCAGGCCAAGCTGCAGGCGGCCACGACCCAGGCCGACAGCGGGTTCGTCTCCGCCAAGAGCGCTGCGAGCAACCTGGGGAACTTCAGCGGCCACAAGGCTGTTCCCGCCACTCCCGGACAGGGCTCGGCCGGCGCGGCTCCCACCGACCTGGGCAACGTGATGACCGACCAGGTCCAAGCGCTCGCCACCAGTGGTGCCGGTTCGTATTACGTCGTGGGGATGCTGCCCGACGGCAGCAAGGACCTGGCCGCAGGGAGTCCCACCTCGCGCGCGCAGCGTGTGACGGGGGGCGTGGATCCGAGTCAGACGATTCCGGCGGATCTCCAGCGGCTGGTCCAGGAGAACGCGGGCAAGCGCCAGGGCGCGTTCACCTCGGTCAGTTACCGGGACGGTTCCCCGTCCGAGCCGGGGATGGTCCTGGGCGAGCAGATCTCGATCCCGAACGTGGGGTCGTACCAGCTGTACTACATCTTCCCCTTCACGCAGGAGACCAAGACGCTGAGCCTGGTCACCGGCACGCTGGCGACGGCCGGCGTCTTCGTCGTGATCCTGCTCGGGGCCATCTCCTGGCTGGTGGTGCGGCAGGTCGTGACCCCCATCCGGATGGCCGCCGAGATCTCCGAGCAGCTGGCCTCGGGCCGCCTCGAGGAGCGGATGAAGGTTTCCGGCACCGACGACATCACCAGGCTCGGCGAAGCGTTCAACCGCATGGCCGGTGCGCTTCAGGCGCAGATCCGCCAGCTCGAAGAGCTGTCCAGGGTCCAGCGTCGTTTCGTCTCGGACGTCTCGCACGAGCTCCGTACGCCGCTGACGACCGTCCGGATGGCCGCGGACCTGCTCTACGAGTCCCGTGAGGACTTCAACGACCCCGCGGCCGAGCGTTCGGCCGAGCTGCTGCAGAACCAGCTGGACCGCTTCGAGTCGCTGCTCGCGGATCTGCTGGAGATCAGTCGATTCGATGCCGGCGCGGCCATTCTCGATTCCGAGCCGGCCGATCTGCGTGAGGTCGTGGCGAGGGTCATCGACGCCGCAGGACCGCTCGCCGACCGGAAGGGCAGCGAGGTGCACGTGATCGGCGCCGACGAGCCCGTCGTGGCGGAGGTCGACCCGCGCCGGATCGAGCGGATTCTGCGCAACCTGGTCGTGAACGCGCTGGAGCACGGCGAGGGCCGCGACATCGAGGTGCGGCTCGCGGCCGGCGACGGTGCGGTGGCCGTCGCGGTGCGGGACCACGGCATCGGGTTGAAGCCCGGTGAAGCCGCCCGCGTCTTCAACCGCTTCTGGCGGGCCGATCCCGCTCGCGCCAGGACCACCGGCGGCACCGGGCTCGGTCTGTCCATCGCCCTGGAGGACGCCGCGCTGCACGGCGGCTGGCTGCACGCGTGGGGCGAGCCCGGCGGCGGATCGCAGTTCCGGCTGACGGTCCCGCGCAATGCGGGCAGCGAGATCACCCGGTCGCCGATTCCGCTGGAGCCGGAGGACTCACGCGGCAACCTGGGCCTGGACGTCTCCGGCAGCCCGTACCGGCGGGCTCGTCCGGCCGGGGCCACAGCGGTGCTGGCCACCTCCGGCGACGAGGACCTTCAGGCAGGACAACCGAGTCTGGGGCCGGGGCTGGGCGGGGTGCTCGGCTACGGTTCCGTGATTCCGGCCCTGCCCGGCCCTGGCCGGAGCGCACCCGCCAGCAATCCGGCGGATCTCGGTCCTGTCGCGGGGCTGGGGGCAGGGTTCGGCATCGGGGGCGCCCAGGTCGTCGTTGCCAGAGAGGACCGGGACGGCGGCGCGGCCGAGGCGGCCGGAGTCGAGTACGAGGCCGACACCGAAGCACCGGGCCCGACGGATGGTGAGTTGCCACGTGGAGAGTTCTGAGATGTCACGTCGAGACGGGCGCCGACGCGTCGGGTCGCGTGGGCGCGTGGTGCGCGGTGCGGCGCTGTCCGGCGGCGCGCTGTTGCTGGCCGGTTGCGCCACCATGCCCGACAGCGGACCGATTCCCGCGGGTTCAGCAGAGCCGACCGGCAGCACCCAGAACACCCGCGCCGAGCTCATCGCCGCTCCGCCGAAGGACAACGAGAGCCCGCAGCAGCTGGTCAACGGATTCCTCGACGGCCTCGCGAGCGACGAGGCGAACTACACGATGGCCCGCCGCTATCTGGCCGAGGGCACGACCTGGGATCCGCTCGCCAAGGTCACCGTCGTCGGCTCCGCGATCCCCGACAACCCGGTGTTCAGCCCCGACGGCAAGACCGCGCGGGTCCAGGTGACCGGAATCGAGACCGCCACCCTCGATGTGCACGGCTCCTACACACCGGGGTCAGGCGCGCAGGTCACGCAGGAATTCGTCTTCGCGAAGAACGACAAGAACCAGTGGCGGATCAAGACCCTGCCGCCGGGCATCCTGATCACACAGCAGGACTTTCCTCGCATATACGAATCGGTCAACCTCTTCTTCCCCGCCTCGCGAGGCCTCACCTATGCCGGCGTCAGCCCGCTCGTGGCAGACCCGGTCTACCTGCGCAGCCGGATCGATCCGCTGACCACCGCGGCTCGGCAGCTGCTGGCGGGACCGAGCAGCTGGCTCAATCCCGTGGTGGCCTCACCCTTCCCGTCCAAGTCCACGCTGGACCTGGACACCAGCAGCGACCAGGCCAAGGTGTATCTGACCCTCGGACCGGGCGGGCTCTGGAGCAGCAGCTCCTGCAAGGCCATGGCAGCTCAGTTCTATGCCACGCTCACCCAGCTGGAGGTGCGGGTCCCGGGCGTCACCAAGCCCAAGTCGGTCGCGCTCTACCAGGGCCACAGCGGCGGCGAGCAGTGCACGGCGAACGGTGAGGGGGACAGCAACCCGGTCCGGCCGACCGCCGCCGCCACCGCGTACTTCCTCAATGCCCAGCACCACCTGATGAGTGTCACACCACCGGCCTCGGGCACGGGCGATGCGGACGTCACGCCCGTCTCCGGGCAACTGGTCCCGCCCAACACCGTCGTCGGCTCGTTCGCGGTCACGCCGCGCGGCGATGGCGCGGTGGCGGCGGTGTCCGAGAGCGGGCAGTCGCTGTACCTCAGCTCGCTTCAGGCGACGATGCCGCCCAGCCGCCCGACGCTGCAGAGCGCGGCTCCCTACGGGCTCTCCGCGCCGAGCTGGGACGGGACCGGCACGCTCTGGGTCGCCGACACCGATCCGAAGGCCCCACGACTGCGGGCGGTCATGGACGGCAAGGAGGTCTCGGTCAGCGTCGACGGCCTCCAGGGCGTGGTGCAGCAGGTGCGCGTCGCTCCCGACGGTGTGCGGGTCGCGCTGCTGGTCAAGGACGGAACCACCACCCGGGTCGAGATCGGCCGGGTGCTGCGCGGCGGGAACGACAACGCACCGCGGCTCTCTGTGGACGGGCTGCGCGAGACAGCGCAGGACATCAGCTCCATCAGCTCCCTGGCCTGGCAGGACGGCGACAGCCTGGTGATCGTCGGCCAGCAGACGGGGACCACCAGCGTCATCGCCGTCGAAATGGACGGCTCGCCGGCTGCGTCGGCGACCCTCCAGGCGCTCAACGGCGTCACCGACATCACGGCCAACCCGGGGGAACCGGACCAGCCGCTCTTCGCGGCGGCGAACAACAGCAGCAACCAGGTCTTCTTCCAGCAGTCGCTGGGCACCTGGGCGACGATCGCCCGCCCCGACGCCAGCAAGGGGACCGCGGTCCGCTATCCCGGCTAGTGCGTCAGCGCTTCGCCGTCGCGGCGACGACTGCGGCGGCGAGGACGTCCGCGCCTGCCTCGCTGAGGGCGCGGGCTGCCTCGGCGAGGCTCGCACCGGTCGTGACCAGGTCGTCGACGAGCAGGACGTGTCCGGAACGGAGGTCGCGGCCGCGCCTGTCCACGCCGAGCGCTCCGCGCAGGTTGCGGCGACGTGCCGCGGCGTCCAGGCCCGCCTGGTCGGCCACGGCGCGGACGTGCCTCAGCGCGGGGACGACGCGGGCGGGAATCCGGGCGCCGCGCAGCGCCCCGGCGGCGGCGCGGGCCAGCCGCGTCGTCGGGTCGTGCCCACGGGCGCGGGTGGCATGCGCGGCGGAGGGCATCGGGACCAGCAACAGCGGCCGCGCGCAGCCCGGTTCGACGGGGACGGCGGCCCGTACCGCGCCGGCCAGCGCGCGTCCCAGCGGGGGCGCGAGCCGCAGCGCTCCGCGCTCCTTGTGGGCGAGCAGGGCCTGACGGACCTCGCCGCCGTACGGCAGCGCCGCGTAGACCTCGGGCAGGCCCGGTGGCGGGTGCGCGGGACGCGCACGATGCGGCTCTGCGGCCTCCAGCAGGGCCCGGCACGGGCCGCAGAGCTGGGCGTGGCCGAGACCGCAACCGACGCAGCTGGCGGGCAGCAGCAGGTCGAGTGTGGCGTCGAGCAGGGAGATGGAGGACCGCTCCACAGGAGCCTCCCGGCGCGGTCGGGGGTACGGTCGGAGTAGGACCGACCAGCTGAACGAGCGGAGCCCAGAGTGCCCCGTGCACCCCGTTGACGTGGAGCATTTACGCGATGTTCATCCGAACGGGGGTAGGTACCGCGCGGGGGCTGTACAAGGCCCCTCGACGCCGCGAATTTGGGAGGTCAGGAGAGATGGCCCTCTCGGTCGTGACCTTCGACCCGGAGTCGGACGAGCGGATCCCGGGGAACCGTTGTTCCATGGGGTTCCCACCGTTCCGATTGGGGATGAAGGGGACTGAGGGGCGGCTCCGCCCGGCCCCGAGCGGGGCGGCGTTGCGTACTTGATGGGCCCGAAGGACCTACGGGTCCGTGGGCATGAAGCGCGAAGGATCGGAGTTCTGCGTGGACATCGTCGTCAAGGGTCGCAAGACCGAGGTTCCGGAGCGGTTCCGCAGGCACGTCGCCGAGAAGCTCGAGCGGATCAACAAGCTCGACGGCAAGGTGATCAGCGTCGACGTGGAGCTCTCCAAGGAACACAACCCGCGCCAGGTCGACCACGCCGACCAGGTGGAGATCACGCTGCACAGCCGCGGCCCGATCATCCGGGCGGAGGCCAGCTCCTCCGACCCGTACTCCGCGCTCGACCTGGCCTCGGCCAAGCTCGACGCGCAGCTGCGCAAGGCCGCGGACCGGCGGCGGATCAGCAAGGGACCGCGGGCGCCGATGAGTGTCGCTGCGGCGACCGCCGCCCTTTCGGACACCCCCGGGCAGGCCACCCCCGAGGAGCTGAGCCCGCCCAGGAAGACGATGCAGGGATCGGTGCAGGTGGAAGGCGACGGACCGCTCGTGGTCCGCGAGAAGACCCACCCCGCCGAGCCGATGGCGCTGGACCAGGCGCTGTACGAGATGGAGCTGGTCGGCCACGACTTCTACCTGTTCGTGGACGCGGAGACCAAGCAGCCGAGCGTGGTCTACCGCCGGCACGCCTACGACTACGGTGTGATCCACCTGAAGGTCGAGGCGTAACCTCACAAGGAACGTCACCGCACGACCACACAGGGTCGTGTTCGAGGGTTCCCCCGGCACACTTCCGGGGGAACCCTCCGTGGACGGGTGATCGCGACTCCCGCGAAGCGTGGAAGGATGTCGCTGACAGTCGCCCACCGAGGGGGAGGACCGGATGGTGGAGCCGATCCGGGTACTGGTCGTGGACGACCACGCGCTCTTTCGGCGCGGACTGGAGATCGTCCTCGCCCAGGAGGAGGACATCGCCGTCGTCGGCGAGGCCGGAGACGGCGCCGAGGCGGTGGAGAAGGCTGCCGATCTGTTGCCGGACATCATCCTGATGGACGTGCGGATGCCGCGTCGCAGCGGCATCGAGGCGTGCACGGCCATCAAGGAGGTCGCGCCCAGCACGAAGATCATCATGCTGACCATCAGCGACGAAGAGGCCGACCTCTACGAGGCGATCAAGGCGGGAGCCACGGGCTACCTCCTCAAGGAGATCTCCACGGACGAGGTGGCCACCGCCATCCGCGCCGTCGCCGACGGCCAGTCGCAGATCAGCCCCTCCATGGCGGCCAAACTGCTGACCGAGTTCAAGTCGATGATCCAGAAGCGGACGGACCAGCAGGAGCTGCTGCCCGCACCACGGTTGACGGACCGCGAGATGGAGGTCCTCAAGCTGGTGGCGACGGGGCTGAACAATCGCGACATCGCCAAGCAGCTCTTCATCAGCGAGAACACCGTGAAGAACCACGTGCGCAACATCCTGGAGAAGCTCCAGCTGCACTCGCGGATGGAGGCCGTGGTCTACGCGATGCGGGAGAAGATCCTCGAAATAGGCTGATCAGGCGTTCAGCAGCTTCTCCAGCGGGGCGCGCAGGGATTCGTCGTGCAGCTGCTCGACGCGGACGGCGTCGCAGCCGACCCAGGTGGCCGCCTCACGCAGCGCCTCCGCGAGCGCGCCCGTGGCCCTGGGCGTGGTGAGCGAAACCTGACGGGCCACCAGCGTCCGCCCCTCGCGGGCCGGATCGACGCGACCGACCAGCTTGCCCCCGGCCAGCAGCGGCATGGTGAAGTACCCGTGGACCCGCTTGTGCTTGGGGGTGTACGCCTCGAGCCGGTGCGTGAAGCCGAAGACCCGCTCGGTGCGGGTGCGGTCCCAGATCAGTGAGTCGAACGGCGAGAGCAGCGTGGTGC
Source organism: Streptacidiphilus sp. MAP12-20 (assembly GCF_041262525.1). Taxonomy (NCBI): domain Bacteria; kingdom Bacillati; phylum Actinomycetota; class Actinomycetes; order Kitasatosporales; family Streptomycetaceae; genus Streptacidiphilus; species Streptacidiphilus sp. MAP12-20. The sequence goes on from NZ_JBGCCK010000016.1 coordinate 7,784, forward strand.
GGTGCCGCCCGCGCGCTTCGGCGGCCAGCGCCGCCGGATCGGCCCAGGCCGGGGCGGACGGGCTCCCACTGCGCCGGTTGGAAGAGTTTCCCCAGCCGGCCACCTGGACCGGGACCAGTCCGGACTCCGGCAGCGCCGCCACGACCTGGTCGATCTTGAGGCGGTGGTAGTCGGCCAGATCCTTCTCCGTGGCCACGCCGAGGGCCGCGCCCGACTGGGCGACCAGCTGCCGCAGGCACGCCGCGTCGTCCAGCTCGGTGTTCAACAGCTCGGCGGGGACGGCCTGTTCGGCCAGCGAGTAGACCCGGCGCCAGCCGCGGCGCTCGGCGCAGACCACGACACCGGTGTCCAGCAGCCACTCGACGGCGATCTTGGACTCGGACCAGTCCCACCACTCGCCGCCCTTCTTGGCGCCGCCGAGATCCGAGGTCAGCAGCGGGCCCTCGGCGCGGAGCTTGGCGACGATCTCGGCGCAGGAGCGCTCCGCGTTCTCCATCTGATGCCAGCGGTAGCCGCGCTCGACGAAGCGGCGGCGCCGGAAGGCGAAGAGCGGCCACTCCTCGACCGGCAGCACGCAGGCGGCGTGCGACCAGTACTCGAAGGAGTGCCCGCCGCTCCAGTAAGCAGCCTCGACCGCCTGCCGCCCGACGGCCCCGAGCCTGGCGTAGGGGATCAGCTCGTGCGAGCGGGCCAGCACGGAGATCGTGTCCAGTTGCACCGAGCCGAGCCGCCGCAGCATGCCACGCACGCCGGCCCGGCGATCGGGCGCGCCGAGCAGCCCCTGGGCGCGCAGGGCGATCCGACGGGCGTGGTCGGCGGTGAGCTCGAGCAGCTGCGGCGAGGTCGTCATGCACCGCAGCGTAGGCGGGGCCACTGACACGACTCACCGTTACGAGTGAGGCAAATCAAACTGTCGTCCACAATCTCACGCCCAGGAGTGGAGAAAGCGGATCGGACTGGGTGCGCCGTCCTCGCTGCTCCTAGCCTGGCTTTCGCAGCCAAGTGGAGCTGCCCGTGGGGGCTGGGGGGCTTCGGGGGATTCCTTTCATTCACTTTCTTCAATTCTTTCGGCATGCGCGCCATCGATTTCGCGCATGTCCCTGGGAGGGGACGACATGGGTCGTAGGACCCGTTGGGCCGCCGCGTTCACCGCGGCGGGACTGCTGGCGCTCGCGGCGCCGGCAGTCGGGGCGAGCGCGGCGAGCACCGCACAGCGGATCGACCTGAGAGTGCTGGTCGTCGACGACGGCGGCCCCTCGGTCGCCGCCATCGTCAACGAGCTGGATCTCACCGGCACGCCGTACACGCGGGTGAGCCTCGCCGACGCGGCGCGGCCGACGATCGACGCCGCGTTTCTGAGCGGCACGGACGCGAGCGGCCGCGCCGAGGCGCGGTACCAGGCCGTGGTGCTGCCCAACAACGCGCCGTTCCCGGCCGGTTCGGCCGAGATGGCCGCGCTGGTCGGCTACGAGCAGAAGTTCGCCGTCCGCCAGGTCGACGCGTACACCTACGCGCAGCCCGCCGTCGGCCTCAACTGGGCCGCGAACCCCGGCTACATCGGCGCGCTCGACGGGCTCAAGGGCTCCGTCACCGAGGCCGGGCTCGGCGGCTCCTTCCGCTACCTCAAGGGCAGCGTGCCGTTCGAGGACAACGACCCGAACGTCATCGAGAGCTACGGCTACCTGGCCAAGCCGCTCGCCACCCAGGCCACCGGCGCGGCCTTCACCCCGCTGGTCACCATGCCGATCCCGAACGGCGGCGGCGCTCAGGGCGTGCTCGCCGGCGAGTACGACCACGGCGGGGTCTCCGAGCTGGTGCTCACCTTCGCCTACAACCAGTACCAGCAGCAGTACCGGCTGCTGGCGCGCGGCATCGTCGACTGGATGACGCAGGGCATCCACATCGGCTTCGACCGCAACTACTTCGCCATGCACGTCGACGACGTCTTCCTGGGCGACGACCGCTGGAGCAGCACGGCCAAGTGCACGCCGGGCGACGCGGCCTCCGCCTGCCAGGGCGCGCCGGCCGCCTCCACGATCCGGATGACACCGGCCGACGTCAGCTACGCCCAGCAGTGGGAGCAGGCGAACAACTTCACCTTCGACTTCCTCTTCAACGCCGGCGGCAGCGACGACGCCACCCAGAACGGCACGGTCGACGACCCGCTGACCGACTCCCTGCTGCAGAACAAGTCCTCGTTCCGCTGGCTCAACCACACCTACAGCCACCCGTTCCTCGGCTGCGTGCAGAACACCACAACCGTCCCCTGGTCCTGCACCAAGGACACGAGCGGCGCCACGGTCTGGACGGACCAGCAGACGATCGAGGACGCGATCACCCAGAACGTCGACTGGGCCAACCAGAACGGCCTCGCCATCGACCCGAGCGAGCTCGTCACCGGTGAGCACTCGGGCCTGAAGACGCTTCCGCAACAGCCCGTGGACAACCCCAACCTCGGCCCCGCGCTGGACGACACGGGCATCAAGTGGACCGGCAGCGACCACTCCCGCGAGCCCGACCAGCGGGCCGTGGGCGGCGCGCTCACGGTGCCGCGCTTCCCGATGAACGTCTACTACAACGCCGGCCACGTCGGCGACGAGGTCGACGAGTACAACTGGCTCTACACCGCCGCCGCCCAGGGCGGCAGCGGCATCTGCACCGCCAACCCGGCCACGACCACCTGCCTGCCCGCCCCGCTCGACCTCAGCTCGGGGTACAGCAACTACATCGTCCCGCTGGAGTCCCGGATCGACATGGGCCACATCCTCGGCGACAACCCGGACCCGCACTACGCCCACCAGTCCAACCTGGCCGAGGACCGGATCCTCTACCCGGTGCTGAACTCCCTGTTCGCCGACTACGCGAGCCTGATGGCGGGCAACACCCCGATCGTCAATCTGCGCGAGTCCGCGATCGGCAAGGAGCTGAAGCAGCGCGCCGCCTGGCAGTCGGCGGTCGCAGCCGGGCAGGTCACCGCCTACCGGGTCGGCAGCACGGTCACGATCCAGGCCCCCGGCGGGGTGCAGATCCCGGTCACCATGCCCACCGGCACGACGCAGTCCCTGCTGCTCGGCCTCGGTTCGGGCCCGGTCGGCAGCGCCTACGCGGGCGAACTCTCCGGTTGGATGAGCCCCGGGCTGCTCCAGAACGCCGTCACGCTCAGGCTGAACACGGCCGGCACGCCCGCCACGCCCGCCACGCCGGCGGGAACGGCCGCCAGGATCGCCGCGACCACGGTCGCGCCGACCTCGCGCAAGCCGCTCCAGCTGTCGACGGTGGCGAAGCCCGTCCCGCTCACCGCGTCCGGGGTCGCCGAGCTGCCGAAGCAGCACACGTAGGCAGGACCGAGACCGACAACTGCACGAGGGGGGACAAGCCCGCATGAACAGCCCGGGGCCGCTGGAGGTCACCCTGCTGACGGAGGGCACCTATCCGTACATCCACGGTGGCGTCAGCACCTGGTGCGACCAGTTGGTGCGCGGCATGCCGGACGTGCGCTTCCACGTCCTGGGGATCACCGGCAGCGGTCAGGAGCCAGTCGTCTGGCCGCTGCCGGAGCAGGTCGCCTCGGTCAGCTCCGTGCCGATGTGGGGCCCGCCCGCCGAGGGCCGGGCCCCACGCGGCCGGGCACTGCGCCGTTTCCTCGCGGGCTACGAGCGCTTCCTGCTCTCGCTGCTCGACCGGGACTTCGAGCAGTACTTCGCCGACGAGCTCTACGAACTCTCGGAGTTCGCACTCACCGGCGGCTCGCTGACCGCCGCTCTGCGCAGCGAGGGCGCGCTGCGCTCGCTCCAGGGCGTCTGGCGGCTGCCGTTCCTGCCCACCAGCCAGGACGAGCCGACCTTCCGCGATGCGCTGCAGGGCACGGACCTGCTGGAGCACGCGCTGCGGCCGCTCGCCGTGCAGCCGCCCGCACGCGGCGTCGTGCACGTCGCCACGGGCGGCCTGGCCGCGCTGCCGGGCCTGACCGCGCGGCGCTTCCACGGCGTACCGATGCTCCTCTCCGAGCACGGCATCTACCTGCGCGAACGCTTCCTCAGTTTCCGCGAGGCGCCGTTCTCCCGGCCGGTCAAGACGCTGCTGCTCGGCTTCTACCGGATGCTGGCGACGGAGAGCTACCGCAGTGCCGACGTCGTCGCGCCCTGCAACCGCTACAACCGCCGCTGGGAGGAGCACGGCGGCTGCGACCCGCGTCGGATCCGCACGGTCTACAACGGCGTGGATCTACGGCAGTTCCCGGTCGCCGACGCCGAACCGGCCGAACTGACGTTGAGTTGGGCCGGACGCATCGACCCGATCAAGGATCTGGAGACGCTGCTGCGCGCCTTCGCCCTCGTCCGCGCCGAGCTGCCGCAGGTGCGGCTGCGCCTTTTCGGCGGGGTCCCCGCCGGGGGCGAGGCGTACCGGGAGCGCCTGGACGCGCTCGCGGCCGAGCTGGGGATCGCCCCGGCGGTCGCCTTCGAGGGCCGGATCGACTCGGTCAAGGACGCCTACGCGGCGGGCTCGGTGGTGCTGCTCTCCAGCATCTCGGAGGGGTTCCCCTTCAGCCTGATCGAGGCGATGGCCTGCGGCCGGGCCACGGTCTCGACGGACGTCGGCGGCGTGCGGGAGGCAGTGGGGGACACCGGCCTGGTCGTCCCCCCGCGCGAGCCCGAGGCGCTGGCGGCCGCGACGCTCGCGTTGCTGCGCGACCCCGCGGAACGCGCGCGGCTGGGCGCGGCGGCCAGACGGCGGGTCGAGGCGGAGTTCACGGTCGAACGGACGGTCGCAGACTTCCGGGGCCTGTACGGCCGGCTGGCCGGTGAGCTGGGCCCGGAGCGCGCCCGGAGGGCGGTGCTGCCGACCCAGCGGGTCGGGGCGGGCGCGAGGGACCGGGTCGCCGCGTGAGCGGATTCGTGGAGCTGGTGCGGGGCCTGCGTCTGGAGCCCGTGCCCGCGCCGCTCCTGCGGGTGGTCGCGGCGGATCCCGCCGAGGAGGTCGCGGACCGCTTCGCCGAGGTGGCGGCGGGCGCGGTGCATCCGCTCGAAGTCGTCGCCGCGATCGAGGCCGAGGGCCTCACGGACCGCAGGATCCAGCAGCGCTACGGCCGCCGCGACGCCTTCGAGCTCGGCGAGGAGCTGTTCCGCCGCGCGCACGCGGAGCTGCCGACGGCACGCAAGCGGGTGCCACGGCGGCTGCGCCAGGCGGGTGCCTCCGCCTGGGGCGTGCCGGTCTCCCGCTGCGCGCTGCGTGGCCTGCTGTTCGCCCTGCCGGGCCTCGCCTACGTGCTCGGCGGTCCGCCGCACGGCTCGCAGTGGAGCGTGGGCGCGGCGCTGCTGTTCAGCTGGAGCTGGAGCCAGGGTGTCGCGCACCTCGCGTATGTGCGGCGGGGCCGGGAGGACGATCCCGGCGCTGCCGCGTGTCTGGCGCGCGGGGGCGTGGCGGGCGCGGTCCTGGCGACGGTCGTGGCCGTGCTCGCGCCGGGTGCGTCGGTGCTCTCGGTCGCCTTCGCGTCCGGCCAGGCGCTGTACTTCGCTTCCGCGACGGCCCTGCTGGTGCTCGGCCGCGAACGCGCGCTGGTCGGCGCGCTGGCGCCGATGGCGGCCGGAGCGGTGTGGCTGCGGGTGGGCGCGGTCGGGCCGCCGGGGTGGCTGGGCGGTCTGCTGCTCCTGCTCTCATTGTTCCTCGCGGTGCGCGCCGGCTGGCGGGAGACGGGCGGCCTGGGCGGGCCGCGTGCGGGGGAGTGGCATCGGGAGTGGCGGGACGCGCTGCTCGCCGGGTGCTTCGGGCTCGGCATCGCGGTGCTGACGCTGGCGCACATCGGACCGGCGACGCTGGCCCTGACGCTGAGCATGGGCGGTGCGGAGTGGTTCCTCGCCCGCTGCCGCGCCTCCACCGAGCTGGCCCTCGGCCGGGCGGGCGCGACCAGGGAGTTCCAACGGCTGGTCCTGGGCGCGGTGCTGCGCGGCCTGGGCGGGTACCTGCTCCTGGTCGCGCTGCTGGCGTGGGTGGTGGGCCTCCTGTGGCAGGGCGCGGGCGGTCCGGGCATCGGCGGGCTGGTGGCGCTGGCGGCGGCGATCTGGAGCGCGCAGCTGTTGCAGTCCCTGGGCCTGCTGACCCGCGCGACGTGCGGCGTGTGCGTCGGCGCGGTGGCGCTGGTCGCTGCGCGGGCGGCGGGCGTCGCTGCGGGCCCGGCGCAGACGGCTGTGAGCGTGGTGGCGGCGTGCGTTCTCCTCGCGGTCACCGCGCAGGCGGTCGGCAACGCGACAAGGCATCGGTGAGGCACATGAGTCAGTTGCACTCCCAGGGGCGCGAGGAACTGCGCGACAAGCCACCCGAGGTGGTGGGTCACTCAGTGAGCTGGGCCATCCGCACAGGGTGGTTTCTCGCACAGTTCCCCGCGCCCCTCAGGAGGTGCAACTTGCTCACTTGCAGAATCCTCGCGCCCCTGGGGGGCCTCGTCGCGTGCCTCTCTGTACTGGTCTCCTGTTCCAGCGCTCCCGCGCCGAGGGAGGTCGGCGACGGCGCGCCCCGGGCGACCGCGACCCGGTGGGTTCCCGCGCCAGGGGCGAGTTGGCAGTGGCAGTTGACCACTCCCGTCGACGCCTCCGTGCGCGCCGACGTCTATGACATCGACGCCGTCGAGAACTCCGCCGCAGTCGTCACGGCGCTCCACGCGGCCGGGCGTCGCGTCGTCTGTTACGTCAACGTCGGTGCGTGGGAGCCGTACCGGCCGGACGCGGGGAGGTACCCGAAGGCGCTGCTCGGCAAGGCGCTCGACGGGTGGCCCGATGAACGCTGGCTCGACGTACGCAGGACCGACCTGCTCGCGCCCCTGCTCGGGCGGCGGTTCGACGGCTGCCGGGACAAAGGGTTCGACGGCGTCGAGCCGGACCAGCTCGACGGCTACGCCAACGACAGCGGGTTTCCCCTCACCGCCGCCGACCAGCTCGCCTTCAACCGGCTCGTCGCGCGCCTCGCGCACGAGCGCGGGCTCGCCGTCGGGTTGAAGAACGACCTCGACCAGGTCGCCGCCCTCCAGCCCGCCTATGACTTCGCTGTGAACGAGCAGTGCGCCGAGTTCCACGAGTGCGTCGTGCTACGCCCCTTCGTCGCCGCAGGGAAACCCGTCTTCGAGGCCGAGTACAACCTCCCGGGCGCCGCCTTCTGCGCGGACTCCCACCGACTCGGGCTGAGCGCGATCCGCAAGCACCTCAGTCTCGACGCGTGGCGGGATCCGTGCTGAGCAGGCCGCCGATCCAGGCGTCGTAGCGGGCACCGCGGTGCAGCAGGAGTGAGCGCAGGGTGCCCTCGAAGCGGAAGCCCGCCTTCTCCGCCACCGCCCGCGAGCCCGTGTTGCCCACCCTGGCCAGCCACTCCACCCTGGCCACGCCCAGCTCGCGGAAGGCCCAGTCGCAGATCGCCCGCACCGCCTCGGTGGTGAAACCCTGGCGGCGCTGGGCGGGCGCGGTCCAGTAGCCGACCTCGATGACGCCGTCGACGCGGAACTGCCGGCCGTGCAGCCCGGCTGAGGCGACCAGCTCGTCGGTGTCCTTACGGAAGCAGCCGAAGTTGAGCAGCGTCTCCGAGGCCCAGCCCTGCGGAGCGATCTCCCGGACGAAGCCCTCCGCGTGCTCGCGACCGTAGGGGGACGGCACCGCCGTGTAGCGCTGGATGTCCGGGTCCTGGCAGGCGGCGTGGATCGCGTCGATGTCCGCCTCGGTGAACTGCCGGAGCGAAAGGCGTGCGGTTTCCAAGGTCACGGGTTCCATCACCGAAGTATCCCGGAGCGGTTCCGCTCGAAGCATCCGCATTTCTTTCCACAGCGGCCAGTCGGCTGTCCGTTTTCGACCGCTGTCGCCGGAAAACGAATGCCACTCTCGCGGGCGACACCATCCATGGTGCTGACGGACCTCCCGGGTGGCCGGGCTCCTCGCATACGATGGGCTCGCGGTGGCCCAATCGTTACCGCGAGCAAGGTGCCAGAAACCAGCCGCCCGGTCCGCCCAGGCAAGGAGCCAGCCCACGTGTCCGTCTTCGACAAGGTCCTGCGTGCAGGCGAGGGAAAGATCCTTCGCAAGCTCTCCAAGATCGCCGAACAGGTCAACTCCATCGAAGAGGACTTCGTCAACCTGACGGACGCCGAGCTGCGGGCGCTCACCGACGAGTTCCGGGAGCGCCTGGCGGACGGCCAGTCGCTCGACGACATCCTCCCCGAGGCTTTCGCCGCCGTGCGCGAGGCCGCCCAGCGCACCCTCGGCCAGCGCCACTACGACGTCCAGATCATGGGTGGCGCGGCGCTGCACTTCGGGTACGTCGCCGAGATGCGTACCGGTGAGGGCAAGACCCTCGTCGGCACGCTGCCGACCTACCTGAACGCGCTCGCCGGCAAGGGCGTGCACCTGATCACCACCAACGACTACCTCGCCGAGCGCGACTCGGAGTGGATGGGCCGGGTGCACCGCTTCCTCGGCCTGGAGGTCGGCTGCATCCTGGCGAACATGTCGCCCGCCGAGCGGCGCGCGCAGTACGCCTGCGACATCACCTACGGCACCAACAACGAGTTCGGCTTCGACTACCTGCGCGACAACATGGCGTGGTCGAAGGACGAGCTGGTGCAGCGCGGCCACAACTTCGCGGTCGTCGACGAGGTCGACTCGATCCTCATCGACGAGGCCCGTACCCCGCTGATCATCTCCGGCCCGGCCGACGCCGCCACCAAGTGGTACGGCGACTTCGCCAAGATGGTGCAGCGCCTCAAGATTGACCGCGACTACGAGGTCGACGAGAAGAAGCGCACCGTCGGCATCCTGGAGGTCGGCGTCACCCGGGTCGAGGACTACCTGGGCATCGAGAACCTCTACGACGTCTCCAACACCCCGCTGGTGGGCTTCCTGAACAACGCCATCAAGGCGAAGGAGCTCTACAAGGCGGACAAGGACTACGTCGTGATGAACGGCGAGGTCATGATCGTCGACGAGCACACCGGCCGTATCCTCGCCGGTCGTCGCTACAACGAGGGCATGCACCAGGCGATCGAGGCCAAGGAGGGGGTGGAGGTCCAGAACGAGAACCAGACCCTGGCCACCATCACCCTGCAGAACTTCTTCCGCCTCTACGAGAAGCTCTCCGGCATGACCGGTACCGCGTCGACCGAAGCGGCCGAGTTCCACCAGATCTACAAGCTGGGCGTCGTCCCGATCCCGACGAACAAGCCGCCGCTGCGCGTGGACCAGCCGGACCTGATCTACAAGTCCGAGCCGGCGAAGTTCGCGGCCGTGGTCGAGGACATCGTCGACAAGCACGAGAAGGGCCAGCCCGTTCTCGTCGGCACCACCTCGGTCGAGAAGTCCGAGTACCTCTCGCAGGAGCTGCGCAAGCGCGGCGTCCAGCACGAGGTGCTGAACGCGAAGAACCACGAGCGCGAGGCGCAGGTCGTCGCGCAGGCCGGCCGCAAGGGCTCGGTGACCGTCGCCACCAACATGGCCGGTCGTGGCACCGACATCATGCTCGGCGGCAACCCGGAGCACCTGGCCGCGGCCGAGCTGGCCCAGCGCGGGCTCTCGCCGGTGGAGACGCCGGACGAGTACGAGGCCGCGTGGGGCGGGGCCCTGGACAAGGCGAAGGAGGCCGTCAAGGCCGAGCAGGAGGAGGTCCAGGACCTGGGCGGCCTCTACGTGCTCGGCACGGAGCGGCACGAGTCCCGCCGCATCGACAACCAGCTGCGCGGTCGTTCCGGCCGTCAGGGCGACCCGGGCGAGTCCCGCTTCTACCTGTCGCTGGGCGACGACCTGATGCGCCTCTTCAAGGCCGGCATGGTCGAGCGCGTGCTCTCCATGGCCAACGTGCCGGAGGACGTGCCGATCGAGTCGAAGATGGTGACGCGTGCGATCGCGTCGGCGCAGACGCAGGTCGAGCAGCAGAACTTCGAGATCCGGAAGAACGTCCTCAAGTACGACGAGGTGCTCAACCGGCAGCGCGAGGTCATCTACGGCGAGCGCCGCCGCGTGCTCGAGGGCGAGGACCTGCACGAGCAGATCGACCACTTCATCGACGACACCGTCGACGCGTACGTCCGGGACGCCACGGCGGACGGCTTCGCGGAGGAGTGGGACTGGGACAAGCTCTGGGCCGCGCTGGGCCAGCTCTACCCGATCAGCCTGAAGATCGAGGACCTCGAGGACGAGAACGGCGACCGCTCGGGCGTCACCGCCGAGGTGCTGGCCGAGGCGGTCAAGGAGGACGTCCACGGCCGCTACGTCGAGCGCGAGGACCAGCTGGGCGACACGGTCATGCGTGAGCTGGAGCGCCGGGTCGTGCTGTCGGTCCTGGACCGCCGCTGGCGCGAGCACCTCTACGAGATGGACTACCTCCAGGAGGGCATCGGCATGCGCGCTCTCGCGCAGCGCGACCCGCTGGTGGAGTACCAGCGCGAGGGCTTCGACATGTTCAACGCGATGATGGACGGGATCAAGGAGGAGTCCGTCTCCTACCTGTTCAACCTGGAGGTCCAGGTCGAGCAGCAGGTGGAGGAGGTCCCGATCGAGGACGCGCAGCCGGTGGTCCGCGCCAAGGGGCTTGACGCTCCGCAGCGTCCGGACCGCCTGCACTACAAGGCGCCGACGATCGACACGGCCGACGGCGTGGTGGAGACGGACATCGCGCTGGATGTCGAGGACGACACCGACGATGACGGCCTCACCCGCGCGGAGCGCCGCAAGGCCGCCAAGGGCGGGCGTCGCCGCAAGAAGTAGGTGCAACGCCCTTCAGGTTGGCAGCGGGGTCAGTTGCACTATCAGGGGCGCGGGGAACTGCGCGACAAGCCACCCCAGGTGGTGGGTCGCTCAGCGAGCAGGGCCATCCGCACAGGGTGGTTTCTCGCGCAGTTCCCCGCGCCCCTACGTGTTGCAACTTGCTCACCATCGGGATTCGAGAGCCGTGAAGCGCCAGGTCGCCTGTTGGCTGCGGGTGAGGGCGCGGCACTCGAGGCGGAAGGCCAGGGTTTCCGTGCGGTCGCCGACGCGGATCAGGGCCGTGACCTCCAGGGCGTCGCGGCGGGGCGCGGAGTCGAAGACGCGGTGGAGGATCGGGCGTGAGCCGTCCGCGCGGAGGCAGGCCAGCGCGCGGAGGGTGCGGACGCGGGTGTAGACGTCCTCCGTGGCGAAGGCGAGCAGCTGCTCCTGGGGGCGCAGGCCCGTCAGGACTTCCAGCAGGCGTTGGGCGTACGCGCGCGCCAGCGCGTTGTGCGGGGTGGTGGCGGGCGCCGGCCGGCGCGCCGCGCCCACGCCGTGGACGCGGCCGAGGCGGACGTTGGTCGGGGCGGCCTGGCGGTGCGCGGTACGGGTCGTCGTCATGGGGGCAGTGCTATCCACCCCCGGAGGCGACGGCAAGCAAGGCGGGAGCCGGCGCAGAGCGTCGGGGAGAATCACTTATCCGAGTGAAAATACCTGCCTGACCTGCAAGGATGTGCGAGTGCCCGCCCGCTCCGCCGTCACGGAGCGCAAGCAAAGGCCACACGATCGGTGACGCTGCGCGACCGCCGCGTCGGCGCGGCGTTGACCACATATCCTGAGCCCGCAAGCAAGCCCCACCCCCTCCCGGACCGGAGCGCCAGCGATGCGCGTGTACGTGCCCCTCACCCTCACCGGTCTCGCGCAGGCCCACACCGAGGGCGCCGTCGCGCCCGCGCCGCTACGTGCTTACGCGGTGACGCCGGCCCTGCGCGAGTGGTACCTGAGCGACGACATCGAGGAGCTGGAGTACGCCGCGCTCGTCCGCGCCGCGCAGGCGTCCCTGCGGCTGCTGGCCGCCGACGCGGACGCTCCGCGTCGGCGCGTCGTCGTCGCCGCGGACGTGCCGGACGCGACGGTGACGCTGCAGGTGCAGGCGGAGCACGAGGACGCCGCCTCGCTCGGCGCCGTGCTGCTGGCGGAGTCGCTGCCGCTGGCGAAGGCCGCCGCCGTGCACGCGGACGCCGACGACGTCGAGGTGCTGGAGGACGTCGCCGCCGCCGCGCTGGCCCTGCCCGCCGCCGACGCGGGGGACGAGGACGCACGCTTCACCGTCGACGGCGCCGAGGATCACGAGTTGCTCTGGTTCGCGACGCAGGAGATTCCGGGGCTGTTTTCTTGACTGTCGGACCCGCGCGATAACGTCCCCTTCATGCAGGTACACATCGTTTGGGACTGGAACGGCACCCTCTTCGACGACATCGACGCCGTCGTGGAGGCGAGCAACGCCGCCTTCGCGGAGCTCGGCCTGCCGCCGTTCAGCGTGGCCGAGTACCGCGAGTGGTACCGCGTGCCCGTGATCGACTGCTACGCCGACCGACTCGGCCGGATGCCCTCCAGCGAGGAGTGGGTGCGCATGGATGCGGTCTTCCACGAGCATTACGAGGCCAGGCGCAGCGCCTGTGCGCTGACGGTCGGCGCGGCGGAGATCCTTCGCGAGCGGGCGTCGCAGTCGCTGCTGTCCATGTACGGGCACGAGGAGCTGGTGCCGCTGGTGCGCAGCTTCGGGATCGACGGCCACTTCCGCCGCGTCGACGGACGCGACGGCACATCGGGGACCAGCGGCAAGGGTCAGTACCTCATACGCCACCTCGCCGCCATGGACGGCCACGTCGACCCGGCCCGCGTGGTCCTGATCGGCGACGTCCCCGACGACGCCGCGGCCGCAGCCGAGGCCGGGGTGAAGGCCGTGCTGTACACCGGCGGAGCCGGTTCGCGGCGGGAGTTGTCCCGCATCGGGGTGCCGGTTGCCGACACTCTGGCCGATGCTGTCGCCCGCGCGGAGGCGCTGGTCGCATGATGACTGTATGTCAGATATCGCAGCTATGTCAGGTATCGACGGTGTCACCCGGGTGCCGGCGCCGCTGAACGAGCCGGTGCACGGCTACGCCCCCGGCAGCCCCGAGCGGGCCCGGCTGAAGGCGCGGCTCGACGAGCTCGCCGCCGCGTCGGACACCCCGCTCGCCATGACCGTCGGCGGCCGGCAGCGTCTCGGTGGCGGGGAGCGGATCGACGTCGTCCAGCCGCATCACCACTCCGCCCGGCTCGGCGTCCTCGGCAACGCGACCGCCGAGGACGTGGGCCTGGCCGTCGACGCCGCGCTGAAGGCGGCGCCCGCCTGGCGGGAGCTGAGCTTCGACGACCGCGCCGCCGTCTTCCTCAAGGCCGCCGAGCTGCTGGCCGGTCCGTTCAGAGAGACGGTCGCGGCAGCGACCATGCTCGGTCAGTCGAAGACGGCGCAGCAGGCGGAGATCGACGCGCCCTGCGAGCTGGTCGACTTCTGGCGCTGGAACGTGGCCTTCGCCCGCGAGCTGCTCGCCGACCAGCCCGTCAGCAGTCCCGGCGTGTGGAACCGGGCCGACCACCGGCCGCTGGAGGGCTTCGTCTGCGCGATCACGCCGTTCAACTTCACCGCCATCGCTGGGAACCTGCCGACCGCGCCGGCGTTGATGGGCAACACCGTCGTGTGGAAGCCCTCGCCCACCCAGACGCTCTCGGCGTTCTATCTGATGCGGGTGCTGGAGGCGGCCGGGCTGCCGCCCGGGGTGATCAACATGGTGACCGGTGACGGCCGGGCGCTCTCCGAGGTCGCGCTGAGCCACCCTGCTCTCGCCGGGATCCACTTCACCGGCTCGACCGCCACCTTCCAGCACCTGTGGCAGACGGTCGGCCGGAACATCGCCTCCTACCGGGGCTACCCACGCCTCGTCGGCGAGACCGGCGGCAAGGACTTCGTGCTCGCCCACCCCAGTGCCGACCCGGCCGTGCTGAAGACGGCGCTGGTCCGGGGCGCGTTCGAGTACCAGGGCCAGAAGTGCTCGGCCGCCTCCCGCGCGTACATCCCGCGCAGCGTCTGGCGGACGATCAAGGACGAGTTCCTCGACGAGGTGCGCGGGCTGACCGCCGGGGACGTGGCCGATCTGTCCAACTTCATGGGCGCGCTGATCGACGACCGCGCCTACGCGAAGAACGTCGGGGCCATCGCCCGCGCCCGGGACGACCACAGTCTCGACATCGTCGCCGGGGGCCACTGCGACGACGCCATCGGCTATTTCGTCAGCCCGACGGTGATCACCTCCACCGACCCGCGCCACGAGATCTTCGCGACCGAGTACTTCGGCCCGATCCTGGCCGTCCACGTCTACGAGGACGTGCGCTGGGAGCAGACGATGGACCTGGTCGACGCCGGAGCCCCCTACGCGCTGACCGGCGCGGTCATCGCCCAGGACCGGGCCGCGATCGCCCGCGCCACGGCCAGACTCCGCTTCACCGCGGGCAACTTCTACATCAACGACAAGCCGACCGGCGCCGTCGTCGGCCAGCAGCCCTTCGGCGGCGGCCGGGCTTCGGGGACCAACGACAAGGCGGGCGCGAAGCAGAATCTGCTGCGCTGGACGTCCACGCGTTCGATCAAGGAGACCTTCGTGCCGCCGACGGACTACCGCTATCCGCACATGGGATGAGTGCCACGGCGGGGTGAACGGCTCGCGAAGCCTCGTACGCACGGCCTTGGACAAGTCGTACAGCACGGCCCAAAGATCCTGACGCAGTGCACCGATCCGGCCCGGGACACAGTCTCTTACCCCGGTTAGGCTCGACCGGAACCATCAAGGCTTGTCCGATCATCCCGCCCAATGGGGGAGGATAGGGACAGACCCGGTGGATCTTGGGCAGAACCATGCCCACCGACGTAACCGTGCACACCACCGAGTCACGCAACGGCGCGCGACAGGAGCCAGGATCAGTCATGCAGACCCAGCTGGACGCAGCTAAGGCCGAACTGCTCAGCAAGGCGGCTCAGGGAGAGGCGCTCGGCAACGGCGCCCTTGCCTCCTACCTGAAGCACTACTACCTGCACACAGCCCCCGAGGACCTGCTCGACCGGGACCCGGTCGACGTCTACGGCGCGGCCGCCTCCCACCACAGGCTCGCGGCGAAGCGCCCGCAGGGCGCCGCCGAGGTCCGGGTCTACACCCCGACCGTCGAGGAGAACGGCTGGTCCTGCGGCCACACCGTGGTCGAGATCGTCACCGACGACATGCCCTTCCTGGTCGACTCGGTCACCAACGAGCTGACCCGCCAGGACCGCGGCATCCACGTGGTGATCCACCCGCAGCTGCTGGTCCGCCGCGACATCACCGGCAAGCTCCTCGAGGTCCTCGACGCCGACGCCTGCGTCGCCGACCGCCCGGCCGACGCGCTGGTCGAGTCGTGGATGCACATCGAGATCGACCGCGAGACCGACCGCGCCGACCTGCGCGCCATCGAGGCGGACCTGCGCCGCGTCCTGGGTGACGTGCGCGAGGTCGTCGAGGACTGGTCGAAGATGCGCGAGTCCGCGCTGCGCCTGTCCGACGAGCTCCAGGCGACGCCGCCGACCGGCCTGGCCGAGCAGGAGGTCGCCGAGACCTGGGACCTGCTGCGCTGGCTCGCCGAGGACCACTTCACCTTCCTCGGCTACCGCGAGTACGACCTGGTGCAGACCGAGGACGGCGAGGACGCGCTGCACGCCATCGCCGGCACCGGTCTCGGCATCCTGCGCTCGGACCCCAAGTCCTCCTCGTCCTCCTCCTTCGGCCGACTGACCGCGCCGGCCCGCGCCAAGGCCCGCGAGCAGAAGCTGCTGGTGCTGACCAAGGCCAACAGCCGCTCCACTGTGCACCGCCCGTCCTACCTGGACTACGTCGGCGTCAAGAAGTTCGACGCCCAGGGCAACGTCATCGGCGAGCGCCGCTTCCTCGGCCTCTTCTCCGCCGCCGCCTACACCGAGTCGGTCAACCGCGTCCCGGTCGCCCGCCGCAAGGTGCAGGAGGTGCTCGCCGCCTCCGGCTTCAGCGCCGAGAGCCACGACGGCCGCGACCTGGTGCAGATCCTGGAGACCTACCCGCGCGACGAGCTGTTCCAGACGCCGCCGCTGGAGTTGCTCTCCATCGCGCACTCCGTGCTCTACCTGCAGGAGCGCCGCAAGCTGCGCCTCTTCCTGCGCCAGGACGAGTACGGCCGCTACTTCTCCGCGCTGGTCTACCTGCCGCGTGACCGCTACACCACCCGCGTCCGGCTGCGCCTGATGGACCTGCTGATGCAGGAGCTCGGCGGCTCCACGATCGACTACACCGCGTGGAACACCGAGTCGGTCCTGGCCCGACTGCACTTCGTGATCCGCGTCCCCTCCGGCACCGAGCTGCCGCACCTGACCGAGTCCGACATCGACCGGCTCGAGGCCAAGCTCGCCGAGACCGCCCGCTCCTGGGCGGACGGCTTCAACGAGGTGCTGGTCCGCGAGTGTGGCGAGGAGCGCGCCGCCGAGGCGACGCGTCGCTACAACAACGCCTTCCCCGACGGCTACCGCGCCGACTTCACCCCCGCCACCGGCGTCGCGGACCTGCGTCAGCTGGAGGCACTGTCCGGCGCCGGCGACTTCCGGCTCAACCTCTACCAGCGAGTCGACGCCGAGGGCGACGATCGCCGCTTCAAGATCTACTGGGAGGGCGGCTCGGTCTCCCTCACCGAGGTGCTGCCGGTCCTCTCCCGGCTCGGCGTCGAGGTGCTGGACGAGCACCCGTACGAGCTGCGCCGCACCGGCGCCTCGGTGGCGTGGGTCTACGACTTCGGCCTCAAGCTGCGCCCCGAGGTCGCCGACACCATCACCGACGAGAGCCGCGAGCGCTTCCAGGAGGCCTTCGCCGCCGTCTGGACCGGCAAGGCGGAGAACGACGGCTTCAACTCCCTGGTCCTGCGCGCCGCACTGAACTGGCGTCAGGCCATGGTGCTGCGCGCCTACGCCAAGTACCTGCGTCAGGCCGGGGTCGCCTTCTCGCAGGACTACATGGAGGACGCGCTCCTCAACAACGTCCACGTCACCCGCCTGCTGGTGAACCTCTTCGAGGCCCGGCTCTCGCCGGCGCACACGCACAGCGCGGCCGAGCTGACCGAGGGCATCCTGGAGGAGCTGGACGGCGCGCTGGACCAGGTCGTCAGCCTGGACGAGGACCGCATCCTGCGTTCCTTCCTGTCGCTGATCAGGGCCACCCTGCGCACCAACTTCTTCCAGCGCGACGAGGCGGGCGAGCCGCACGCGTACGTCTCGATGAAGTTCGACCCGCAGGCCATCCCCGACCTGCCGGCCCCGCGTCCCGCGTTCGAGATCTGGGTCTACTCGCCCCAGGTCGAGGGCGTGCACCTGCGCTTCGGCAAGGTCGCCCGAGGCGGGCTGCGCTGGTCCGACCGCCGTGAGGACTTCCGCACCGAGATCCTCGGCCTGGTCAAGGCGCAGATGGTGAAGAACACCGTCATCGTGCCGGTCGGCTCCAAGGGCGGCTTCTACGCCAAGCAACTGCCAGACCCGGCCGCCGACCGCCAGGCCTGGATGGATGAGGGCATCTCGTCCTACAAGACCTTCATCTCCGGTCTGCTCGACATCACCGACAACCTGGTCGCGGGCGAGGTCGTGCCGCCCAAGGACGTGGTCCGCCACGACGCCGACGACACCTACCTGGTCGTCGCCGCCGACAAGGGCACCGCGACCTTCTCGGACATCGCCAACGGCGTGGCCAACCAGTACGGCTTCTGGCTGGGCGACGCGTTCGCGTCCGGCGGCTCGGCCGGCTACGACCACAAGGGCATGGGCATCACCGCCCGCGGCGCCTGGGAGTCGGTCAAGCGCCACTTCCGCGAGCTGGGCCACAACACGCAGGCGGAGGACTTCACCGTCGTCGGCATCGGCGACATGTCCGGTGACGTCTTCGGCAACGGCATGCTGCTCAGCGAGCACATCCGGCTGGTCGCGGCCTTCGACCACCGCCACATCTTCGTGGACCCGAACCCGGAGGCGGCGAGCTCCTTCGCGGAGCGCAAGCGCCTCTTCGAGCTGCCGCGCAGCTCCTGGGAGGACTACGACGCCACGCTGATCTCGGCGGGCGGCGGCATCTTCCCGCGCAGCGCCAAGTCGATCACCATCACCGCGCAAATGCGCGAGGCGCTGGGCATCGACGCCGGCGTCTCCCGGCTGACCCCGGCCGAGCTGATGAAGACGATCCTGCTCGCCCCGGTCGACCTGCTGTGGAACGGCGGCATCGGCACCTACGTCAAGGCCTCGACCGAGAACAACGCCGAGGTCGGCGACAAGGCCAACGACGCCATCCGCGTCAACGGCGGCGACCTGCGGGTCAAGGTCTTCGGCGAGGGCGGCAACCTGGGCGCGACCCAGCTCGGCCGGATCGAGTTCGCCTCCGCCGGTGGGGCCGTCAACACCGACGCGATCGACAACTCGGCGGGCGTGGACACCTCGGACCACGAGGTGAACATCAAGATCCTGCTCAACCAGGTCGTCGCGGACGGCGACATGACGGTCAAGCAGCGCAACGCCCTGCTGGCCGAGATGACCGACGCCGTCGGCGAGCACGTGCTGCAGAACAACTACGCGCAGAACGTCGCCCTGGCCAACGCGCACTCGCAGGCGCCGAGCATGCTCAACGTCCACCAGCGGATGATGCGCAAGCTCGTCGCGGACGGCCACCTCAACCGGGCGCTCGAGTTCCTGCCCACCGGCGCGCAGATCCGCGAGCGCGCGGCGGCCGGACGCGGGCTGACCCAGCCCGAGCTGGCCGTGCTGCTCGCGTACACGAAGATCACGCTCGCCGACGAGATCCTCGCCTCGGACCTGCCGGACGACCCGTACCTGCAGGGCAAGCTGCACCGCTACTTCCCGCCGCAGCTCCAGCAGCGCTTCGAGCAGCAGATCGACGGGCACGCGCTGCACCGCGAGATCATCACCACGGTCGTGGTCAACGAGACCATCAACCGCGGCGGTTGCACCTTCGCCTTCCGCCTCAAGGAGGAGACGGGCGCGACCTACGAGGAGATCGTCCGCTCGCACACCGCGGCCCGCGCGATCTTCGACCTCAAGGGCCTCTGGCAGGCCATCGAGGCGCTGGACAACGAGGTCCCGGCCCACGTCCAGACGAAGATGCGCCTGCACGCCCGCCGTCTCGTCGAGCGCGCCACCCGCTGGCTGCTCAACAACCGGCGTCAGCCGCTGGACATCGCCGAGACCATCGCGGTCTTCCGCGAGCGGGTCAACCTGGTCTGGGGCAAGGTGCCCGAGCTGGTCCAGGGCTCGGACCTGGAGTGGTTCGAGAGCGTCCGCGACGAGCTGCTCGAGGCGGGCGTCCCCGAGGAGCTGGCGGTCAAGATCGCCGGGCTCTCCTCGGCCTTCCCCTCGCTGGACATCATCGAGGTCGCCGACCGCAACAACGCCGAGGTGCTGGACGTCGCGGAGGTCTACTACGACCTCGGCTCGCGCCTGCAGATCGCCGAGCTGCTGGACCGGATCATCGAGCTGCCGCGCACCGACCGGTGGCAGTCGATGGCCCGCGCGGCCATCCGCGAGGACCTCTTCGCCGCCCACGCCACGCTCACCGCGGACATGCTCAGCCACGGCGAGCCCGGCGCCACGCCGGAGCAGCGGTTCCAAGCCTGGTCCGAGACCAACGCCACGCTGGTCAACCGGGCGCGCACCACGCTCGACGACATAAGGACGTCGGAGTCGTACGACCTGGCCAACCTCAGCGTCGCGATGCGGGTCATCCGCACGCTGCTGCGGACGGGTTCGATGCGCTGAGCAGCGTCTGATCCGAAGAGGCTCCCGGCGCGCGCCGGGAGCCTCTTCGGATCTTCGGGTCGTTCAAGATCTGAACGTGACGCGACCCCTTGGCCAAGACTTGCCCTCAGGTTATGGTCCTAACTCTCTCGCGTTATGGTCCAAGCCCCTTGCACGGCGCGCACTCAGCCACCCTTCTTGGAGGCACGCAATGCACAGCTCCACCGGTCCCAGACGTCGTGTGCTCGCGGTGGGGGCAGCCACCGCGCTCGCCCTCCTCGCGGGCTGTTCCAACTCCACGTCCGGCAACGGACCCCAGCCCAGCGGGACGCCGACACTGGCCGGTGACTGCGCGCCCTACCAGGCGTACGCGGGGCACTCCGGCACGACGGTGACGATGTTCGCCTCGATCCTGAGCCCGGAGTCGGACTCGCTGCAGAAGTCCTGGGCGAAGTTCAGCTCCTGCACCGGCATCAAGATCTCCTACGTGGGCTCCAACGACTTCGAGTCCCAACTGCCGGTCAGGGTCAGCGGCGGCACCGCGCCCGACCTGGCGATCATCCCGCAGCCGGGTCTGCTGGCGCAGATGGTCAAGACCGGCAAGGTGGTCCAGCCGCCCGCCGCGACGGTCGCCAACGAGGCCAAGTGGAGCGCCGTCTGGAAGACCTACGGCTCGGTCAACGGCACCTTCTACGCGGCGCCGATGAGCGCCAACATGAAGTCGTTGGTCTGGTACTCGCCCAAGGCCTTCGCCGCGGCGGGCTACACGGTCCCGACGACCTGGGCCGATCTGATGTCGCTGAGCGACAAGATCGCCAAGGCGGGCAAGAACAAGCCGTGGTGCGGCGGCATCGGTTCCGGTACGGCGACGGGCTGGCCGGCGACGGACTGGGTCGAGGAGGTGGTCCTCGGCAAGTACGGCGGCGACGTCTACGACAAGTGGGTCAGCCACCAGATCAAGTTCTCCGACCCGCAGATCATCGACGCGATGAACGTCGTCCAGGGCTGGATGCACAACCCGGCCTGGGTCAACGGCGGGTACGGCGATGTCGCGTCGATCGCCTCCACCACCTTCCAGGACGCGGGCGCGCCGATCCTGACCGGCAAGTGCTCGATGCTGCAGCAGGCGTCCTTCTACGAGGCGCAGTGGCCCAAGGGCACGAAGATCGGCCCCGACGGCGACATCTGGGCCTTCCACCTGCCGTCGGCGAACCCGGCGATCACCACCCCGGTCGAGGGCGGCGGCGAGTTCCTGGCGGCGTTCAGCGCGCGGCCTGAGGTGCAGGCCGTGCAGAACTACCTGTCGACGGCGGAGTGGGCGACGAGCCGTATCAAGGTGGCACCGGGCTGGGTCTCGGCGAACCAGGGCGTCGACCCGTCCGTCTACACCGATCCGGTGGACCAGCTCTCGGCGAAGTACCTGACGGACCCGTCCGCGACCTTCCGCTTCGACGCGTCGGACCTGATGCCGGCGGCGGTGGGCTCGGGCCAGGAGTGGAAGTCCTTCACCTCCTGGTTCGCCCAGAACCAGTCGGTGACCA
Source organism: Streptacidiphilus sp. MAP12-20 (assembly GCF_041262525.1). Lineage (NCBI taxonomy): Bacteria > Bacillati > Actinomycetota > Actinomycetes > Kitasatosporales > Streptomycetaceae > Streptacidiphilus > Streptacidiphilus sp. MAP12-20. The sequence continues at coordinate 28,912 of NZ_JBGCCK010000016.1, forward strand.
AGACGGCGGCGGACATCGACGCCGCGTGGCCCCAGTAGGCCTTTAGGGGCGCGAGGAACTGCGCGAGCAACCCCTCTGTGCGGATGGCCCTGAACATTGAGGACCATCTGTCGTGGGTGGCTTGTCGCGCAGTTCCTCGCGCCCTTGGCAGTGCAACTCTCCCAAGGAGCAAAGGCTGATGTGGGCTGACGCATCCGTGAAGTTCGTCAACACGTTCGGCGCGCTCGCCGGCTTCGCCGGCGTGCTGCTCGTGCTGTTCTACTTCGGCGGGCGGGCCAAGGGCCGGCTCTCGCGGCGGCTCGCCATCGTGATCCTGCTCGGCCCCGGCCTGCTGCTGCTCGTGGTCGGGCTCGTCGTGCCCGTCGTGCGGACCGTCTATCTCAGTCTCTTCAACGACGACAGCAAGAAGTACCTCGGCGCCGGCAACTACTCCTGGGCATTCCAGAACGACAACATCCACCAGGTCCTGCTCAACACCCTCCTCTGGATCATCGTCGCCCCCCTCGTCACCACCGCGCTCGGGCTCGTCCTCGCGCTGCTGGTGGACCGGCTGCGCGGCCAGGCCGTCTACAAGTCGCTGATCTTCCTGCCGATGGCGGTCTCCTTCGTCGGGGCCAGCATCATCTGGAAGTTCGTCTACGAGTACCGCGACGCCTCCCAGCCGCAGATCGGTCTGCTCAGTCAGATCTGCATCTGGCTCGGCTGGCACCACCCGCCGAACTGGATCCTGTCGCACCCGCTGAACAACTTCCTGCTGATGGTCATCATGATCTGGGTGCAGACCGGCTTCGCCATGGTCGTGCTCTCCGCGGCCATCAAGGCGATCCCCGAGGACGTCACCGAGGCCGCCGTCCTCGACGGCGCCCGTGGCTGGCGGCTCTTCGCGCACGTCACGATCCCGATGATCCGCAGCACGGTGATCGTCGTGCTGACCACCGTCATGATCACCACGCTCAAGCTGTTCGACATCATCCGCACCATGACCGGCGGCAACTTCGGCACCCAGGTGCTGGCCAACGAGATGTACTCGCAGGCATTCGTGGAGTTCAACGTCGGCCGCGGCAGCAGCCTCGCCGTGCTGCTCTTCCTGGCCGTGCTGCCACTCGTCGCGTACAACATCATGCTGCTGCGGAAGGAACGGGAAGTCCGATGACGACGCAGAACCGCACCGGCGTCCGACGCGCCCTCAGCAGCCCGCTGGCGACGATCGCCGTGCTCGTGATGACGCTGCTGTGGACGCTGCCGACCTTCGGACTGTTCGTCACCTCGCTGCGCCCGCAGAGCGATGTCGCGCAGTCGGGGTGGTGGGAGGCGTTCCTGCACCCGCACTTCACCCTCTCCAACTACCACGACGTGCTCTTCAACGGGGGCTTCGGCGTCAGCAACGGCCTGATGCCCTACCTGGTCAACTCGCTCGCCATCACCATCCCGGCCACGGTCTTCCCGATCGCCCTCGCCGCGATGGCCGCGTACGTGCTGGCCTGGGTGCCGTTCAAGGGCAGTGACACGGTCTTCTTCGTCTTCTTCGCGCTCCAGGTCGTGCCGCTGCAGATGGCCCTGGTGCCGCTGCTCCAGCTCTTCTCCGGCGGCGCGCACATCGGCAGTGCGACCGTCTTCCCCGCACTCGGTCTCGGCGGCACCTACGCGCCGGTCTGGCTCGCGCACACCATGTTCGCGCTGCCGCTCGCGGTCTTCCTGCTGCACAACTTCATCGCCCAGCTGCCGCGCGACCTGATCGAGGCGGCCAGGGTCGACGGGGCGAGCCACTTCCGCGTCTTTCGCTCCGTCGTGCTGCCGCTGGCCACGCCCGCGCTGGCCTCGTTCGCGATCTTCCAGTTCCTCTGGGTCTGGAACGACCTGCTGGTCGGTCTCACCTTCACGGGCGGAACGCCGGAGGTCGCGCCGATGACGGCCCGGCTGGCGCAGCTGTCCGGGTCGTTCGGGGACCACTGGGAGATCCTCACGGCCGGCGCCTTCGTCTCCGTGGTGATCCCGCTGATCGTCTTCTTCTCGCTCCAGCGGTACTTCGTCCGGGGTCTGCTGGCCGGGTCCGTGAAGGGCTGAGTCAAGGGTGGAGCCAGGCGTCAGCAGAATGAGCAATACGTGAACTTAAGCGGTGAACGCGGCTAACAGTGGAAACAGAGACGTAACACAGCGCTCGCTCTAGCTTCTGAATACCTCGAACCGAGGGTTTGGAAGGAGCGGGACTCATGGCCGATGCGAACAATGGCCGAATCGAGATTGAAGGCGTCACCAAGCGCTTTCTGACGCCTGGTGGGGAGATCTTCACCGCCATCCAGGACGTGTCGTTCACCGTCGAGCCCGGCCAGTTCTGCGCTGTCGTCGGACCGACCGGATGTGGCAAGTCGACGACGTTGGGCCTGGTGTCCGGGCTGGACAAGCCCAGCGAGGGCACCGTCAAGGTCGGCGGGAAGGTGGTCGACGGGATCACCGACGGCGTCAGCTTCATGTTCCAGGCGGACGCGCTGCTGCCCTGGAAGACGGTGCTGGCGAACGTCGCTCTCGGGCCGATCTTCAAGGGCGTCGGCAAGGCCGAGGCGCAGACCCGCGCCCGGGACTGGCTCCGCCGCGTCGGCCTGACCGGCTTCGAGGACCGCTACCCGCACCAGCTCTCCGGCGGTATGCGGAAGCGCGTGGCCATGGCCGCCGCGCTGATCAACGAGCCGAAGATCCTCATGATGGACGAGCCGTTCGGCGCCCTGGACGTGCAGACCAAGGCGATCATGTCGAACGAGCTGCTGGGCCTGTGGGAGCAGAGTCGCCCCGCGGTCCTCTTCATCACCCACGACCTGGACGAGGCCGTCGCCCTCGCGGACAAGGTCGTCGTGATGACCTCCAGCCCCGGCACGGTCAAGGCGGTCTACGACATCGACCTGCCGCGCCCCCGTGGTTCCGTCCAGGAGATCCGCTTCGAGCCGCGCTTCCTCGAGCTGCAGCACCAGATCTGGGACACCCTCCGCGAGGAGGTGGAGCGCGCATACGCCCGCACCGCCGGAGGCCCCAAGCAGGAAGGCAAGGCAGCATGAGCACCGCATCCACGACCTCGGCCGCAGGCGTCGTCGTCGACAAGGCACAGTCCACGGCGCAGGCCGCGGCGAAGCGGGCGGTCCAGCGCCGCATCCTCGGAGTCTGGGCGGCGCGGTTCGGCTTCGCCGCGCTGGTCCTCGGCGGCTGGGAGATCGCCGCCCGCACGAACGTGATCGACCCCTTCTTCTACGGGCAGCCCTCGGGCATCTGGAAGAGCCTGCTCAACCTGTTCCAGCACGGGACGGAGTTCGGCTCGATCTACGAGAACATCTGGGTCACCATCCAGGAGGCCCTGATCGGCTTCGCGTTCGGTGCGGTGGCCGGTGTCATCGTCGGTGTCGCGCTGGGGCAGAGCCGCTTCCTCGCCGACGTGCTCGGGCCGTACCTCAAGATCGTGAACGCGATCCCGCGTATCGTCCTCGGCTCGATCTTCGTGGTCGCCTTCGGCATCGGGACGACGCCGAAGATCCTGCTCGCCGCGGTGCTGGTCTTCTTCGTGGTCTTCTTCAACGCCTTCCAGGGCGTCCGCGAGGTCGACCGCAACATCCTCGCCAACGCCAAGGTGCTCGGCGCCTCGCGCTTGCAGGTCACCAAGCACGTCATCGTCCCCTCGGCGCTGACCTGGATCATCGCCAGCCTGCACAGCGCGTTCGGCTTCGCCATCGTCGGTGCGCTGGTCGGCGAGGTGCTCGGGGCTCAGCAGGGTCTCGGTCTGGTCATCAAGACCGCGCAGAACCAGTTCGACCCGAACACGGTCTTCGCGGCCATGTTCCTCATCGCGGCCATCGTGCTCGTCGCCGAGTGGCTGATCGGCAAGTTGGAGCACCGGCTGCTGTCCTGGCGGCCCGCGGCGCCCTCCGAGGCGTCCAACGCCATCTGACGTCTGACGTCTGACGCATACTCACCCCCACCCTCGAAAGGTATGTGGCTCCTCATGTTCAAGCGCTCCGCAGTCATCGCCTCCACCCTCGCGCTGGCCACCCTCGGTGCGGCCACCGCCTGCTCCTCCAGCGGCTCCTCCGGTTCCTCCGGCTCCGGCGGCGCCAGCACCCCGACGGTCAGACTGATGGTCGGCGGTATCGACAAGCAGATCTACCTGCCCTACCAGCTCGCGCAGAACCTGGGCTTCTACAAGAAGTACGGCGTCAACGTCGAGCTCAGCACGGAGCAGGACGGCGGCGTCGGCGCCGAGGACGCGATGGCCTCCGGCCAGGTCGACATGTCCGGCGCCTGGTACAACCACACGATCGACTTCCAGATGAAGGGGAAGGCGGTCGAGGACATCATCCAGCTGTCCGGCGCCCCGGGCGAGCGCGTGATGTGTGCCACCGGCTCGAACGTGCACTCCGCGGCGGACTTCAAGGGCAAGGTCATCGGCGTCACCGACATCGGCTCCGGCACGGACACCCTGATCAAGTTCCTGGCCGCGCAGAAGGGCCTGAAGACCAGCGACTTCAGCCGCCTCGGCGTGGGCGCCGGCGCCACCGTCGTCGCCGCGCTGCAGAACCACAAGGCCGCCTGCGCGATCACCACGCAGCCGACGGTCGCCGCGCTGGAGAAGAAGGGCATCGCCTACTCGGCGATCGACCTGGCCACCACGAGCGGCGCCCAGGGCGCCCTCGGCGGCGAGTGGCCGGCGGCCGCGGTGCTGGCCCGCACCCAGTGGGTCAACGACCACAAGGACGCCGCGCAGAAGGTCGTCGACGCCCTTGTCGCCACCATGCACTGGATCAACACGCACACCGCGACGGACATCGCCAACAACCTCCCGGCGTCGTACGTCTCCAACGCCCTGGTCACCAAGGACGACTACATCGCCGCCCTGACCCAGGACAAGGGCCAGTTCCTGCCGGACGGCCTCATGCCGGCCGGTGGCCCGAAGACCTCGCTGGCGACCGAGGAGCTGGCCGGCAACGCCAACTCGTCGGCGAACCTCAGCACGACGTTCACCAACGACTTCGTGATCGCCGCGAACAAGCTGGAGGGCTTCACCACGACCACGACCCCGGCCGGCCCCAACGGCTGAGTCGATTCGTGACTGAATGAGCCGGGCGCCCGACGGGCGCCCGGCTCATTCGCGTACATCGCAAGGATGAGGCTCCGTCACCATCGTTCGAGCGAAGGAGCGAATGTCGCCTCTACGGCTGACGAGGGGTGAGCGGCCCCGGCCATAGCTTCTCTTCTGTCAGCACGAGGAGAGGACGGAGCCACCGTGAGCGTCATCGTCGAGGCACCCAGGATTATCGCGGCACCGCAGGCCGTGGCGCGTGAGGCATGGTGGGACCGGCGGGCGGTCTGGGCGCTGGGGTGGGCGGTGGCGGCGGCGTGGGCGGGATCGTTCCTGATCACCTCGAACCTCGCCACGCACCGCAGCTGGGGCGCGATGGCGGCGGTCGCCTATCTGCTGGCGGCGTGCGTGGCCGCGTTCGGACGGCGGCGGCTCTCGGTCCTCGTCGCGCTGGTCGGCGCGGTGGCGCTGCCGCTCGGCTACCTGGTTCTCACCGGCAAGGCGCAGTCGGAGGTGCGGGTGATGGAGCACTCGATGACGCTGCTCCTGCAGACCGGCAGCCCCTACGCCGCGCATCCGACGGGGTTGAGCGACTACAACCCGTACCTGCCGGGCCAGTCGCTCTTCGGACTGCCGCACGCGCTGGGCGTGCTGGGCCCGTTGGGTGATGCGCGGCTGTGGTGTGCGGTGTTCCTCGCGCTGTGCCTGGCGGCCGGGCGGGTGGTGCTGCGCGGATCGCGGCTGGGGCTGGGCTTCGGAGGCGACTACGGCCGGTCCGGCTCGGACCTGTCCTACGGCACGGCGGTCGGCGCGCTGGTGGCCTCGCCCTTCCTGGCGCTGCCGCTGTGCGTGAGCGGGATCGACATTCCGCTGATCGGCGTCTGCTGCCTCGGCCCGGCGCTGGCGTTGCGAGGGCGGCCGGTGGCGGCGGGACTGGTGCTGGCCTTCGCCTGCAGCCTGAAGTGGACCGCCTGGCCGGTTGTTCCTGTGGTGCTGGCCGCGGTCCTCGCGTTGTACGGGTTGCGCGCGGCGCTGCGCTGCGCGGCGATGACGGTCGCGGGTGCGGCGGCGGTGATCCTGCCGTTCGCGCTGAGCGCGCCGAAGGCGCTGGTGGAGCAGGTGTTTCTCTTCCCGACCGGCCACGGCGCGGTGGTCACCCCCGCCCACAGCCCCCTGCCGGGCGTCCTGTTGTGCGGCTTGGGTGCGGGCGGCATGGCGGTGGCGCTGGGCCTGCTGGCGCTGAGCGCGGCGCTGCTGGCCGTCTCCCTCGTACGTCGCCCGCCGACCGGCCCGGTGGCCTGCGCGGACCGCCTGGCGCTGGGCCTTGCGATCGCCTTCGCGTTGGCCCCTGCCAGTCGCTTCGGGTACTTCGCCCTGCCTGCCGTGCTGGTGATCTGGACCCGCCTGGCCGCGCTGTCGGGCGCGGCGCAGGCGGGTCCGGGAGGTCAGAACGGCTTGGTGGGCAGGTACTTGCCGTCGAGCGTGATGACCGCGCGGTGACCGCCGTCAGGATCCTCGACGGTCTTCACATCCAGCTTGAAGTTGATGGCGCTGATGATGCCGTCGCCGAGCTGCTCGTGGACCAGAGCCTTGAGGGTGGTGCCGTAAACCTGCAGCATCTCGTAAAAGCGGTAGATGGTCGGGTCGGTGGGGATGCCGCCGGGGATGCTGCCGCGCAGCGGGATCGTCTGGAGCAGTCGGGCGGCGTCCGCGTCCAGGCCGAGCAACTCGGTGACGGCGGTGGCCGCCTCCTCGGGGAGCGGGTGCTGGCCGAGGAGGGCGGCGGTGACGAAGGCGACCGACAGGCCGGCCGCGTCGGCCAGCTGCTGCCAGCTGAGGTCCTTCCGGGTCTTGGCCTCGACCACCCGGAGGGCGAGCTGCTGGCGGGCGGTCTGGTCGAACTGGGCGTGCGTCATGACGGAACCTTTCGTGATGGGTTGGAGAACCAGGGGTTGGGAGTGCGTCAGCCGGCCAGGGCGACGAAGCGGCCGCTGGTGAGATCGAGCAGTTCGGCGGAGCCGGTGCCGATGTCGTAGACCCAGCCGTGCAGCGTCAGTTCGTCCCGGACCAGGGCCTTCGCCACGGACGGGTGGGTGCGCAGGTTGGTCAGCTGGGCCAGGACGTTGTCCCGCACCAGGGCGGCCACCCGGTCGGCGCCCGTCAGCTGCTCACCGGCATCGGTGCGGGCCTTGGCGGCGTCGGCGTGGTGCAGCCAGCCGGCCACGGCCGGCAGGCCGGAGAGGTCGCTGCCCGAGGCGAGCGCGGTCATCGCGCCGCATGCGGAGTGACCGCAGACGATCACATCCGCCACCCCGAGCACGTTGACCGCGTACTCGATGCTCGCCGCGACGCCGTCCGCGCCCTGCATGTGCGGAGGCACCAGGTTGCCTGCGGTGCGGATGACGAAGAGCTCGCCGGGATCGGTCTGCGTGATGAGCTCCGGAACCACTCTCGCGTCGGAGCAGCCGATGAACAGGGCGGTGGGCTGGTGGGTGGTGGCCAGCTTCTTGAAGAGGGCGGCCTGGGTCGGGAAGACCTCCCGACTGAACCGCTGGAAGCCCTCGGCCATCTTGTTCACGGGGTCGCTCCTTCTGCGCCGAACGGTGCTGCCTTTCTGTGCTCAACCCTGCATGACCTGTGGCTATAGCGTCCAAGACGCATTCGGCATCGCTGTAATAGATGCTGTCTATAGTTGAATGCATGGAACTGCGCCACCTCAGATACCTGCTCGCCGTGGCCGAACACGCCAGCTTCACGCGCGCCGCCGAGGCCCTGCACGTCTCGCAGCCGACGCTCTCGCAGCAGATCAAGCAACTGGAGAGCTCACTGCGGGTGCAACTGCTCGACCGCTCCGGCCGCACGGTGCGCTTGACCGACGCGGGCGAGGGTTTCGTGCGCTACGCGAGAGAAGCGCTGCGAAGCCTGTCAGCGGCCGAACGCGCGGTGCTGGACGTGCATGACCTCTCGCGCGGCACCCTCCGACTCGCGCTGACGCCGACCTTCACCGGGTATCTGACCGGCCCGCTGGTGGCCGAGTTCCACGCCCGCCACCCGGGGATCACGGTGGACGTCCGCGAGTTGACGCAGGACCGGATCGAGGCGGCACTCGCCGCGGACGAGCTCGACCTCGGCATCGGGTTCGTCGGAGCGGAGCTCCCCGACCTCGTCAGCACCGAGCTGTTCACCGAGACGCTGAGTCTCGTCGTCGGCCCTGAGCATCCGGACGCGAACCGTCGGATCCCGCTGCCCGTCGCCGAGCTGGGAAGCCGTCAGCTGGCGCTGCTGAGTGCGGACTTCGCCACCCGGCGTCAGATCGACGCCTACTTCGCCGCTCATCGGGTCAGCCCGCGCATTGCGGTCGAGGCCAACTCCGTCAGCGCGCTGGTCGAGATCGTCCGGCGGGGCGGGCTCGCCACCGTGCTGCCCGACGAGATCGCTCGCGAGCAGCCGCAGTTGCGGCCCGTGGCGTTGGAGCCGCCGCTGCCCTCGCGCACGGTCGTGCTGATGCGCAGGGACACCGCCTACCGGAGTGCGGCCTCCCGTGCGTTCGCCGACCTCGCCGAACGCTGGACCCCGGCCGACGGCGCGGCTTAGAGCAGAGGTGCTATCGGGGGCGTGCCCAGCGACTCCGACGCGCGTTGGAGCGCGCTGGCCAGCAGGGCCAAGTCCGTGGGGCCGTTGCCCAACTCCCGGACGGGGCGCGAGGCCGGGGGTTCGCCGAGGGAGGACCAGTCCAGCGGGGTGACCGTCGGGCGCAGCGTCGCGGTACGCGGAATGCGGCCGGTGACGCGCGCCGTCTGGAGCGCGGCGACGCCGCCGTCGGGGTGGCGGAGCAGAGCGCGACCCGGCTGGTCGTCGGCCAGGGCCGCCGCGTCGTCCACGTGGATCAGCAGAGCCGAGGCGATCGGCGACTCGACCCGCAGCGCCACGCGCAACTGCGCGGACTCGTCCACCGCCGTGCCGGCCGTGCGCTCGGGTGCCGACGTGGTGACCGCGAGGCGGACGCCGAGGCGCGGGCCGCGCAGCGCCGCGTCCTCCAGGACATGAGCGAGCGGGGAACTCAGCAGTGCGTCCCAGTCGTCCACCGCGACGACCAGGTGCGGCAGCGGCTCGGGGTCGACGGCGAGCGCGCCCTGCGGGGGCTGCTGCGGGTAGTCGTCCGCCGGGCGGCGCGGCGGGGCGAGGCTGGCGAGGGCGCGTTCCGCGTGCCAGGCGGCGAAGGAGCGGCCCTGGAGCAGGACGGCGCGGCGGTCCAGCTCGGAGCTGAGCGCATGCGCGGCATCGCGCAGGGCCGGGCCGTCGGTGGTGGCCACATGGCCGACGACGTGCGGCAGTTCCACAGCGGGGGAGAGGCCGAGCGTCGGCTCCTGCGGCGGGCGGCCCTCGATCAGCAGCAGGCCGAGCCGGTCGGGGCGTTCGGCGACCGCGAGCGCGGCGAGCAGGGAGCGCAGCAGCTCCGTGCGGCCGGACCCGGGCGCGCCGCCGACCAGGAGATGGTCCGTCAGGTCGAGCGCGCAGCTGCCGTCGCGGCCGACCCCGACGGTGGCGGATGGGACCTCGCCCGAGCTGAGCCTGAGCTCGGCCCAGCGGGCGGAGATCTTGGCCGGGGTGACCAGGTCGAGGCCGAGCAGGTCGAGCAGGCGGGCGGCCTCGGGGAGAGCGGACCTGCTGCCAGGACGCTTCGCCGTGTCCGGCTCCCGCAGCGGCGCGAGGGCCCGCGCGAGCCGCCCGGCCCAGGCTGCGCCGACCGCGTCGAGCGCGACCCCGGCGATCAACTCCCGCTCCGGCGCCGCCCGGTGCTGGCCGGCGGCGCGCGCGGCAGCGCTGCCGACGGCGGGACGCTCGATGTCGAGCAGCGTGCCCACCTCGCCGGTGATCGCCACGACGGCGCCGCAGGACTGCGGCAGCTGCTCCGGATGCTCGGCCAGCTGAAGGACGTGGATCCCGCGCGCGGCCCCGTGCGCGAGCAGCTCGGCGACGGCACTGCGTGCGGCCTCGCTGCCCGGATCGCCGTCGACGACCAGCACGGTCGCGCGGCCGCGCGGGCCGCCGTGACCGCTGCGCGGGGAAGGTGAGCCCTCGGTCGCGTGCACGAAGCCGCCAGGGCGGCCGGCCGCATCGTCGGAGAGCTCCGCGCCGGACAGCTCCGCGCCGCTGAGCCGCGGCGGTGGGCCGTCGGGGGCGTCCTCGCCCCAGCCGGGGGCCAGTTCGGCGAGGCGGGCCAGGGCCTGCGTCGCGTCGAAGGCGGTGAGCGCGCGACAGGGCTGGCCGTGGGTGGGGCGGAGGTGGGGGAGCCAGGGCAGCCAGGACCAGCTGTCCGTGCGGTCGTCGAGCGGGCGGGACGGATCGGCCGCGACGAGGACCAGTTCGAGCGTGGAGGGGGCGTGCAGGACCGCGAGCTGGGCGAGCAGCCCGCGGGTGAGCCCGGCGAGGCGGGCGCGTGGGCCTGCCAGACCCACGCTGCCGACCGTGCGCAGGTCGAGCGTGACGGGCGCGTGCGCGCGGGTGCCGAGGCGGACGACGAGGGTGTCCTCGTGGTCGGGGCCGCGCTCCCAGAGCCGGGGCCCCGGGCCGAGCGCGGTGAGCAGCAGCTCCGCCGGATCCGGCCAGCGGCCGGACTCGCGCGGCAGCGCCTGCGGCGGGACGACGGCCGAGGCGGGTTGCGCGCCGCGACGCAGGCCGAGCCGGAAGCCGCGCCCGTGCGTCAGCTGCGGCTCGGCGGGGTGCGTGGCGGCGGGGGACTGCGAGGCGGGAAGCGAGCCCGTGCCGGAGGCCGTGCGGCCGCTCGGCCGGGCCCAGCCGGACTCGTGCCCCGCCGCCCTGGTCGAGACCTGGACCGCGCCCTGGCCGTCCGGCACCAGCTCGGCGCGGCCCAGCTGTGCGGGGACCAGCCGCAGCGCGCTCTCGCCCAGCTCGATCAGCCCGCCGGGCGGGACCGGGCGCGGCTCCGCGCCGACGGGGGCGCCGTCCAGCGCCGTGCCGTTCGTCGAGCCCGCGTCGGCGACGCTGACCCGGCCGTCGGCGCCGACCTCCAGGGAGAGGTGGAAGCGGGAGACGTCGGGATCGTCCACCGGCACGTCCGCGTCAGCCGAGCGGCCGACCACGACCCGCCCCGGATGCAGCAGGTGGATGCCGCCCGCGTCGGGCCCGCCGACGACGTGCAGCGCGGCCGAGGAGCCGGCCGGCTCCGCCGCGTCGTCGGGATCGGGCTCGTCCAGGCGCAGCACGGCGCCGTCGACCAGCGGGGGATGCCCGAGCACCGCGCGCTCGTCGAGCCGGCGACCCTGGGCGAAGAGGTGGATGTGCGTCGCCGCGCGCCCCGTGCGTCCGCCGGGGCGCACCCCGACCGCGCTGGCGAGCGCCGCCGCGACCGCCCCAAGCGTTGTGCCGACGGGGGCGCTGACCAGCACGTCTGCGACGGGCGCGGCGGCATGCGTCGTCGGCGACGTCGAGTACGTCGCAGACGCCGAGCCGCTTTCGCGCGGCCCAAGCACGGTCAGCCGGATCTGCATGCGCCCTGCCCCTTCCCGCCCCGCACGCGATGGTGGTCGCCACGGTGTCGCATGCATCCTCCCATCCGCCACCGACAGTTCGCGCACGGCACCCAATCGGATGATCTTCGGAACGTATCGGGTGCGGTGACACGTCTGCATCAGTGGAGGGGCGAGTGTCCGGTGAGTGTCGCGTGCACGGCACGCCGATCGGATCGAACGCCGTTAGAGTTGCCGAAAACGCGAGCAGCAGCCCCGGCGGGGCCGGGGGGACCGGCCACCTACGGCGCGAGGCACGACGAGGAGCGCACGGTGCGGCCGGTTGGCAGTAAGTACCTGCTGGAGGAGCCGCTGGGACGCGGCGCCACCGGGACGGTGTGGCGTGCCCGGATCCGCGACGACGAGTCGGGGTTCGTCGCGATCAAGGTGCTCAAGGAGGAGCTCGCCACCGATCCCGACGTGGTGATGCGCTTCCTGCGCGAGCGCGCGGTGCTGGTGCGGCTGGTGCACCCGAACATCGTCCGGGTCCGCGACCTGGTGGTCGAGGGCGAGCTGCTGGCCCTGGTGATGGACCTGGTCGACGGCCCCGACCTGCACAAGTACCTGCGCGCCAACGGCCCGCTGACGCCGGTGGCGGGCGCGCTGCTGATGGCGCAGATCGCCGACGCACTCGCGGCCAGCCACGCGGACGGGGTCGTCCACCGCGACCTGAAGCCCGCCAACGTGCTGCTGGCGACGGTGGACGGGCCCGGCGGCCCGTCGATGCACCCGCTGCTCACCGACTTCGGCATCGCCCGGCTGGCCGACTCCCCGGGCATCACCCGGACCGCCGAGTTCGTCGGCACCCCGGCGTACGTCGCGCCCGAATCGGCGGAGGGCCGCCCGCAGACGGCGGCGGTCGACGTCTACGGCGCGGGCATCATGCTCTACGAACTGCTGACCGGCCGGCCGCCGTTCTCGGGCGACGGACCGATCCAGATCCTGCAGGCGCACCTGTCGCAGCACCCGGAGCGGCCGCGGATGCTGCCGGAGCCGCTGTGGGCCGTGATCGAGCGCTGCCTGGAGAAGGAGCCGACGCGCCGCCTGACCGCGGTCGCGCTGGCCACGGCGCTGCGTACGGTCGCGGCGGGGATCGGGGTGCATTCCACGGTCGCCCAGATCGAGGCCGCGAACGCGGTCGGGGTGCTGCTCGCGCCGCCTGCCTACCAGCCCGGGTTCCCCTCCAGCGAGGACCCGACTCTGCCGCACGGCGTCGCGACCGGCGGCGGTCCGCTCGTCCCCGGCCCGGCGGACCCGACCCAGGTGCTCCCGCAGGGCGCGACGGCGGCGGCCGCGTACGGTGCGGCCGACGCGACCCAGGTGCTGCCGCCCAACGCCTTCGCCTCCTCCGGCGCGGGTGATCCGACGAGCGTCCTGCCGCAGGCACCCGGCGCGGACGCAGCCGGTGCCTTCGGCATGAGCGGGCAGTCCGGATACGCGTCCCGGGCGGCCGACCCGACGGCTGTGCTGCCGCAGGGGGCGAGCCCGGCGGAGCGGACGCGGGTGATGCCGGCGAGCACGCAGCAGGCACCGGCCGAGCCGCAGGGGCCGCAGGGGCCGCACCCGTGGGAGTCGCAGTTGCGGGCCGCGCGCTCGCGCAACGAGCAGACGCAGCTGGGGCCGGTCGGCGGCTACGCCGTCGACGACCTCTTCGCGGCCCCGCCGAACGTCGCGCCGCCCGCCTACCAGCAGCAGCCGCAACAGTCGTCCCAGTCGGCCCAGGCTTCCGCGCCGCAGGGCGCTTCGCGGGCGTACCGCGAGCCGGAGGCGCAGCGCCGGCCCCAGGTCGCGCCGCGTCCGTACCAGGCCGAGCCCGAGCCTGCCCCGCGCGCCGCCGCGCCCACGCGCCGTCCTGAGCCGCCGCGCCCCGCCCCGGAGCGCGAGCGTGAACGCGAGCGGGACTACGACCGTGCGCCGGAGCGTTCCCGCGAGCGCGCTCCGCGCAGGCGGCGGCGCATGCGCATCCCCGGTATGGGCTGCCTCAAGGTGCTGGTCTTCCTGGTCATCGTCGGGTTCCTGGTCTGGCAGTTCTCGCCGCTGCACGGCTGGATCGACCACATCGTCAACGTCGTCCACGGCTGGTGGAACCAGGTCGTCGACTGGTACCACCAGATCACCAGCACGGCGAACAAGGTCAAGCACGCCATCCCTCCGAGTGGTAACTGACGGGGCCGGGCTACAGGATTGACGATTTGTCGACACCTGGCGGCCCGTCCGCCCCCCGCTGTCCCCCAAACGGCTCCAAGCCGCGTACTTTGGTCGCTGACGCATGAGCCTTATCAGCCCCACATCGCGCACGGAGCAGCCTTGGCACGCAAGATCGGTAGCCGGTACACCGCGCATACGGTGATCGGCCGTGGCTCGGCTGGCACGGTCTGGCTGGGAGAGGGCCCGGAGGGGCCCGTAGCGATCAAGATCCTGCGCGAGGACCTCGCCTCCGACCAGGTGCTGGTCGGCCGCTTCGTGCAGGAGCGCACCGCGCTCACCAGCCTCGACCACCCGCGCGTCGTCGGGATCCACGACCTCGTCGTCGACGGCGACGACCTCGCGCTCGTCATGGAACTGGTCCACGGGACCGACCTGCGTTCGCGCCTCGACCGCGAGGGACCGTTCACCCCGCAGGCCGCCGTCTCCGTCGCGGCCGACGTCGCCGAGGGGCTCGCCGCCGCGCACGCCGCGGGCATCGTCCACCGGGACGTCAAACCCGAGAACATCCTGCTCGACCAGGCATCCAGCCCCGGCCCCGGCGGCGCGCCGCGGGCCAAACTCTCCGACTTCGGCATCGCCCGCCTGGTCGACGCGCCCCGCCGGACCCGGGCCACCCGGATCATCGGCACCCCGGACTACCTCGCCCCCGAGATCATCGAGGGCCTGGAGCCGCGCGCCGCCGTCGACATCTACGCCCTCGCGACCGTCCTGTACGAACTGCTCGCCGGATTCACGCCCTTCGGCGGCGGCCACACCGGCGCGGTGCTGCGTCGCCACGTCACCGAGACCGTGCCGCCGCTGCCCGGCCTGCCGGAGCCGCTGTGGAAGGTGCTGGCCCAGTGCCTCGCCAAGGCTCCCGCCTCGCGGCTGCGCGCCGCCGAGCTCGCGGCGAGCCTGCGCGACCTACTGCCGGGTCTCGCGGGCCTGCCCGCGCTGCACATCGCGCACCCGGATGCCCCCGAGGTCACCCCGCTCCCCGGCTACGACCCGGCCGACCAGCTCGACGACGACGAGGACGAGCCCGCCGTGAGCCGCGCACGTCGCCGCCGTGGCGCTGCCGTCCCACTGGTGCCCGGCAGCCTCCCGGACTCCAGCAGGGAGACCCACACCAACCTGCGTCGCCCCCGCCCCGAGGAGCTGGCGGGCCTGGCCGAGGCATCCCGCGCGCAGCGGGCGGCGGCGGCCGGGTCGGCCCGTCGGCCCGCCGGGGCCCAGCGCAGCGGCGCGGGCGGAGCGGCGGTGCGGCGTCGACGGCGGATCTTCGCGGGCGCGGCGGCGGTCGTCCTCGCGCTCACCGCCTTCGGCGGCTACGCCGCGCTGTCCGGCTCGACCGGCACCGACCGCCACGGCAATCCGGGCGACGCGGCGACGCCGAGCGCGCACCCGAGCCACAGCGCGGGCCTCCCCAAGGCGCCGGTCTCCGGCGCCTCCGACGCCGCCGCGCCCGGCAGCGCCCCGCGGCTGCCGGCCTGGTCCGGCTGGGCCGACGCGCCCGCGCCGCCCGCGCCGCTGGTCAGCGGGGTCCGGGCGCTCCGCGTCGGCGGTACGGCCTACGTCTTCGGCACGGACGCGACCGGCGCGGTCCGCTACGTCACGCGCAGCGGTTCCGGCTTCGGCCCCTGGGGCAAGCTGACCGGCATACACGTCAGCGGCGAACCCGCGCCGGTCACGCTGCCCGGCGGAGCGTTGCGCCTCTTCGCCCGTGGCACCGACGGCCTGATCTACCAGCGCGAGCTCACCGGCGGCAGCAACTGGACGCCGTGGAGCCAGCTCGACGGGCGCACGCACATCGACGCCTCCCCGGCCGCCGTCGCCTCCGGCGCGCGGATCGACCTGGTGGCCAGGATCGGAAGCGAGCTGGCGACGACCTCGTACGTCGGCGGCGCGTGGACGGCCTGGGCCGCGATCTCCACCGTCGGCCAGCTCGCGGGCCCGCCGGTGCTGATCTCCGAGAACGACGGCACGGCCGACGCCTTCGTGGCGGCCCCCTCCGGCGAGATCCAGCACACCCACCTCGCCGACGGCCTTTGGCACTTCTCCCGGCCGGTCGCCGGTGTGAACACGACCGGCCGCCCCGAGGCGGTGCAGGCCGCCTCCGGCGCGGTCTACGTGTTCTCCTCGGGCGGCGACTACGCGGCCGCGAGCGCGTCGGGGGCGAACTGGGCGCACGGCACACTCCCCGCAGCGCCGTCCTCCTCCTACGCGCCGGCCGCCTACGCGGACCCCGGCGGGATCACGCTGTTCCGGGTCACCCTGGGCGGCGGCCTGCAGTTCACGCACGGGCGCTGACACGGAGCGGCAATCTGTTTGCCGCTCTGCATTACGCTTGGCACGTGGCAGCCATTGATCCTTCCGAAGAACTCAAGTCCCTCGAATCGACCATGCAGTCGATCGAGGCAGTCGTCGACCTGGACAAGCTCCGGGCCGACATCGCGGTCTTCGAGGAGCAGGCCGCCGCACCGGACCTGTGGGACGACGTCGACCACGCCCAGAAGATCACCTCGAAGCTCTCCTACCTCCAGGGCGAGCTGCGCAAGATCCAGAACCTGCGCAGCAGGATCGAGGACCTCGAGATCCTCTTCGAGCTCGCCGAGGCCGAGGGCGACGCGGACGCGCGCGGCGAGGCCGAGACCGAGCTGAACTCGGTGCGGAAGTCCGTCCAGGAGATGGAGGTCCGCACGCTTCTCTCCGGCGAGTACGACTCCCGCGAGGCTCTGGTCAACATCCGCGCCGAGGCGGGCGGCATCGACGCCGCGGACTTCGCCGAGCAGCTGATGCGCATGTACCTGCGCTGGGCCGAGCGCCACGGCTACCCGACCGAGGTCTACGACACCTCCTACGCGGAGGAGGCGGGCATCAAGTCCGCGACCTTCTCCGTCAAGGCCCCCTATGCCTACGGCACCCTCTCCGTCGAGCAGGGCACGCACCGCCTGGTGCGCATCTCGCCCTTCGACAACCAGGGCCGTCGCCAGACCTCCTTCGCGGGTGTCGAGGTCCTGCCGGTCGTCGAGTCCAGCGACCACGTGGACATCGACGAGAAGGAGCTGCGCGTCGACGTCTACCGCTCCTCGGGGCCGGGCGGCCAGGGCGTCAACACGACCGACTCGGCCGTGCGCATCACGCACCTGCCGACCGGCATCGTCGTCTCCTGCCAGAACGAGCGCTCGCAGATCCAGAACAAGGCCTCGGCGATGAACGTCCTCCAGGCCAAGCTGCTGGAGCGGCGCCGCCAGGAGGAGCGCGCCGCGATGGACGCGCTCAAGGACGGCGGCAGCTCCTGGGGCAACCAGATGCGCTCCTACGTGCTGCACCCGTACCAGATGGTCAAGGACCTGCGCACCGAGTACGAGGTGGGCAACCCGCAGGCGGTGCTGGACGGGGATCTGGACGGATTCATCGAGGCCGGCATCCGGTGGCGCAAGGAGCAGGAGAAGGCGGCGTAGATGCCGGCCGAGATGAACAATCGGCGCAGCATCGAGGCTGGCATCCGGTGGCGCAAGGAGCAGGAGAAGGCGGCGTAAGCGCCAGGCTCTTGCAGTAGCTTCACGTCTCCTTCACGGAGTCAGCCGGGGCCCGGCGGTCGGAAGTTGACCGCCGGGCCCTCGTCGCACCATGCTGTCGCCCGGTATCAGCCTTAAGAGAGTCTTTTGCGGGGCAGGGCGGACGGAAGGGGCAGGCGTGGGACGCGGTCACCGGAGGAAGAGCAGCGGTATACGCGTCGCGGGCATCGCGCTCGCGCTGGCCGGGGCGGGGCTGACGGTCGCCGGAGTGGCGAACGCCGCGGCGCCCGCCAAGGTCGTCGACGGCCCGAACAACACCACGGTCGTGCTCGGCACCGGAATCGGCACCGACGGCAGCGGCACGGACACCGCGACGGCGACGGACACGCCGACTGATCAGAGCGGCCTGCTGCCGACCGACACGAGCACGCCCGCCGCGGGCACGTCCACCGCGACCGGGAAGCCGAAGCACACGGCGACGGCGACCGCGACGGCCGGCAACAACGCCTCCACCTCAGCTTCCGGCTCCGCCTCCGCGACGGGCGGCGCCGGCACGGACTCCGGCTCGAACGGCGGCCAGCCGACGATCACCCAGGCCCCGGCGCGCACCCAGCTCGCCGAGACCGGGAGCAGCAACGGCACCCCGATGATCCTGCTCGGCGGCTTCACCTTCGTGCTGGGCGGCGCGGTCTTCCGCTTCGGGCCGCGTGCGGCGAGCAGCCGCAAGCACTGACAGAGCATGCCGAGGGCCCCGGAACCAGTGGTTCCGGGGCCCTCGTGCGTAGCAGGATCTACAGGATCTAGGCGAACGCGTGGCGGGCTATCAGCACGCACGCGACCAGCGCCGTCACCAGCGCGATCAGCGCGGTGGGGGACAGGGAGGCGAAGAACCCCTGCTGCTGCATCAGGCGCGCACGGCTGGCCCGGCACGTGGGGCAGCGCCCCTCGCTGACGGGGCCCGAGCAGTTGGCACACACCAGGCGGTCGAGCGTCATCGCGATCTCCTCCTCTGATGTGCACAACGCAGAACCCTGTCGAGTGGGTTCCCTCCACTGTGCCACGTCACGCGCGATCCAGCGTGATTCCTCAGGTTCACATAGTTGCAATCTGTAATCGCGCGCCTACCCTTCCCAGAAATGCCTGCCATTTTGTCCGTGTTTGCCCGCTACTGTCCGTGAACTCTCCCACCTTTCACGGGACGAGCCTGCGAGCGAACGTCCGACTCGCGTAAGGTCGGCCCAGCCCTGTCCGCCTACACTGGCCCACCGTGATGCAGCCGTGATCAGATTCGACAACGTCTCCAAGACCTATCCGAAGCAGAACCGTCCGGCCCTGGACAACGTCTCGCTCGAGATCGAGAAGGGTGAGTTCGTCTTCCTGGTCGGTTCCTCCGGCTCGGGCAAGTCGACCTTCCTGCGACTCATCCTGCGCGAGGAGCGGCCGAGCACCGGCGAGGTGCACGTGCTGGGCAAGGACCTGGCCAAACTGTCCAACTGGAAGGTGCCGCACATGCGGCGCCAGCTGGGCACCGTCTTCCAGGACTTTCGCCTGCTCCCCAACAAGACCGTCGGCCAGAACGTGGCCTTCGCCCTTGAGGTGATCGGCAAGCCCCGTGCCACGATCAACAAGGTCGTGCCCGAGGTCCTCGAACTGGTCGGCCTGGCCGGCAAGCAGGACCGGATGCCCGGTGAGCTCTCCGGTGGTGAGCAGCAGCGTGTCGCGATCGCTCGTGCCTTCGTGAACCGCCCGATGCTGCTGATCGCGGACGAGCCGACCGGAAACCTCGACCCTCAGAACTCCGTCGGCATCATGAAGCTGCTGGACCGGATCAACCGGACCGGCACCACGGTGCTGATGGCCACCCACGACCAGGCGATCGTCGACCAGATGCGAAAGCGCGTCATCGAGCTGGATCAGGGACACCTGGTCCGCGACCAGTCCCGCGGCGTCTACGGCTACCAGCACTGAGTTAGGACATATCAATGCGAGCCCAATTCGTCATGTCGGAGATCTGGATCGGTCTCCGCCGCAATCTGACGATGACCATCGCCGTGATCGTGAGTGTGGCCCTGTCCCTTTCTCTGGCCGGCGCGGCGATTCTGCTGCGCGTGCAGGTCGACCAGATGAAGGGGTACTGGGGCGACAAGGTCCAGGTGACCGTCTATTTCTGCAACAAGACCAACGTCAAGGACGCTGCGACCAATCCGGCGGACAAGAACTGCGCCTCCGGCGTCGCCTCCCAGCAGCAGATCGACGACGCCCACGCCCAGTTGCTCAAGAATCCGCTGGTCGATCAGGTCTACACCGAGACCCCCGAGGAGGCGGCGGCACACTTCAAGCAGGAGTTCCCCGACTCCCCGCTGCTCAGCTACGCCTCGGCCGACTGGTTCTCGTACTCGTTGCGGGTCAAGCTGAAGAACCCGCAGCAGTACCAGGCCGTGGCCGGCGCGATGGTCGGTCAGCCGGGTGTCGCCAAGGCGGACGACCAGAGTGCCGTGCTCAAGCCGCTGTTCAACCTGCTCAACGGCGCCCAGGTGACGGCCATCGTGATCATGGCGATCATGCTCGGGGTCACCTTGCTGCTGATCGTCAACACCGTCCGCGTCTCGGCGTTCAGCCGTAAACGTGAGACAGGCATCATGCGGTTGGTGGGCGCCTCCAACTACTACGTGCAGATGCCGTTCATCGCGGAGGCCGCCTTCGCGGCGATCGTCGGCGCCGCTCTCGCCTCGGGCCTGCTGGCCGTCGGCAAGTACGTGATGATCGATCAGTTCCTGAAGAAGCAGATCACCCTGATCAACTTCATAGGGTGGGGCCCGGTCTTCCAGATCATGCCGCTGCTGCTGGTCATCGGCGTGGCCATGTCCGGCCTCGCGGCGTTCCTGACCCTGCGGAAGTACCTCCGCGTCTGACGAACTGCTCGTCGGTTCATGCGAAGAAGCCCCGGAACGCGTACTGCGTCCGGGGCTTTTCGTCGGGTGTGCGCCCTTGGACGGGCTTGTCGCCTCTAGACTCTTCGACCATGTCACCCACGCGACGCGCGCTCCGCCTCCAGCTCACGCTGGGGCTGGTGTTCGTCGCCGTCTGCGGTGTGGGCGTGGCCACCGGAGCGTGGGGCAGCGAGGGCCATCGCCCGGCTGCCGCAGTCGCGCACGGGATGGGCAGCGCGGACGTCGTCGGCGCCGGGAGCGGCGGCAGCGCGGCGGCGGACCGCTGGGCGGCCGACTACACGCCGGAGGAGTTCGCCGCCTACACCCAGGCGCTCGACGGCCACTACATCGGCGTGGGCCTCTGGGTCGTCGGTTCGCCGCAGGGCCAGGTCCGGGTCAGCCGAACGCTGCCGAAGGGGCCCGCCGGGCGGGCCGACGTCCGCGCGGGGGACCGGCTGCTGGAGGTCGGCGGCGTGCCGGTCACCGGGATGCCGGTCACCGAGGTCGTCGCGCTGCTGCGCGGCGGGGCCGCGGGTCGGGTCGGCTCCTCGGTGACGCTGCTGCTCCAGCGCGGCACGGAGGTACGCGCGCTCACGCTGCGGCGCGCCGTGCTGGACGAGGGCGACGTCCGGGTCGACCACCCGGAGAGCGGCGTCACCCGGATCAGCATGGACGCCTTCACGGTCGGCGTCTCCGAGCAGGTGCAGGCCGCCGTCCACCAGGCGCAGCTGAACCCGGCCAAGGACGGGCGGGGCATCCTGCTCGACCTGCGCGGCAACTCCGGCGGCCTGGTGAGCGAGGCCGTCGCGACCGCCTCGGCCTTTCTGGACGGCGGCCGCGTCGCGCTCTACCAGCCCGAGGGCGGCGGCGCCCGCGAGGTGCTGACGGCGGCACGCGGCGGCGACACCGCGACGCCGCTGGTGGTCCTGGTCGACGGCGGCACGATGAGCGCGGCCGAGCTGGTCACCGGCGCGCTCCGGGACCGGGGGCGGGCGGTCGTGGTCGGGCGCCCCACCTTCGGCAAGGGCGCGGTGCAGCAGCCGCAGACGCTCTCCGACGGCATGGTGCAGGAGCACACGGTGGGCAACTACCTGACGCCGTCCGGCATCTCGCCCGACGGCCAGGGCATCCAACCGGACGTAGTGGTCCCGCCGGCCGCGAGCGCGCAGGCGGCGGAGAACACGGCGCTGACGGTGCTGGACGACCTCTCCGGCGGGAGCGGGCAGTAGCCGGACGCCCTGCTCAGGGAAACGCCCGTGCCCGCGGGCCGGTCGGGATGCGAGAATGGCTCGCACTATGGCGAAGAAGAAAGACGACCCGCGCAACAAGCTCATCGCCTCGAACAAGAAGGCGCGGCACGACTACAACATCATCGACGAGTACGAGTGCGGCATGGTGCTCACCGGCACCGAGGTGAAGTCGCTGCGTCAGGGGCGGGCCTCCCTGATCGACGGCTTCGCGGACGTGGAGCAGGGTGAGGCCTGGCTGCACAACGTGCACATCATGGAGTACGCCCAGGGCACCTGGACCAATCACGCCGCGCGGCGCAAGCGCAAGCTGCTGCTGCACAAGTGGGAGATCGCCAAGCTCGACCAGAAGTTGAAGGAGACGGGTTACACGCTGGTCCCGCTCTCCATCTACTTCAAGGACGGCCGGGCCAAGATCAACCTCGCCCTGGCCCAGGGCAAGAAGCTGCACGACAAGCGGCAGACGCTGCGGGAGAAGCAGGACCGCCGCGAGACCGAGCGCGCGGTGTCGGCGATCCGGCGGCGGCAGGGTTAATCAACTGGACCTTGCCACGGTGGGAGCCGTAGCATGGACAGCGTCCCGGGTGATCCCCCAGATCGCGCGGGCCGGCAGCGGAGAAATCTGGTGCCTTGAAAATTGAATAGCACCCTACATGGGGGTGATCGGTTTCGACTGGGGATGTCGAGGCAGGAGAAGCGAGCCGAGGAACGCGGCAATGATCTCGTTAACCACGTGTCGCAAAACATAATCGCCAATAACACGCGCGATCGCTTCGCCCTCGCTGTCTGAGCGAGTTTCGAAGCTGTCAGACCGGGTGCGTTCCCGTCCCGGATCCTGGCATAATCTAGGGAACTCCACCGTCCGCCCCGGTCACGGGGACGTACGGAAAATCAAACAGTGACTGAGCCCGTCGGCAGCTTGTCTGCGTGACTGCCGGGGCCGAGAAAAGCACAGCAGACTGCGCTCGGAGAAGCCCTGGTTCCGCACCACAGGACGCGGGTTCGATTCCCGCCACCTCCACCGAGAGAATCCCATGTCACACGAGCCGTCCGGTCAGACCGGGCGGCTCGTTGCGTTGTAGGCGGCGTACGCGGAGCTGAGGGCGAGGGCCCAGTCGAACTCCGGGGTGTCGTCCTGGCCGGGCGCGGTCGCCGTCTCCGGCAGCACGATATGGGCGCCGGCCCCGCGCAGGGTCTCGACGGAGCGGGCGTACTGCGGATGCGCGGCGAGGGCGGCGTTGACGCAGGGCAGGGCGACGGTGGGGATGCCGCGCCCGAGCGCTTCGGCGGCGTAGCCGACGACGAAGGAGTCGGTCAGGCCGAGGGCCCAGCGGTTGACGGTGTTGAACGTGGCCGGGGCGAGCAGCACGACGTCGGCGGTCGGCCAGACGTCGTCCTGGCCGGGCAGTTTGTAGTGCGAGCGCACGGGGCTGCCGGTGAGCGCCTCCAGCCCGGGCAGGTAGGGGTGCAGCCAGCGGGCGGCGGTGGGGGTGAGCCCGAGGCACACCTGCCAGCCGTCCGCCTGGGCGCGCTCGACGGCCACGGTGATGTTGAGAACGGGTTGTGCTCCGGTTCCGAGCAGGTACAGGACGGGGTCTCCGGTCATGTCCACAACCCAACATGGCAGGGGGTCGATCTTGCAAGTAGGCCCCCAGGGGCGCGAGGAACCACCGGCGTGCGGATGGCCCTGCGCGTTCGGGGCTCTACCTGGGTGGGTGGCTTGTCGCGCAGTTCCTCGCGCCCCTAAAGGGCTGCTCAGGTGCATAGGGTGTACGTATGGCCATAGGAAAGCTTGACGACGCCGCTCTGAACCGGGCGCTGATGGCGCGTCAGTCGCTGCTCGCGCGGGAGGACCGCTCGCCGTTGGCGATGGTGCGGCATCTGGTCGGGATGCAGTCGCAGATCCCCGGCAACCCCTATACCGCGCTCTGGTCCCGGCTCGTCGACTTCGACCCCGCCGAGGCGTCCACGCTGCTCGCCGAGCGCGAGACCGTGCGGCTGTCCACCCTGCGCGGCACCATCCACCTGCACGACGTCGAGGACGCGCTCACGCTCCGCGCCTTCACCCAGTCCGTGCACGACGCCGTCGCCTACGGCCCGCGATTCGTCTTCCGCAAGGAGCTCGCGGGGGTCGAGCCGGACGCGCTGTGGGCGGCCGCCCGCGAACTGCTGGAGGCGGCACCGATGACCCCGGCTCGGCTCGGGCCCGCGCTCGCGGAGCGCTTTCCCGGTTACGACCCGGGGACGCTGATGGCCGCCGCCCGCTACGGCATGTCCCTGGTGCAGGTCACCCCGCGCGGGGAGTGGGGCCGTAGCGGGGCGGCCACGCTCACCACCGTCGAGGCCTGGCTCGGCCAGGCGCAGCGTGTGCCGGACCTGGAGTCGATCCTGCTGCGCTACCTCGCCGCCTTCGGCCCCGCGAGCGTCCAGGACGCGCAGCACTGGAGCGGGGTGACCCGGCTCGGCGAGGTCTTCGAGAAGCTCCGCCCCCGGCTCGCCGTCTTCGCCGACGCCGGGACCGGCCGCGAGCTCTTCGACCTGCCCGACGCGCCGCGTCCTGATCCGGAGATCCCGGCGCCGCCGCGTTTCCTCCCCGACTACGACAACGTGCTGATCGGCCACGCCCAGCGCGGCCGCGTCATGGACGAGGGAGACCGGGTCAACCTCTTCTCGAACGGCAACGGCTACCGTCCCGGGCTGCTGATCGACGGGCGGCTGGCCGGGGCCTGGGCCCACGCCAAGCCGAAGCGCAAGGACGCACCCGCCGAGCTGGCCGTCGAGCTGTTCAGCGAGCAGCCCGCCGCCGTACGCGCCGAGGTCGAGGCGGAGGCCACGGCGCTGCTGGCATTCCTGGCTCCGACGGCGACAGTCCGGACCGTCCGCCTCCACCTGACCGGCCGGAGGGCGTAGGATCAACAGTTCCCTTTTTCAGGGGACGCGCAGCAGCCCACGTTGGACTCAGGGGATCTCTTGGCCTCGCCCACCCATCAGACCGCCGATCACGGCGCCGCCGACCGCAGAACCGCCGACCGCAGAACCGCAGACCGCGGCTCCGCAGACCACGGCGCCGTGGACGGGACCGTCTTCGACCGTGAGGTCGCGGTCGAGCAGGCCCACCTCGACCAGGTATACCTCCGCCTCGGCGAGAAGCTCGCCGAGGCGGAGTTCATCCTCGACGACGCCAACCGCAAGTTCATGGCCGGTACCCCCGGCGCGCTGGCCGAGCGCGACGCCCAGGCGTACCAGGCCGGCCGGCACCTGCAGCGGCTGACCAACGAGTTCGAGGACTTCCTCTTCGGCCGGATCGACCTGCAGCAGCCGGACCGTCCCGAGGAGGACGGCTTCCCCTCGCAGGCCCCGCTGGACCCGGCCGACCCGGACATCGCCGAGACCCTGCACATCGGCAGGCTCGGGGTGCTGGACGCCGAGTACGGGCCGCTGGTGATCGACTGGCGGGCCCCCGCCGCCGCGCCCTTCTACCGGGCCACCCCGCGCCAGCCCGGCCGGGTGCTGCGCCGCCGTGTGATCCGCTCGCGCGGTCGCAAGGTGCTGGGCGTCGAGGACGACCTGCTCCGCCCGGACCTGGAGCCGCGCCTCGACGGCCGGCCCGTCGCCATCGTCGGCGACGGCGCGCTGATGGCCACGCTCGGCCGGGCGCGCGGACACGCCATGCGCGACATCGTCTCCTCGATCCAGCAGGAGCAGGACGAGGTCATCCGCGCGCAGGCGGCCGGCGCCACCCTGGTCACCGGCGGTCCCGGCACCGGCAAGACCGCCGTCGCGCTGCACCGCGCCGCCTACCTGCTCTACCACGACCGTCGCCGCTACGCGGGCGGCATCCTCGTGGTCAGCCCGACCCCGCTGCTGGTCTCCTACACCGAGGGCGTCCTGCCCGCGCTCGGCGAGGAGGGCCAGGTCGCGATCCGCGCGATCGGCAGCCTGGTCGAGGGCGAGGAGGCCGACCGCTACGACAGCCCCGAGGCGGCCAGGGTCAAGGGCTCCTCGCGGATGCTGCCGCTGCTGCGCCGCGCCGCCCGTGCCGCGCTCGACAGCAGGGACACCCCCGCCGAGCTGCGCGTCGTCGCGCTGGGCGAGGTGCTGCGACTGGACGCGGAGACGCTGCGCCAGCTGCGCCGCGGCATCCTGGGCGGCACCACGCCGGTCAACCTGCTCCGTCCGCGCGCCCGACGGCTGCTGCTGGACGCGCTCTGGGCGAAGCTCCAGCGCGGCCGGGCCAAGCCGGTGGACCGCTACGAGCGCGAGGAGCAGCAGCGCCAGCGTGAGAGCTTCGACGAGTACGTCAGCGACGAGGACGCCTTCCTCGACTTCCTGGAGGCCTGGTGGCCGTCGCTGACGCCGCGCCGGGTGCTCGCCACGCTCGCCGACCAGCGTCGGCTCGGCGGGCAGGCGCGCGGCGCTTTCAGCCGGCAGGAGCTGCGGCTGCTGTCCGACTCCTGGCGCCACCTGGACCGGCAGGGCCGCGGCGGCGTCAGCGCCCACGACGTGGCACTGCTGGACGAGCTCCAGACGCTGCTCGGCGAGCCCTACCGGGCACGGGTGCGTGAGGTCGACCCGATGGACCTGCTCACCGGCCTGGACGAGGTCTCCGTCTACGGCGACCGGCAGCGCAGGGAGCAGGAGGCGCGCGTCGCGGCGGCCGCCGCCGAGCGGCGCGACTACGCCCACATCATCGTGGACGAGGCCCAGGACCTCACCCCGATGCAGTGGCGCATGGTCGGCCGCCGCGCCCGCAACGCGACCTGGACCATCGTCGGCGACCCGGCCCAGAGCAGCTGGATCGACCCGGCGGAGGCCCAGGCGGCGATGGACGAGACGCTGTCCGGAAAGCCGCGTCGCCGCTTCACGCTGACCACGAACTACCGCAACCCGGCGGAAATCGCCGATATCGCCTCGCGCATCCTGGCGCAGGCCGCGCCGGGCACCGAGCCGCCGGTCGCGGTGCGCTCCACCGGCGTCGAGCCGCGCTTCGCCGCGGTCGCGCGCGAGGAGGCGCTGGGCGACGCGGCGCGCGCGGAGGTCCGACGCCTGCTGGAGGAGGTCGAGGGCACGGTCGGCATCGTCGTGCCGATGGAGCGCCGCGAGGAGGCGCGCGGGTGGATCAAGGGCCTGGGTGAGCGTGCGGTCGCGCTCGGCAGCCTGGAGGCCAAGGGCCTGGAGTACGACGCGACGGTCGTCGCCGACCCCTCCGGCATCGCCGGTGAGTCGGACGCGGGCCTGCGCGTCCTCTACGTGGCGCTGACCCGTGCGACGCAGCGGCTGACTGTGCTGAGCGGCCCGCTCGACCTGCCGGACGCGGCCGGCGTCCCGGCCCTGCTGCACGGCTGAGGCTGGATCAGTACAGCG
Source organism: Streptacidiphilus sp. MAP12-20 (assembly GCF_041262525.1). NCBI lineage: Bacteria > Bacillati > Actinomycetota > Actinomycetes > Kitasatosporales > Streptomycetaceae > Streptacidiphilus > Streptacidiphilus sp. MAP12-20. The sequence continues at coordinate 55,747 of NZ_JBGCCK010000016.1, forward strand.
CGGGCCCCCTACCGATTCGGCAGGGGGCCCGCGCTGATTCTCCGTCTGGTACGACACCGACCCGCCATGCTCGCCTCGCGGCAAGTGGTCGCTCTAGGCGACTAAGGTTGGGCCCGGGGGCTTGGATCGAGCCGGTGTCGTACAGCCAGAGTAACAAAGCTCTTCGGAAACGCATTCCCCTCGCGTGAGAACGCTGGAGAAAGACCCGCCCCGTCTCACCCGCTGTCCGCTTTGCGGAACAACATTTCCGCCTACCGGCGAGTAGGTGGGACGATCGTGACGACTCAACCACAGCAGCAGTCGAAGCAGCGCGGGTACAGGAAGAAGGCAACGTCGATGGCGGCGGTTCCCAGTGTCTCCAACTCGATCACGGTGCGACTGGAGGTTCCGGCCCGCGGCAACGCGGTGAGCCAGATCACCACCTCCGTGGAGTCCTCCGGCGGGACCGTGACCGGCCTCGACGTGACCGCCTCCGGCATCGAGTCGCTGCGCATCGACGTCACCATCGCCGCGATCTCGGTCGCGCACGCCGAGGAGATCGTCGAGAAGCTCCGCACCATCGAGGGCATCACCATCGGCAAGGTCTCCGACCGCACCTTCCTGATGCACCTCGGCGGCAAGATCGAGATGTCCTCGAAGCTGCCGATCCGCAACCGTGACGACCTCTCGATGATCTACACCCCCGGCGTCGCCCGCGTCTGCATGGCCATCGCCGAGAACCCTGAGGACGCGCGCCGCCTCACCATCAAGCGCAACAGCGTCGCCGTGGTGACGGACGGCTCGGCGGTGCTGGGGCTGGGCAACATCGGCCCGATGGCCGCGCTGCCGGTCATGGAGGGCAAGGCGGCCCTGTTCAAGCGCTTCGCGGGCATCGACGCCTGGCCGCTCTGCCTGGACACCCAGGACACCGACGAGATCGTGGCCATCGTCAAGGCGATCGCCCCGGGCTTCGCCGGCATCAACCTGGAGGACATCTCCGCCCCGCGCTGCTTCGAGATCGAGGCGCGGCTGCGCGAGGCCCTGGACATCCCGGTCTTCCACGACGACCAGCACGGCACGGCGATCGTTGTGCTCGCCGCGCTGACGAACGCGCTGCAGGTGGTCGGCAAGGACATCAACGAGGTGCGGGTGGTCATGTCGGGCGCGGGCGCGGCCGGCACGGCGATCCTGAAGCTGCTGATGGCGGCGGGCGTCGAGCACGCGACGGTGGCGGACGTGAAGGGCGTCGTCCACCTGGGCCGCGACGACCTGAACGACTCCCTGCGCTGGATCGCGGAGAACACCAACCGCAGCGGCCGCACGGGCTCCCTGAAGGAGGCCGTGCACGGCGCGGACGTCTTCATCGGCGTCTCGGCCCCGAACGTCCTGGACGGCGACGACATCGCCGCCATGGCGGACGACGCGATCGTCTTCGCCCTGGCCAACCCGGACCCGGAGATCGACCCGGCCGTCGCCCGGCAGACCGCCGCGGTGGTCGCGACGGGGCGCAGCGACTTCCCGAACCAGATCAACAACGTGCTGGTCTTCCCGGGCGTCTTCCGCGGCCTGCTGGACGCTCAGAGCCGCACGGTCAACACGGAGATGATGCTGGCGGCGGCGCGGGCGCTGGCCGCGACGGTGAGCGCGGAGGAGTGCAACGCGAACTACATCATCCCGAGCGTCTTCCACCCGGACGTGGCGAAGACGGTCGCAGCGGCGGTCCGGGAGGCGGCGCATGCCGCCGGCACGGCGCAGGCGCAGCTGTCTGAGACGGGCAGCTTTCCCATCGTGACTCCCTGACACTGAGGGACGTTGCAACTTCTCAGGGGCGCGAGGAACTGCGCGACAAGCCACCGGCGTGCGGATGGTCCTCAATGCGCAGGGCCATCCGCACAGGGTGGTTGCTCGCGCAGTTCCTCGCGCCCCCAAGGAGTTGCAACGTCCCGCTCGGCGGTTCGGTTTTGGGGACTACGCACAGCAACCGATACGGTTGCTTCGGCGCGTCGTTTCCGACAGATGCGGAAACGTCCGCCTAAAGTGACCGGCGAGAGTCCGGGCGGAGCCGCTTGGCGCTGTTCGTGTGACTCTCGCGGGTGCCGGATTCGCTTTACCGGCGGCAGTGGGGGCAGGATTCGTGCTCAGGCACACCCCATCGCCTGTTGGGACGCCACCACAGCCAAGCTGAACGGTGGGTCGTCCCGGCAGCCGAGGCGGCGGTCCTCCGGGGCAGCCGAGGATCGCAACGCGACAGACCACAATGGAGTACACATGAACCGCAGTGAGCTGGTGGCCGCGCTCTCCGAGCGCGCCGAGGTGACCCGCAAGGACGCGGACGCCGTCCTCGCGGCTTTCGCCGAGGTCGTCGGCGACGTCGTCGCCAAGGGCGACGAGAAGGTCACCATCCCCGGCTTCCTGACTTTCGAGCGCACCCACCGTGCCGCTCGTACCGCCCGGAACCCGCAGACCGGCGACCCGATCAACATCCCCGCCGGTTTCAGCGTCAAGGTCTCGGCGGGCTCCAAGCTCAAGGAGGCCGCCAAGGGCAAGTAAGCCCTAGGCGTCTGACACAGCGAGCCGGTCACTCCGCGTCAGCGGAGTGACCGGCTCGCTGTGTTGTTGCAGAAGCTACTTCGCCTCGCTCGGGAGCTCGATGTCCGCGCCCAGCGCCCGCAGTTTGTCCATGAAGTTCTCGTAGCCGCGGTTGATCAGCGCGATGCCGTGGACCCGCGAGGTGCCCTGGGCGGCGAGGGCCGCGATCAGGTAGGAGAAGCCGCCGCGGAGGTCCGGGATGACCAGTTCCGCGCCCTGGAGCTTGGACGGGCCCGAGACGACCGCCGAGTGCAGGAAGTTGCGCCGTCCGAAGCGGCACGGCGTGCCGCCCAGGCACTCCCGGTAGAGCTGGATGTGTGCGCCCATCAGGTTCAGCGCCGAGGTGAAGCCCAGACGGGACTCGTAGACCGTCTCGTGGACGATGGAGAGGCCGGAGGCCTGCGTCAGGGCCACGACCAGCGGCTGCTGCCAGTCCGTCTGGAAGCCGGGGTGGACGTCCGTCTCCAGCGCGATGGCCTTGAGCTCGCCCCCCGGGTGCCAGAAGCGAATGCCCTCGTCGTCCACCGCGAAGGCGCCGCCGACCTTCCTGAAGGTGTTCAGGAAGGTCATCATCTCCAGCTGGCGCGCGCCACGGACGTAGATGTCGCCCTGCGTGGCCAGCGCCGCGCACGCCCAGGAGGCCGCCTCCAGGCGGTCCGGCAGGGCGCGGTGGTTGTAGCCGCCGAGGCGGTCCACACCCGTGATGAGGATGGTCCGGTCGGTGCCCATCGAAATGATCGCGCCCATCTTCTGCAGCACGCAGATGAGGTCCACGATCTCCGGCTCGATCGCCGCGTTCGTCAGCTCGGTGACGCCCTCGGCCAGCACCGCCGTCAGCAGCACCTGCTCCGTCGCGCCCACCGACGGGTACGGCAGCTCGATCTTGCAGCCGCGCAGCCGCTGCGGTGCGGTCAGCACCGTGCCCTGCGGGTGCTTCTCGATGACCGCGCCGAACTGCCGCAGCACGTCGAAGTGGAAGTCCACCGGGCGTCCGCCGATGTCGCAGCCGCCGAGACCGGGGATGAACGCGTGGCCGAGCCGGTGCAGCAGCGGGCCGCAGAAGAGGATCGGGATGCGCGAGCTGCCCGCGTGCGCGTCGATGTCGGTGACGTTGGCGCTCTCGACGTAGGTGGGGTCGAGGACGAGCTCGCCCTCCTCCTCGCCGCTGCGCACGGTCACGCCGTGCAGCTGCAGGAGGCCGCGCACCACCTTCACGTCGCGGATGTCCGGCACGTTGCGGAGCCGGCTCGGCTCGTGGCCCAGCAGCGCGGCCACCATGGCCTTCGGCACGAGATTCTTCGCGCCGCGGACACGGATCTCGCCTTCCAGCGGCGTACCGCCGTGGACGATCAGGACATCGTCGGTCATGTTCTCGCGATCCTGGGGTGGTCGGGGAGGCGGACGGTCAAGACAGTTCAAGAGAGTGCACAGGGGTGTGCGCACCCTGAGAGATGGTAGTGGCCCGAACCGTGGTTCCTTACGGGCGGGAAATGGCTGCTTCCCTGGCCGGAGTGCAAATGGGCCCTTTACGGCTGTGGGGAAGCTCTCACTCCGCGTACCGGGGCAGAGCCCGCTGCGCGTTCTGACGCCGCGCGGCGGCCGGTTGCGGGATCATGTCTGGCATGACGGAGCCCGTCTCGCTCACGGGCCGCCTGCTGGTGGCCACGCCCGCACTGACCGATCCGAACTTCGACCGGGCGGTCGTGCTGCTGCTCGACCACGACACCGAGGGCACCCTCGGCGTCGTACTGAACCGGCCGACGCCGGTGGAGGTGGGCGCGGTGCTGGAGTCCTGGGCGGAGCTGGCCGGGGCGCCGGCCGTCGTTTTCCAGGGCGGACCTGTCGGTCTCGACTCCGCGCTGGCGCTGGCCGTCGTACCGGGGGAGCAGGGCGAGGAGGAGGTGCTCGGCTGGCGCCGGGTGCACGGGGCGATCGGTCTGGTGGATCTGGAGGCCCCGCCGGAGCTGCTCGCCGCCGAGCTCGGCGCGCTGCGCGTCTTCGCGGGCTACGCGGGCTGGGCGCCCGGTCAGCTGGAGGACGAGCTGCTGGAGGGCGCCTGGTACGTCGTGGACTCCGAGCCGGGCGACGTCTCCGCGCCGGACCCCGAGCGGCTGTGGCGCGCGGTGCTGCGCCGCCAGCGGGGCGAGCTGGCGCTGGTGGCGACCTATCCCGACGATCCCAGCCTGAACTGACTCGCGGATCGAACCGAGTGGCGGCCCGAGCCGACCCGGACGGGGCGGTCCCAATTAGACTTGCGCGTCATGAGCACCCTTGAGCCCGAGCGCGTCACCGGCACCGGTACCGGCACGTTGGTCGAGGAGGTCCCGCAGACCTCCCACGGCGACGGCGACCACGAGCGCTTCGCCCACTACGCCGACAAGAACAAGATCATGGAGAGCGCGCTCTCCGGCACGCCTGTGGTCGCGCTCTGCGGCAAGGTCTGGGTGCCGAGCCGCGATCCGAAGAAGTACCCCGTCTGTCCCCTCTGCAAGGAGATCTGGGAGGGCATGACCCCGGGTGGCGACAAGGGCAAGGACAAGGGCGACAAGGGCAAGTAAGGGTCCTTGACGACAAGGGCCTTTCGTAGCTGGTCCTCGCGGTGGTGGCGCGGCAGGATGAGGCCATGCACCTCATACCCGCGCCGCTGTCCCTCGCCCAGCCCGCCGGGGCGGGCTCGTTCGCTCTCACCGACGCGACCGCGCTCGGTGGTGGTCCGGGCACCGAGGGCGTCGCCGCCTGGCTGCGCACCGAGCTCGGCGCGGCGACCGGCCTGCCGCTGCTGCCCGCCTCCGGTCCGGGCGGCATCCGGCTCACGCTCGACGAGGGTGACCTGGCCGCCGAGGGCTACCGCCTCGTCGTGGACGCGGAGGGCGTCGCGCTCAGCGGTGGCAGCGCCGCCGGGCTCTTCTGGGGTGCGCAGACGCTGCGTCAGCTGCTCGGGCCGCAGGCGTACCGGCGGGCGGCGGTGCGGCCGGAGGACGGCTGGGCGCTGCCCTTCGTCACCGTGCAGGACGCGCCGCGCTTCGGCTGGCGCGGGGTGCTGCTGGACGTCGCCCGGCACTTCCTGCCCAAAGCGGACGTGCTGCGCTACCTGGACCTGCTGGCCGCCCACAAGCTCAACGTGCTGCACCTGCACCTGACCGACGACCAGGGCTGGCGCGTCGAGATCGAGCAGTACCCGCGGCTGACCGAGGTCGGCGCGTCCCGCGAGCGCTCGATGGTCGGCTTCCGCGACGGCAACCGCCGCGACGACCGTCCGCACGGCGGCTACTACACCCGGGACGACCTGCGCGAGATCGTGGCGTACGCCGCCGCCCGGCAGATCACCGTCGTCCCGGAGATCGACATTCCCGGCCACTCGCAGGCCGCGATCGCCGCCTACCCCGAGCTCGGCAACCGCGACGTCGTGGACACGACCGCGTTGCAGACCTGGACGGACTGGGGCATCAACCCCAATGTGCTCAACGTCGAGGACGCGACGCTGCGCTTCTACGAGAACGTTCTCACCGAAATCCTGGAAATCTTCCCCTCCAGCTTCGTGCACCTCGGCGGCGACGAGTGCCCCAAGGAGCAGTGGCGCGCCAGCGCCGCGGCGCAGGCGCGGATCAAGCAGGAAGGGCTGGCCGACGAGGACGAGCTGCAGAGCTGGTTCATCCGCCACTTCGACCGCTGGCTCGCGGAGCGCGGGCGACGCCTGATCGGGTGGGACGAGATTCTTGAAGGCGGCCTGGCTCCCGGCGCGGCGGTGTCGTCCTGGCGGGGCTACGAGGGCGGGATCGCCGCCGCGCAGGCGGGACATGACGTCGTGATGTGTCCGGAGCAGTACGTCTACCTGGACCATCGCGAGTCCGACGGCGCGGATGAGCCGATCCCGGTGGGTTACGTCCGCACGCTCGAGGACGTCTACCGCTATGAGCCGCTGCCGCCGCAGCTGCGTCAGGACGCCGAGGCGGCCGGGCACGTGATCGGCACTCAGGCGAATCTCTGGACCGAGTTCATGGACGACGGACGCGAGGTCGACTACCACGCGTTCCCGCGCCTGGCCGCGTTCGCCGAGGTCGCCTGGTCCGAGCTGCCGCGCGAGCCGGAGGCACGCGACTTCCCCGGTTTCGCCGCGCGGATGCGGACCCACTACGCCCGCCTCGACGCCCTCGGCGTCGACTACCGGCGGCCGGAGGGTCCGCGTCCGTGGCAGCGCCGTCCGGGCGTACTCGGCCGACCGCTGTAGCGGGCGTCGTAGTCCCGACCCCCGCCCGCACCCTTCGGTCGGTGTGCCACAGTGGTGCTTCCACGCCACCACAGGAGGGTGCGCAGCAGGTGCGTTTCCACGTACCGTACGGCCAGGAGGGTGGCGGCGTGAGCGGCCCGAGCACGGTGGGACACGAGTGAACCAGACGATCATGCTCCCGGCCTCGCTGGACGAGGCCGTCAGCGCATTGGCGGCGTCGCCGGGCGCGGTGCCGGTCGCGGGCGGGACCGACCTGATGGGTGCGGTCAACGCCGGGCTGCTGCGCCCGATGGCGCTGCTCGGGCTGGGGCGGGTCACCGAGCTCAGAGGCTGGCAGTACCAGGACGGCGCGGCGCTGCTCGGCGCCGGCCTGACTCACGCGCGCATGGCCCGTCCCGACTTCGCCGCGCTGATCCCCGCGCTGGCCGAGGCTGCCGGAACCGTCGGCCCGCCGCAGGTGCGCAACGTCGGCACGCTGGGCGGCAACATCGTCAGCGCGCATCCGGCAGGGGATACTTTGCCGGTTTTGTCCGCGCTGGAGGCGACGGTCACCCTGGTCGGGCCCGACGGTGGGCGAGAAGTGGCGGTCAGTCACCTTCTGACCGGTTTGGACCCCTTGCGCGCGGGCGAGTTGCTGGCCTTTGTCCGGGTTCCGCTGCTGCACGCCCCCCAGGTTTTCCTCAAGTCCGGCGGCCGGACCGGTCCGGCGCGTGCCGTGGCCTCGGTCGCGCTGGTCCTCGACCCGGCGCGGCGCGCGGTGCGTTGCGCGGTCGGCGCGGTCGCGCCCGTACCGCTGCGGCCGCTGGAGGCCGAGCAGTGGGTGGCCGGCTGCATCGACTGGGACGCCGAACGGTCCGTGGACCCCGCGGTGGCGCAGGCGTTCGGCGAGTACGTCGCCTCGGCGTGCGTGCCCGACGTCGGCGAGGAGGCCGGGACCTTGGGGGCTGCGACGTTCGAGAACCCCGCGCCCGCAGCCCAGCGGCTGCGGCGTACCGTGTCCGTACTGGCCCGCCGCGCACTCGGGAGGGCGCTGAAGTGACGGATTATCTGACTGCCTCGCTGGGATTCGGCGCGGAGGACTCGCCGCGCGCCTCCTACACGCTCCGAGTCAACGGTCTGGAGCGGCCGGTCAACGACGCGTGGATCGGCGAGAGCCTGCTCTACGTGCTGCGTGAGCGGCTCGGCCTCGCGGGCGCCAAGGGCGGCTGCGAACAGGGCGAGTGCGGCGCCTGCTCGGTGCAGGTCGACGGCCAGTTGACGGCCGCCTGCCTGGTGCCTGCAGCGCTCGCGGCCGGGGTCGAGATCCGCACGGTCGAGGGCCTGGCCGAGGACGGCGTCCCCTCCGACGTGCAGCAGGCGCTGGCCGACAGCGGCGCGGTGCAGTGCGGCTACTGCGCGCCGGGCCTGGCCATGGCGGTGCACGACCTGCTGGAGCGGAACCACCACCCGAGCGAGCTCGAAGCCCGGCAGGCGCTGTGCGGCAACCTGTGCCGCTGCACCGGCTACCAGGGCGCGTTGGCCGCGGTCCGCGCGGTCGCCGGCACGCGCACGGACGCGGCGGAGGAGGACGGCGAGAGCGCGGACTCGTCCCCGGCAGGGGTCGGCTACTTCGGCGAGGGCCCGGTCGACGGACTGATCGAGGCGACCTCCCCGGTGGAGGAACTGGTCCCGCTGCCCATCCCGGTGCTGGACGAGACGACGGACGAACTGCTCGACGACGACGGCGAGACGGAACTGCCGGTCTACGTCGACGTCCCCCCGCAGCACGGCGGCGGCTACGGCTACGCCACCCCCCACGACCCCGGCTACCCGGACGGGTCGTCCGGGTACGGCGACCAGGGGTACGGCGGTCACGACGGGCACGGGCAGGACGGCTCCGGCTACGGCCAGGGGCCCTACCCTGGCGGCCCGTTCGGCGGCCGCTTCCCCGGCCAGGCCGACGGTCCGGGTACGCGCAGCGCGGCCGGCTCGGTCCAGCTCCCCGACCCGGCCCCGGCCGGGGCGGAGGCGACCGGCTCCCTCCTGGTCGGCGCCCCGCCGATGCAGGATCAGGCCGGTCCCCAGGTCCCTGATGCGGAACGCACGGGCGAGGTCCGTCTCGGCCCCGCGCTCGGCGCGGGCTTCCGCGCCCAGTCCGCGGCGGCGGCGGCCCGCCTCCGCGCGGACACCCCACCCGCCGACCCCCAACCGCCCACGACCGGCCCCACCGCGTTCGCGGGCCTGGGCGCGGAGACCACCGGTTCGTTCCGGGTCGCCGTGCTGCCCCCGGATTCCGGTGTGGGTTCGGATGCGGATGCCTTCGGCGCGGACACCACGGGTTCGTTCCATGTCGGCGGGCTGTGGGCCGAGGGCCACGCGGCCGGTCCCGGCGCGGACGCGACCGGTTCGTTCCAGGTCGGCGCGCTGCGCGAGGACCACTTCGCCCACGGCGGCGCCTTCGGCGCGGACGTGACCGGTTCGTTCGAGGTCGGTGCGCTGCGGGGCGAAGGCTACGCGGATGTGACCGGCTCGTTCCAGGTCGAGGCGATCGCCGAAGGCCACGCGGAGGCCGGTGGTTACCACTACGGAGCGCCGCCCGGTGGTGGGTACGGCGAGCCTGCGATGTCGCTCGACCCCACGACCGGCGTCTATGTCCTGCCCCACCAGCACGGCCAGGAGGCCGGTTCGTGACCACCCCCTCCGCCCCATCCGGGTCGTCCGGCGAGGACACGCTCACCAATCTGACCACCGTGCGCGAGGGCGCGCCCGGCAGTGCCACGGGCGCCGCGCTGGGCGGGAGCCTGCTCACGGCGACAGCGACGACGACCCCGTCCGGGACGGCGCCCGCTCCCGACGCCGCCGCGCCCACTCCCGCGCAGGCGGCCGAGCAGGCGCTGACCAGCGGAGCTATCGGCGCCTCCCCGCTGCGGGAGGACGCCGCCGCGAAGGCGATGGGCGTCTACCCCTACGCCGCCGACCTCTGGGCCGAAGGCCTCCTCTGGGGCGCGCTCGCGCGCTCGCCCTACGCGCACGCACGCATCGTCAGCCTCGACACCCGCCCGGCACTCGCCGTCCCCGGCGTCTACGCCGTGCTCACCGCCGAGGACCTGCCGACCGGCCCCGACGGCGCGCCGAACGGCGCGCCCACCGGGCCCGTCGTCGCCGACCGTCCGGTGCTCGCCGCCGAGGTGGTCCGCCACCACGGCGAGCCCTTCGCGGCCGTCGCCGCCGACCACCCCGACACGGCCAGGCTGGCCGCCGCCGCGATCCTGGTCGAGTGGGAGCCGCTGCCGCCGCTGACCGATCCCGAGCAGGCCTTCCAGGCCCCTCCGCTGCACCCCGACGGCAACGTCTTCCGGCAGCTGCCGATCCGCTTCGGCGACCCCGAGGTCGTCGGCGAGATCGTCGTCGAGGGCATGTACCAGGTGGGCCGTCAGGACCCGGCGCCGATCGGCGCCGAGGCCGGGCTGGCCGTGCCGCGCCCGGACGGCGGCGTCGAGCTGCACGTCGCCTCCACCGACCCGCACGGCGACCGTGACCGCGCGGCCTCCTGCCTCGGCATCGAGCCCGACCGGGTCCGTCTCGTGGTCTCCGGCGTCCCCGGCGCCACCGCGGACCGCGACGACATCGGCTTCCAGGCCACCCTCGCGCTGCTGGCGATCCGCACCGGCCACCCGGTCAAGATGGCGCTGACCCGCGAGGAGTCCTTCCTCACCCACGCGCACCGCCACCCCACCCTGCTCAGGTACCGCCACCACGCCGACGCCGAGGGCCGCCTGGTCAAGGTCGAGGCGCAGATCCTGTTGGACGGCGGCGCCTACGCGGACGTGTCGAGCGAGGCGCTGGCCTCCGCCGCCGCGATGGCCGCCGGCCCCTACGTCGTCCCGCACGTCTTCGTCGACGCCTGGGCGGTGCGCACCAACAACCCGCCCGCCGGGCGGATGCGCGGCGAGGGCGCGCTGCAGGTCTGCTTCGCCTACGAGTCGCAGCTGGACCGGCTCGCCACCACGCTCGACCTGAGCCCGCTGGAGATCCGCCGCCGCAACGTCATGGCGACGGGCGACCTGCTGCCCACCGGACAGGCCGTCACCTGCCCGGCCCCCGTCCGCGAGCTGCTGGACGCCGTCGCGGACGAGCCGCTGCCGCCGCTGCCGGTCGACCAGCCGGACGCGGAGTGGCTGCTCCCCGAGGGCCCCGGCGGCGCGGGCGACCCGGCGGCGGTGCGGCGCGGGATCGGCTACGCGGTCGGCATGGTGCACATGCTCGGCATCGAGGGCGCCGACGAGGTCGCCACGGCGTCGGTCCGGGTCACCGGCTCGCAGGCGTCCGTGATCTGCGCGGCGGTCGACCCGGGGACGGGCTTCGCGACGCTGGCCAAGCAGATCGTGCAGGAGATCCTGGGCGTCGACGAGGTCTACATCGCCCCGGTCGACACCGACCAGCCGGCGGCCGGCCCGTCCGCGCGCGGTCGGCAGACCTGGGTCGCGGGCGGCGCGGTGGAGCGCGCGGCGCTGATGGTCCGCCAGCAGCTGCTGCAGCCGCTGGCGGCGCGCTTCGCGATGTCGCCGGAGCTGCTCAGCATCAAGGACGGCCGGATCACCTCCTACGACGGCGTGCTCGGCATGCCGGTCCTGGAGGCGCTGGAGGGCAAGGACCTCTGGGCGACGGCGCAGTGCCGCCCCCACCCGACCGAGCCGCTGGACCCGGAGACGGGCCAGGGCGACGCCTTCGTCAGCATCGGCTTCTGCGCGATGCGGGCGGTCGTGGACGTGGACATCGAGCTCGGCACGGTCCGCGTCGTCGAGGTCACGGCGGCGCAGGACGTCGGTCGGGCGCTCAACCCGCGGCAGATCGCGGCGCGGGTGGAGGCCGGTGTGACGCAGGGCCTCGGCCTGGCGCTGATGGAGGAGCTGGCCGTCGGCGACGGCCGCGTCCTGGCCCCGAACTTCGTCGGCTACCGCCTGCCGACCGCGCTCGACGCCCCGGACATCCGCGTCGCGGCGCTGATCGAGGACCGCGACGTGGTGGCCCCCTTCGGCGCGAAGGCGGTCGGCGCGGCGAGCGCGGTCGTGGCGCCCTCCGCCATCGCCTCCGCGGTGCGGGCGGCGACGGGCATGGTCGTGACCCGGCTCCCGATCCGCCCGGAGGACGCCGCGGTCGGCTGATCCGCCGAGGTCCCGGCCTGGCCCTGGTGGCGGCGCGGCCCGTAGCGGACGAGGATGGACCGTGCCGCCGCGAATGGTCGCCACCCCGGGGGGTGGAGGGCTCGCCATGCCTGTCCACCGGATCAGACCTGACATCAGCGTCCTGAGCGACAGCCTGGAGGTGCCCGGGATGGGGCACGTCCCCGTCAACGCCTTCGTCCTGCACGCCGCGGAGCCGGTCGTCGTCGACACCGGGCTCGGCCTGCCCGACCGGGACTTCCTGGCCACGCTCACCACCGTGCTGGACCCTCCCGACGTGCGATGGATCTGGCTGACCCACCCGGACCGGGACCACACGGGCGGGATCTTCGAACTGCTGGAGGCGGCGCCCAAGGCGCGTGTCGTGACCACCTTCGTGGCGGCCGGGATCATGTCCTGCGAGCGGCCGCTGCCGATGGACCGGCTGTACCTGCTCAATCCCGGGCAGTCGCTGGACGTCGGCGACCGCACTCTGACGGGGTTCCGGCCGCCGCTGTTCGACAACCCGGCTACCGTCGGCTTCTTCGACGAGCTGTCCGGCGTCTGCTTCAGCTCGGACTGCTTCGGCGGACCACTGCCCAGCGCGGAGCTGGCCGAATGTCCCGACGTCGGCGCGGTCGGCGTCGAGGAGCTGCGGGCGGCCCAACTGCTGTGGGCGAGCGTGGACAGTCCGTGGGTGCAGAACGTCGACGAGCAGAAGTTCCTCGGGACCTTCGGGCCGCTGCGGGAGCGGGAGCCGGACCTCGTCCTGTCGACGCATCTGCCGCCGGCCCAGGGAATCACCGGGCGGATGGTCGACACCCTCGGCTCGGCGGCCGGCTCTGCGCCGTTCGTGGGGCCGGACCAGGCGGCGCTGGAGCAGATGCTTGCCGGGTTCGAGCCTGCCGGTCGGTGAGCCTCAATTCCGACTCTCATCCCGAATGGGACAGAACGCTCATCGGCTTCTCACGGGCGGTGCGCAAGGTTGCCCTCGTAGTCGGAAAACGAACACGACGACGGGAGCAACACCATGATTCTCAACGCAGCCTCCAAGCGCCCCGGCGAGGCCCCGCTCCGTCGGCTCAACCCGAAGAGCGGGACGGTCGTCGTCGCCCGCGTGACGAACACGAAGAAGTAGCCCCCGGATGACCACCACCGTCGCGCCCGCGAAATTCTGCGGGGTCGCCGAGACACTGCTGCTGCTCCGCGCGCAGGCGTGCGACTGCCGGGGCGATCTGCCCCGCATCGCCGCCGCGCTCGCGGATCTGAGCCGACCGGGGGCATTCGACACCGTCGTCCGCTGGGCCACCCAGTCCCGCGTCCGCGGGCGCTGCCGCCACGCGGACGAAGCCGCCCGGCTGCTGGTCGGTGCGCTGGCCGACTTCCCCGGCGAGTTCGAGGCACACGCGGCCGGGACGTGCGTCAGTCGGTGGAGCCCATGACCGGAATCGAACCGGCGTAAACCGCTTTGCAGGCGGTTCCCTCAACCACTCGGGCACACGGGCGAGTTGTTCTCTCGTGGGAATGACGTTACGGGAGGGTGCCCGGGTTGGGTCAACGCTTCCGGCCGAGGCTTGATCCGGGGCAACGGGCCCGTCATCGGGCGCAACAAACGACAGGGGCAATCTCCCGATCCACCCCTTACACTCGGTCAGTGACCACCCTCACCCATCCCACGGGCGTCGACGACGCGTCCGCCGGGATTCTCGACCGTCCGTTCCGCATGCTCACGATCGGCATCGTGGCCTGCGTGCTGCTGATCGCGTTCGAGGCGATGGCGGTCAACACGGCCCTGCCCGTCGCCGCGAAGGCGCTGCACGGGGTGGGGCTCTACGCCTTCGCCTTCACCGGCTTCTTCACCTCCAGCCTGCTCGCGATGGTGGTCTCGGGGGAGTGGTGCGACAAGCGCGGGCCGATGCTCCCGCTGGGCGTCGGGATCGCCGTGTTCGGGGTCGGGCTGGTGCTGGCCGGGACCGCGACCTCGATGTGGACCTTCGTCGGCGGGCGGGTCACCCAGGGGTTCGGCGCCGGGCTGGTGATCGTCGCGCTCTACGTCGTGGTGGGACTGCGCTATCCGGAGCGGCTGCGGCCCAAGGTCTTCGCGGCCTTCGCCGCGTCCTGGGTGCTGCCGTCGGTGATCGGTCCGCTGGTCGCCGGGACGGTCACCCAGCACATCGGCTGGCGCTGGGTCTTCCTGTCGATACCGGTGCTCATCGTCGCCCCGCTGGTGCTGATGCTGCCGCAGCTGCGTGGCCTGCACGGCGGTGACGCCGACGGTCAGCCGCTGGACCGGCGACGGCTGCGGCTGGCGCTCGCGCTCTCCGTCGGCGCCGGTCTGCTGCAGTACGCGGGGCAGCGGCTGGACCTGTGGTCGCTGCCGCCCGCCGCGCTGGGCGCGGCGCTGCTGGTCCCCGCCGCGCTGCAGTTGCTGCCCCGCGGAACCTTCCGCGCGCGCCGCGGGCTGCCGACGGTGATCCTGCTGCGCGGCATCGCCGCGGGCGCGTTCATCTCGGCCGAGGCGTTCATCCCGCTGATGCTGATCACCCAGCACGGCTACTCGCCGACCTTCGCCGGGCTCTCGCTCGCCGGCGGCGGCATCGCCTGGGCCGGCGGCTCCTGGCTCCAGGGACGCCCGTGGGCGGAGCCCTACCGGCTGCGCCTGGTCCAGGCGGGCCTCGCCGTGGCGACGGTCGCGGTGGGCCTGGTCGCCCTCGCGGCACAGCCGTCCGCGCCGGCGCCGCTGGTCGCGGCCGCGTGGACGCTGGGCGGCTGCGGTATGGGGCTGGCGATCGCGAGCATCGGCGTGCTGCTGTTCGCCCTCTCCGCTCCCGAGGAGACCGGCGCGAACTCGGCGTCCCTCCAGGTCAGCGACGCGCTGGGCAACATCGTCTGCACCGGCCTCGCCGGTGTGCTGTTCACCACCCTCGGCACCGGCACGACCTCGGGCTTCATGGCGGTCTTCGTCGCGATGACGGCGTTCATGGCCATCGGCGTCGCGGTCTGCGGCCGCGCCCGACCCTGATCGGTCCCGTGTCGGCGCTAGCGTGGAGTCATGGCACTGAACGTGAGCCTTGACGAACCTCTCTCGGTCGCGCTGCTGGTCCAGTCGGAGGCCGAGGGCCTCACCCCGCAGGCCCTGGCCTCCCGCGTCCTGCGCGACTACCTCGGAGCCCACGGCCACCCCCTCGGCGTCGCCACCACCGCCCGCGAGGAAGCCGCCCGCTGGCGCGAACTCCTGGAACGGCTGGGATGAACGCCACCGAGGCGGATCGGGAGGAGGTCCGGCGGATCGGTGCGCGCTGCGCCGCAGCGCATGCCCTGCTGCTGAGCAGACTCGGGAAGTGACGCGAGGCCGAGCTCCCCTCGGCCCGACGCCCGCGCCGGTAAGCTTGCCGGGTTGTCCGATCGAGGGCCCGGGTGGGTCCGGTGGGCAGCTTTCCTGACGTCGACCCCGCCGGAGACCGTGAGTACCGCCACCTCTTCCCACGCGTCGCACCACCTTTCACCCGCCTTCCCCGGCCGCGCGCCCTGGGGTACGGCCGGCAAGCTGCGTGCTTGGCAGCAAGCCGCTATGGAGAAGTACGTCGAGCAGCAGCCGCGCGACTTCCTCGCGGTGGCCACGCCCGGCGCAGGGAAGACCACGTTCGCGCTGACGCTGGCGTCGTACCTGCTGCACAGCCATGTCGTGCAGCAGGTCACCGTCGTCGCGCCGACCGAGCACCTGAAGAAGCAGTGGGCCGAGGCCGCCGCCCGGATAGGGATCAGGCTCGACCCGGCGTACAGCAGCGGTCCGCTCTCGCGGGACTACCACGGCGTCGTCGTCACCTACGCGGGCGTCGGGGTCAATCCGATGCTGCACAGGAACCGGGCCGAGAACCGCAAGACGCTGGTGATCCTCGATGAGATCCACCACGCCGGCGACTCCAAGTCCTGGGGTGAGGCCTGCCTGGAGGCGTTCGAGCCGGCCACCCGACGCCTCGCGCTCACCGGGACGCCGTTCCGCTCGGACACCAACCCGATCCCCTTCGTCGGCTACGCCGCCGGTGGCGACGGCATCCGGCGCAGCGTCGCCGATTACACCTACGGCTACGGCAACGCGCTTCAGGACCACGTCGTCCGGCCGGTGATCTTCCTCTCCTACAGCGGCAACATGCGCTGGCGCACCAAGGCGGGCGACGAGCTCGCCGCCCGGCTCGGCGAGCCGATGACCAAGGACGTCATCGCCCAGGCCTGGCGCACCGCGCTCGCGCCGCAGGGCGACTGGATGCCCAACGTGCTGCGCGCCGCCGACGTCCGGCTCACTGAGGTGCGCAAGTCGATCCCCGACGCGGGCGGCCTCGTCATCGCCTCCGACCAGGAGTCGGCCCGCGCCTACGCGAAGATCATCCGTGAGATCACCGGCGAGGGCGCCACGCTCGTCCTCTCCGACGAGGCCGAGTCCTCACAGCGCATCACCGACTTCTCCGCCGGCGCCTCGCGCTGGATGGTCGCGGTCCGCATGGTCTCCGAGGGCGTCGACGTCCCCCGCCTCGCCGTCGGCGTCTACGCCACCTCGATCTCGACGCCGCTCTTCTTCGCCCAGGCCGTCGGCCGCTTCGTCCGCGCCCGCAAGCGCGGTGAGACCGCGTCCGTCTTCCTGCCCACCATCCCGACCCTGCTCTCCTTCGCCAACGAGATGGAGGTGCAGCGCGACCACATCCTCGACAAGACGAAGAAGAACAACGAGGACGACCTCTTCTCCGAGGAGGACGCGCTGCTGGCTGAGGCCGAGAAGACCAAGGACGAGGCCGACGGCGGCATGGACGACCTGCCGTGGGAGGCGCTGGAGTCCGACGCCGTCTTCGACCGGGTGCTCTACGACGGCAAGGAGTTCGGCATGCAGGCGCATGCCGGCTCCGAGGAGGAGTCGGACTACCTCGGCATCCCCGGCCTGCTCGAGCCCGACCAGGTGCAGATGCTGCTCCAGCGTCGCCAGCACCGGCAGATCCAGCGGAGCAAGACCAAGCCGGCCGAGGAGGCCGACCTGCTGGAGCTGGAAGCCGAGAAGCGACCCGTCGTCACCCACCAGCAGTTGCAGGAGCTGCGCAAGGAGCTCAACGGCCTGGTCGGCGCCTGGCACCACCGCACCGGGCAGCCGCACGGCACCATCCACAACGAGCTGCGCCGGATCTGCGGCGGCCCGCTCACCGCGCAGGCGACCGCGAACCAACTTCAGGCCAGAATCGGCAAGATCCGCGAATGGGCCACCAAGATCGATTGACCGCGAAGTAAGCTGTCGTGCCGTGTGGGGGTATGCCGAACAGGCACACGGAGCGAGCCCGCGCGAGGTTCGGAGGGGGAGAAGTGGTCAGCACGGTCCGTGAGGTCCGCAGGATCGGGCACCTGGCACGAAGGACCGGGCGGGGACTCGGCGCACCCGTGCACCTGATCATGCTCGCGCTGCTGCTGCTGGTCGGGTTCCATGTGATCGTCCTCGAGGGTCACCCCCACAAGGCGCCCCTCGTACTCAGCCTGCTCGCCGCCTTCGGCGGCGTCTACCTGCTCGCGCCGCAGGTCTGCCGCCGGGTCGGTGCGAACGCGGCGCGCTGGTCGACGGCGCGGGAGGTCGTGCCGGAGGCCGTGCTCTGGCTGGTCGCGCTGACCGCGCTCTGGCTCTCGCTCACCGTGCTGGTGCTGGAGTTCGAACTCATCCTCGCCCCGCTCTACTTCGTCTACCTGCTGGTGCTGCCGGTCCGTCCCGGCCACGTGATCGGCGGGCTGACCGGGGCAGCGCTGCTGCTGCGCATGCTCGTCCACGGCACCCAGGGCTCGCTGCCCTTCCTCGGCCTCCTGGTCGGCGCGGGCCTGGCGCTGGGGCTGGCCCGTTGCCTGGTGCTGATCGGCGGGCTCCGCTGCCGTGACAAGGCTCTGGTCGAGGAGTTGCGCCGGGTCAGCGAGTCGACCATGGAGGAGGAGCGCGAGGTGGGCCGGGTCGAGGAGCGCGGCCGACTGGCGCAGGACGTGCACGACACCGTCGCCCAGGGACTCTCCGCCATGGCGATGCTGCTCCAGGCGGCCGACGAGTCGCTGACGAGCGTCGCCCACCTCGACAAGGCCAGGACCCGGCTGCGTGCCGCGGCCGAGATCAACTCGGTGGCCCTCGGGCAGGCGCGGGACATCGTCCACGGCATCGCCTTCTCCGAGCTCGGCGACGGTGGCCTGCCGCCGGCCGTGCGGCGCTACGTCGCCCTGGTGCAGCGCACCCTGATCGCCCGCGAGCAGGTGCGCGGCGGCGAGCAGCGGCTCGTCTTCACCCTGAAGGGCGCTCCCTTCCGGCTGCCGCTGGCCACCGAGAGCGCGCTGCTGCGGGTGATCCAGGAAGCCGTCAACAACGCGCTGCGCCACGGCTGGGCGACCAGGGTCGAGGTGATCCTCAGCTACCTCGCGGACCGGCTCACCGTCGAGGTCCGCGACAACGGCGTAGGCCTCCCGCCCGGCGTCGTCGCCGGCGCGGAGCGCGCGCCCGCGCCGGAGGGCCTGGGCCTGGGCGCGATGCGCGACCGGGTGGAACGCGTAGGAGGAGAGCTCGCGCTCTCCTCCTGGGTGGGCCGAGGCACCATCGTCTCGGTCGATCTGCCGCTTGCCGGTCTCGCGCGGCTGAGCGCGTAACCCCTCCTCGGGTGGTCGCGCGCTCCTCTGACGAGTTGCCAGGCCTGCGGTCGGGCGGCGCCCCGGGCAGCGCCTAGCGGCGCGACTCGGCGGTCAGCAGGCGGGTGATCCCCCGGTCGAGCCACTCGTCGGTGAACTCCTCGCCGAACGGCGTCAGCATGTCCGTCCGCAGCAGGAAGGCGTGCAGCGCGACGAGCGGGGCGATCAGTTCGGCCTCGCCCTCCGGCGAGCGCAGCGTGATGGCCACGAGCTCGCCGTCCTGCCACTCCAGCGGGCGGACCTGGATGTCGCCCTCCCCGGCGACATCGCTCAGTCCGTCCAGCAGCAGCTCGCGGGAGACGGTCCACTGCACCGGTTCGTCGCCCGGCAGGAAGAACGTCAGCTGGATCGCCCAGGGTGTGACCCGGTTGAAGGTGAGCCGGACCGGAACCTGGAAGCTGACTCCGGCGTGGGTGGCCAGCTCCATCATGATCTGGCCACGCAGCGTGCTGTTCATTACGTCTGTCCGTACCTTTCCAGAACTGTCCCCGGCCCGAAGGCCGGGGAGGGGTGCCGGACGGATTCCCCCCGTCGTGCAGCCCGTTGATGTGCGCGGAGCGCTCCGGTCGAGAAGACGACCGGTCATGATCCTGATCATTTCTGATCGGTCACGGTGGGTTCATCCCCCCTCCGGAGGGATCAAATCGGACTGAAAGGGTGCAGAAAAACCAGCCGATCGAACCTGGACAATCATCGATCTCACCTGGTAAGTGGCTCAAACCAACCATTCGTACCCCGTCCCAGAGGGCTGCCCCCTACACTTGAGCCGGAAACAGCGGCGAGGAGTTGATGCGGCAGTGGCAGCGCGAGGACCGGAAGCCGACGCCGCCGTGCGCGTTCTGGTCGTCGACGACCACCCCGCGATCCGCCTTGGCCTGCGGGTATTGATCGAGGATCAGTACGATCTCCGGCTCGTGGCTGAAACCGGCAGTGTCGGCCAGGCACTTCAGCTCCTCGAGCGCGCCGAACCGCACGAACGCCCCGACGTCGTCCTGCTCGACCTCGATCTCGGCCAGGGCACGGCCGGCGGTCTCGACCTGGTCAGACGGCTGGACGCGATGGACGAGCCGCCCGCCGTGCTGGTCTTCAGCGGCCACAACAGCGACCAGGACATCTTCGCCGCGATCGACGCGGGAGCGGTCGGCTTCCTGGGCAAGGAGACCGACCCGGAGGCCCTGCTGGCCGGCATCCGCGCCGCCGCGCGCGGCGAGACCGTCCTCGGCGCGACGGCGGTACGCCGGGTGCTGCGCCGCGTCCGCAGCAGTGCGCCTGCACTCTCCTCCCGCGAGGTCGAGGTGCTGCAACTGCTTGGCGAGGGGCTGCCGAACCGTAAGATCGCCGCGCGCCTCTACATCAGCGAGGCGACCGCGAAGGGCCATCTGGCCAGCATCTACGCCAAACTGGGCGTCGACACGCGGGGTGCGGCGGTCGCCACCGCCGTCCGCGAGGGCCTACTGCGGCTGGGCTGACAGCTAACAGCTGCCAGCTGACAGGCCCTCAGGCGGGCGCTCGGCGATGAGCCACGATCAGCGCGTGGGCGGGCCGGTGAGGTAGCGGCCGTCGGAGCTGAACGGCCAGCCGTTGATCACGCAGCCGTAGAGCCCCTTGATCTGCTGCATCATCACCGGCGCGGGCCGGCCGGGACCGGGGCAGCCGACGTGGCCGTGGCCCAGCGAGTGGCCGACCTCGTGGTCGATCGCCAGCGCGTGGTAGAGGTCGGGCTTTCCTGAGTAGTAGCCGGTCAGATTGATCCAGCGGTTCATGTTCATCACGACGGCGTCGCCGTTGTTGCTGCAGTTGACTCCGCCGTACTCGTTGACGTGCAGGTGGATCAGGTTCCAGCACGTGGTGATCGCGGTCCGCGGCGAGACCAGGTAGACGGTGAAGGCCGCGCTGCCCGAGGCGACCCGCTGGAAAGCGAACTGCCCGCCCGCGCTCCAGCCCCGCTCGGTGTTGTCGAGGATCGCGTCCACCTGGGCCGCGAAGTCGGCGGGGCGGACCCCGATCCCGTTCTCCGCCGCGATCCTGTAGCGGTAGAGCCTGCCGTGTCCGACCACGCCCGTCCAGCCCGAGGCGTAGCTGAAGGTTCCGTCGCCGCGCTGCACGATCGGTGTCGCGTGCGGCGAGGGCGAGGCGCTCGGAGGCGGGCTCGGAGGCGGGCTCGGGTTCGCCGGTGCTGCGGAGGCCTTCGCGCCGCCCTGGAGCGCGCCCGGCGCGCCGAGCAGGGCGTAACCGCCGCCGAGCACCAGGGCAACGAGCGCGAGCGAGAGCGGGGCGCGGGCGGACCGGCCAGGACGAGGCTTGCTGGGGTGCATCGGCACTCGGACTCCCGGCTCGGCGAAGGATCGTACGACTGCCGTTCCACGAAGGGGGTCGAAGGATGCCCGGAACGCTCTGATTCGCCCATTTCCCGCCGAGTTTCGGTCGCCTCCCCGCCGTCCGCTCGCTCTCCGCCTGCTCTCCGCCGGCTCTCCGCTCATAACGAATGGTGACCGAAATCTGGACAGGTACTTCCGCAGAGCGGTGCAACGTCAATACGGTCCTCGCACTCACCTCGGATTTTCAGGCAGGCGGAAGGAGGCACGCGTCGTGACCGCTGAGACATCGCAGACGCTCGACCGCGGCGTGCGCGTCCTGAAGCTGCTCGCCGACTCGGAGCGCGGCCTGACCGTGACCGAACTGGCCATGCGCCTGGCCGTCAACCGGACCGTCGTCTACCGGCTCCTGGCCACCCTCGAGCAGCACGGCCTGGTCCGCCGCGACGTCGGCGGGCGCGCCCGCGTCGGCCTCGGCGTGCTCAGGCTCTCGCACCGGGTCCACCCGCTGCTGCGCGAGGCCGCGCTCCCCGCCCTGCGCGGGCTGGCCGAGGACCTGGGCGCGACCGCGCACCTGACCCTCGTGGACGGCAGCGAGGCGCTGGTCGTGGCGGTGGTCGAGCCGAGCTGGACCGACTTCCACGTCGCCTACCGCACCGGTGTGCGTCACCCCCTCGCCGAGAGTGCGGCCGGCCGCGCGATCCTCGAAGCCCGGGAGCTCCGCTACGGGCAGCAGCCCGAGCCGGGGTGGGTGACCGAGGTGGAGGAGCGCTCCGGCGCGAGCGGCGCTGCTGCGCCGCTGCTGGGGCTGAGCGGGATCGAGGGCTGCGTCGGTGTGCTGATGCTGTCCGGCCTGGCTCCGGAGCGGGTCGGCCCGCGGGTCGCCGAGGCGGCGACCGAAGTCTCGGAGGCGTTGCGTTAGACCGCTCGGGAGTCTGCCTAGAATTCGGGCGTGTCCTCCTATCTGTCGTGGCTCGCCCCGCGTCGTGCCCGGCTGGCGCTCTGCGCCGCCGCGGTCGCCGCTCCGATCGTCGTGGCCGCGGTCGTGCCGCTGCCCTACACGGTGCTCACGCCGGGGATCTCGGTGAACACCCTGGGGAGCTACCAGGGCGCCGAGGTGATCAGCATCACCGGACACCCCACCCGGCAGACGGACGGCCAGCTCCGGATGACCACCATCGCGGCGACCCTGCCGAACTACAGCCCGCGCATCGCCGAGGTGGCCCAGGCCTGGTGGGACCCGAACCGGGCGGTCGTCCCGCGTGGTTCGATCTACCCGGCCGGCCAGTCCCTGTCGCAGGTCAACGCGACCAACCAGCAGGCGATGAACGACTCCCAGCAGGCCGCGACCACGGCCGCGCTGAGCTACCTCGGGATCCCCGCCTCGCAGGTCAGGGTGCAGCTGAAGCTCGCCGACGTCGGCGGGCCCAGCGCCGGGCTGATGTTCACCCTCGGGATCATCGACGAGCTCAGCGGCAACGGCACCGGCCGGGCCGGTGCCGCCGGGGACCTGACCAACGGCCAGGTCGTCGCCGGAACCGGTGAGATCAGCGGCAACGGGGACGTCGGCGCGGTCGGCGGCGTCGCACTCAAGACGAAGGCCGCGGCAGCCGACGGTGCGACCGTGTTCCTGGTCCCGCGCGGCGAGTGCTCGGACGCCCAGGTGGACACCCCGAAGGGCCTGCGCCTGGTGCCGGTGGACACCCTGGACCAGGCGGTGAAGGCGCTGGAGGCCATGCAGACCGGGGCCGGCGCTGTCCCGCACTGCTGACACCGCCATCCGGTCCATCCGAAGGAGAGAATGGAGGGAAGTGAGCAGTCTGCGCAGCTGAGGCCCGCCCGTAGGGGGTGAGCTGTACAGCTTGCGCAGCGATGTGGGGCATGGTTGCGCAGCTCGTGGATCGGGGAGACGGTACGCGCAACGGGCTCCACCCACGGAGGTGCACCACCATGAGCAGTCAGACCGACGTCTTCCCGGTCAAGGGCATGGACGCCATCGTCTTCGCAGTCGGCAACGCGAAGCAGGCGGCCCACTATTACTCCACGGCCTTCGGTATGCGCCTGGTCGCCTACGCCGGCCCCGAGACGGGCGAGCGCGAGACCGCGACCTACGTGCTGACCTCCGGCGGCGCGCGCTTCGTCTTCACCTCGGTGATCAAGGCGACGACGGAGCGGGGCAGCTTCCTCTCCGCGCACGTCGCCGCGCACGGCGACGGTGTGATCGACCTGGCGATCGAGGTCCCCGACGTCCGGCACGCCTACGAGCACGCGGTCGCCCACGGCGCGAAGGCCCTGGTCGAGCCGCACGAGCTCAAGGACGAGCACGGCACGGTGGTGCTAGCGACGATCGCGACCTACGGCGAGACCAGCCACACCCTGGTCGACCGAAGCGGCTACGACGGCCCTTACCTGCCGGGCTTCGTCGCACGCGAGCCGATGGTCGCCTCCGGCAAGCGGCTCTTCCAGGCGGTGGACCACTGCGTGGGCAACGTCGAGCTCGGCAAGATGAACGAGTGGGTCGCGTTCTACAACCGGGTCATGGGCTTCACGAACATGAAGGAGTTCGTGGGCGACGACATCGCCACCGAGTACTCGGCGCTGATGTCCAAGGTGGTGGCCGACGGCACCCGCAAGGTGAAGTTCCCGCTGAACGAGCCGGCGATCGCGAAGAAGAAGTCGCAGATCGACGAGTACCTGGAGTTCTACGGCGGCCCCGGCGTCCAGCACATCGCGCTGGCGACCAACGACATCGTCGCGACGGTGCGCGCGATGCGCGAGGCCGGCGTGGAATTCCTGGACACGCCGGAGACGTACTACGACACGCTGGGGGAGTGGGTCGGCGAGACCCGCGTCCCGCTGGACGAGCTGCGCGAGCTGAAGATCCTGGCGGACCGGGACGAGGACGGCTACCTGCTGCAGATCTTCACGAAGCCGGTGCAGGACCGGCCGACGGTCTTCTTCGAGATGATCGAGCGGCACGGGTCGATGGGCTTCGGCAAGGGCAATTTCAAGGCGCTCTTTGAGGCGATCGAGCGCGAGCAGGACCGCCGCGGCAACCTGTAGAGGCGGGGGTCAGTTCCTCGCGCCCCTGGATAGTGCAACTTCCTCGCCGCCCAAAAGGTGTCCCATGTGATCCCGGTCACCTTTTGGGCTACTTCCACAGGCGACTGACGGTGTGTCGAAA
This sequence comes from Streptacidiphilus sp. MAP12-20, assembly GCF_041262525.1. Lineage (NCBI taxonomy): Bacteria > Bacillati > Actinomycetota > Actinomycetes > Kitasatosporales > Streptomycetaceae > Streptacidiphilus > Streptacidiphilus sp. MAP12-20. The sequence continues at coordinate 79,870 of NZ_JBGCCK010000016.1, forward strand.
TTACCGTTGGTCAGGTGACGAACCGTCTGATTCTCGCCGCCGCCGCGATCCTCGCCTGCGGCGGGCTGCTCGGGGCAGCCACCCCCGTCTCGTCGACCGCGCCCGGCGCGATGGGCTCGGCAGGGGTGGGGGATCCCTATCTGCCGCTCGCCGGCAACGGCGGGCTGCACGTGCGCCATTACGCGCTCACGCTCTCGTACCAGCCCAAGACCGCGCACCTCGACGGCTCCGCCGTCCTCTCCGCCGTCGCCATCCAGGACCTCGCCGGATTCGACCTCGACCTGCTCGGGCTCGACGTCCACCGCGTCACCGTGGACGCGCAGCCGGTGAGCTGGAGCCGGAACGGCCAAGAGCTCCAGATCACCCTCGGCCGCACCGTCGCCAAGGGCGCCACCTTCGAGATCGCCGTCGACTACGGCGGCAAGCCGCAGCCGGTGACCGACGCCGACGGGTCGCCCGACGGGTGGATCGCCCTGCCGGGTGAACAGGGCGCCTTCGTCGCCGGGGAGCCGCAGGGGGCGATGACCTGGTTCCCCTGCAACGGCCACCCGTCCGACAAGTCCAGCTACGACATCACTGTCACCGTTCCGGCCGGCTACACCGCCGTCTCCAACGGCGTGCTGCGCAGCCAGCGCACGGTCGACGGCCGGAGCACCTTCGGCTGGCACGAGTCCGCGCCGATGGCCGCGTACCTCGCGACCGCCAGCGTCGGGCGCTTCGACGTGCGGCAGTACTGGACGCCCGGCGGGCTGCCCGTCTACACCGCCGTCGATCCCGCCGAGGTCGCCGACGCCGGGCCCGTCCTCGACCAGCTGCCCGACGTGATCGCTTGGGCCTCGGCCACCTTCGGTCCCTACCCCTTCGACGCGGCCGGGGCGATCGTCGCCCACGCCAAGAGCATCGGTTACTCGCTGGAGGCGCAGACCCGCCCGGTCTACGACGAGGCGCCGGACGTCGACACGCTGGTGCACGAGACCGCCCACCAGTGGTTCGGCGACTCGGTCACGGTGACGCAGTGGAAGGACATCTGGCTGAACGAGGGCTTCGCCACCTACGCCGAGTGGCTCTGGGGCGCCGCCCACGGCGGCCAGAGCACGCACCAGCGGCTCGCCGCGCTCTACGCGCTGCCCGCCACCGATCCGCTCTGGGCCAACCCGGCCGGCGACCCGGGCGGCCTCGCCCACCTCTTCGGCGAGCCGAGCTACGCACGCGGCGCGATGACGCTGCAGGAGCTGCGCGAGGCCGTCGGTGACAGCGCCTTCTTCACCATCCTGAAGCGCTGGACCGCCGAGCACCGGCACGGCCACGCCACCACGGCCGACTTCGAGGCGCTCAGCGCGAACGTTTCGAACAAGAACCTCGACGCTCTCTTCGCGACCTGGCTGTACGGACCGGGCAAACCGGCGAAGATGTAGAGGTGGGGACGAACCCCACGCCGAGGGGGCAGAGCCGAATGAGCACAGGCGAATGAGCGATCTCGTCGACCGGTTGCGCGAGGGGCTGCCCGAGGCCGCCGTCGTGCAGGATCCGGATGTCGCCGCCGCCTACCAGCAGGACATGGCGGGCTTCTGCGAGTCCGCCGTGCCCGCGGCCGTGGTCTTCCCCGAGACGGTCGAGCAGGTCCAGCACGTCATGCGAACCGCGACCGAGCTGCGCGTCCCCGTCGTGCCGCAGGGGGCACGGACGGGGCTGTCGGGGGCGGCCAACGCCGTCGCGGGCTGCATCGCGCTCTCGCTGGTGAAGATGAACCGGATCCTGGAGCTCGACCCGGTCGACCGGATCGCCGTGGTCGAGCCCGGCGTGATCAACGCCGATCTCTCGCGCGCCGCGGCCCGGCACGGGCTCAGCTATCCGCCGGACCCGTCCAGCTGGGAGTCGTGCACGGTCGGCGGCAATATCGGCACCGGCGCGGGCGGGCTCTGCTGCGTGAAGTACGGCGTCACCGCCGAGTACGTGCTCGGGCTCGACGTCGTGCTGCCGGACGGCCGGCTGCTGCGGACCGGCCGCCGCACCGCCAAGGGCGTGGCCGGCTACGACCTGACCCGGCTCTTCGTCGGCGCGGAGGGCACGCTGGGTGTGGTCGTCGGCGCGGTCCTCGCCCTGCGCCCGGCCCCGCCGCCGCAGCTGGTGCTGGCGGCGGAGTTCGCGTCCACGGACGAGGCCTGCACGGCGGTCTGCGCGGTGATGGCGGCCGGGCACGTGCCCTCGCTGATGGAGCTGATGGACACCACCACCGTCCGCGCGGTCAACGCGATGGCGCAGATGGGCCTGCCGGATTCGACGGCGGCGCTGCTGCTGGTCGGCTTCGACAGCCTGGACCCGGCCTCCGACCTGGCCGCCGTCGGCGAGCTCTGCCGCGAGGCGGGCGCCACGGAGGTGGTCCCGGCCTCGGACAGCGGCGAGTCCGAACTGCTGCTCCAGGCGCGGCGGCTGGCCCTGCCGGCGCTGGACCGGCTGGGCACGACGATGATCGACGACGTGGCGGTGCCGCGCACCCGGCTGGCCGAGATGCTGGCCGGCGTCGCGCGGATCGGCCGCGACTACGAGCTGACGATCGGCGTCTGCGCGCACGCCGGTGACGGCAACACCCACCCGGTCGTCGTCTTCGACGCCAAGGACGAGGCGGAGTCCGCGCGGGCGCGGGCCTCCTTCGACGCGATCATGGCGCTCGGCCTGGAGCTGGGCGGCACGATCACCGGCGAGCACGGGGTCGGCCTGCTCAAGAAGGAGTGGCTGGCCCGCGAGCTCGGCCCGGTCGGGCTGGAGCTCCAGCGGCAGGTCAAGGCGGTGTTCGACCCGCTGGGCATCATGAACCCGGGCAAGCTGTTCTGAACCCTGGCTACTGCGGCGACACCCAGGTCGACACCAGCGGAGGGTGGCCGTTCCAGGTGACGTAGAACGCGGAGTCGGTGGAGCCGGAGGTGAAGTCGACACGGAGCCACTGGTCGCCCGTGTAGACGTGCATCGACCAGCCGCTGTCCGGCGTCGCGGAGACCAGGTTCGCCGAGCTCGCTCTCATCGAGACGGCGACCCGGCCGCCCTGGGGCGTGTAGCTCTTGACGTCGCCGGAGGGGGAGGCCGAAGCGGAGGCCGACCCAGATGGCGAGGCCGGGGTCGGGGAGGGGGTGGTCGAGTGCGGGTGTCCGGGCGTCGCGGTCGCGCTGTGGTGCGCGGCGGATGGGGCCGGGATCTGAGTCGCGCTGCCGATGGCCGGCGGCAGCGGGGACGGAGTGCCCGAGCCGGAGCCGGCGACGGAGAGGGCGAGGGCGGTCGGCTGGTGGTAGCCGTCGTCGCCCAGCACGCGGTGGACGCCGTACCAGGACACCCCGACGGCCGCCCCGGTCGCGGCTGCCCACGCGGCTGCCTGTACCAGCTCTCTTCGCACGGAGCCAGTATGCCGCCCCAGTAGTACTGGCGATTACCCCTTATGGCGTAGCGTCACCGCCATGGCAACAGTGCTTGTGGTCGAGGACGATCCGTTTGTTCGTTCTGCCCTGATTCGTCACCTCACCGACGCCGGTCACTCGGTCCGCAGCGTGGGCACGGCGCTGGAGGCGCTGCGCGAGGTCGCGCAGGTCGGCTGCGATCTGGTCATCCTCGATCTCGGCCTGCCCGACCTCGACGGCGGCGAGGCACTGAAGATGATCCGCGGGCTGACCGACACCCCGGTCATCATCTCCACGGCCCGCGACGAGGAGGCGGAGATCATCCGCCTGCTCAACGACGGCGCGGACGACTACCTGGTCAAGCCGTTCTCCGCCGAGCACCTCGCGGCCCGGATGGCGGCGGTGCTGCGCCGGGCCGGTGCGGGCGGCGCGGGCGGACAGCTGCTTCAGGCCGGCGGGCTGCGGATCGACCTGCAGCGGCGCGAGGCGGTTCTGGACGGGAACGAACTCGATCTGACCCGCCGCGAGTTCGACCTGCTCTCGTACCTGGCGGGCCGCCCCGGCGTGGTCGTCTCGCGGCGCGAACTGCTCGCGGAGGTCTGGCGGCAGCCGTACGGGACCGACCAGACGATCGACGTGCACCTGTCCTGGCTGCGCCGCAAGCTCGGCGAGACGGCGTCCCGCCCGCGCTACCTGCACACTGTGCGCGGGGTCGGCGTCCGGCTCGATGTCCCGGTGGACGCGCTGTGAGGTGGGCCCTCTTCAAGGTCTGCGTCGCGGTCACCACGATGGTGGCGCTGGCCTTCCTGATCCCCCTGGGCCTGATGGTCCGCGACAGCGCACGCGAGCGCGCCTTCACCGCAGCGGAACGGCAGGCGGCGACGGTCGGCCCGGCGCTCGCGATCACCACCGACCAGAACGCGCTGCGCCGCGCGCTCGCCAGCTCGCAGGACGGCGCGGCCGGACTGATCGCCATTCACCTGCCGCAGGCGGCGGGCGGTAGCGGTAGCAGTGGCGGCGGTTTCGCGGTCGTCGGAACAGAGCGGGCGAGCGAGAGCGCGGTCGTCGCGGCGGCGGCGAACGGACGCAGCGGAACCATCGGCGTGAACGGCGGGTTCGCCTACCTGGAGCCGGTCGCGGTGAGCGACGGCCGGGTGGCCGTGATCGAGGTCTACATCCCCGACTCCGCGCTGACCAGGGGCGTCACCTCGGCGTGGCTGGTGCTGAGCGGCGTCGCGATCGTGTTGGTGCTCATCTCGGTCGCGGTCGCCGACCGGCTCGGCACGCGCATCGTCGGCTCCGCGCGCCGGCTCGCGAACGCGGCCCGCGCGCTCGGCGGCGGCGACCTCGCGGTCCGCGTCCCACAGGCGGACGGCAGCCCGCCGGAGCTGCGCGAAGCCGCCGAGGCGTTCAACGCGATGGCGGACCGGGTGGTCCGCCTGGTCGCGGCGGAACGTGAGCTGGCCGCCGACCTCTCGCACCGGCTCCGCACGCCCCTGACGGTGCTGCGGCTCAACGCGGCGTCGCTCGGCCAGGGCGTCGCCGCGGACCAGACCCGGCACGCGGTGGCGCAGCTGGAACGCGAGGTCGACCAGATCATCCGTGCGGTGCGCGGGCGTGGCGTCGAACAGACGGCGACCGGCGCGGACCCGGTGGCCTGCGACGCGGCGGAGGTCATCCGCGACCGCGCCGAGTTCTGGTCCGCGCTGGCGGAGGACGAGGACCGGCCCTGGCAACTGGCGGGTGCGGAGCGCCCGGTGCGGGTGCCGGTCGCTGCGGCAGAGTTGGGGGCGGCGCTGGACGCGATGCTCGGCAATGTGTTCCGGCACACGGCGCAGGGCACTGCGTTCGCGATCGACGTGCACGAGACGGGTGACGGCGTCATCGTCCTGGTCTCGGACGCGGGCCCGGGCATCGCCGACCCGGAGTCGGCGCTGCGGCGTGGCGTCGGCGCGGAACGCGAGGGCTCGACCGGCCTGGGCCTCGACATCGTCCGCAGGGTCGCCGAGGGCACGGGCGGCGACGTGGCGATCGGCGGATCCGTGCTGGGCGGCACGGAAATCCGCGTCCGTCTCCTGTTGCAGCCGCTCACCACGCCCCAACGCCGCCCCCGCCGCGCCCGCGCCGCTCGCTGACGCGCGCGTCCAGTTGCACCCTCCGGGGGCGCGGGGAACTGCGCGAGCAACCACCCTGTGCGGATGGCCCTGCGCGTTGAGGACCATCCGCATGCCGGTGGCTTGTCGCGCAGTTCCTCGCGCCCCTGATGGTGCAACGGGCCCTCCGTCGTGACCTGTCGCGTCTGTGGGGTTGCAACTGGCTGTCCGCGGTCAGATGCGGAGCGAGTTCTTCCTTAACGGGGTCCTAAGTGCGTACTACCTCCGTCTGAGCAGGCTCAATCCGTCCCCGGTGAGGGGCTAGCGTCGCGGACGACGGATCGCGCGGCGGTGGTGACCCGGCGTCAGCCGGTGGGCTTCCCCTCTTTCCCCACAGGGGTGCCGCCGCGCGGACCTCGCTTCCCCGACCGCACCGTGGAGGTACTCCCGCATGACCAACCACGCCCGCCGATCCCGCCGCCGTCCGCGCCGTCGCGCCCTGCTGGGGGCGACCGCCGTCGCCGTCGTACTCGCCGGCGGCGGCGCCGTCGCGCTCGCCGCAGGAGCGAACGCGGCGAGCGTGGGCGCCGTCTACTCGACCACCAGCGACTGGGGGAACGGCTACAGCGGTCAGTACGACGTCAGCAACCCCACCTCTGGGACGATCAGCAACTGGAAGCTGAGCTTCGACCTGCCGGCCGGCGCCAGCATCAGCTCGCTCTGGAACGCCAGCTACACCGCCAGCGGCCAGCACGTCACGGTCACCCCCGCCAACTGGGACAGCACCCTCGCGTCCAGCCAGCACGCCGTCGTGGGCTTCGTCGTCCAGGGCTCTGGCGCGCCGGTGAACTGCACCATCAATGGCGCCGACTGCTCCACCGGCACCGCGCCGACCCCGTCCGGCCAGCCGACGACCAGCACCCCCACGCCGACCGTCGTGCCCACCCCGAGCAAGACGGCGACCCCGACGGCCACCCCGACAAAGACGCCCACCCCCACTCCCACGCCTACGGCAACCAGCACCGGCAGCGCCTCCGGCGCCGGCTTCTCGCCGTACATCGACACCTCCCTCTACCCCGCCTACGACATGGTCGCCACCGCCAAGGCGACGGGCGTGAAGAATTTCAACCTCGCCTTCATCGTCGACGGCGGCAGCTGCACGCCCAAGTGGGGCGGCGTCACCGCGCTGACCAACGACGGCGTGCCCGGCCAGATAGGCGCGCTGCGCGCGCTCGGCGGGGACGTCAGGGTCTCCTTCGGCGGGGCGAACGGCACCGAGCTCGCCGACTCCTGCACCAGCGTGAGCGCGCTCACCGCCGCGTACCAGAAGGCGATCGACGCCTACGGTCTGACGAAGATCGACTTCGACGTCGAGGGCGCCGCCGCCAGCGACACCGCCGGAATCGCGCGCCGCAACCAGGCCATCGCGCAGCTCCAGGCGACGGCCCGGGCCCAGGGCAAGACCCTGGACGTCTCGTTCACGCTCCCGGTGCTGCCCTCGGGCCTGGTCCAGTCCGGGACGGACCTGCTCCAGGGCGCCAAGACCGCCGGCGTCTCCGTCTCCGCCGTCAACGTGATGGCCATGGACTTCGGCGACTGGGCCGCGCCGAGCCCGAGCGGCAAGATGGGCCAGTACGCCATCGACTCCGCGACCGCGACCCAGGCGCAGGTCAAGAGCATCTTCGGCTGGGACGACGCCACCGCGTGGAAGCACGTGGCGGTCACCCCGATGATCGGCGTCAACGACACCAGCGACGAGGTCTTCGGCGTCGCCGACGCCGCGCAGCTGGCGCAGTTCGCCTCGGGCAAGCACCTCGATTGGCTGTCGATGTGGTCCGCGACGCGTGACGCAGAGTGCTCGGGCGGGGCCAAGACCTACGCCGACGCGACCTGCAGCAGCATCGTTCAGTCGCCGCTGGCCTTCACCAAGGCGTTCGGCGCCTACACCGGCTGACCCAAACCCGCAGGTCGGAGGCGGAGCGCGGATCGGGGGAACCCGAGCTGGCTCCGCCTTCGTCATGTGTGGGAGCGTGGTCTTCGATTAGTGTCACGCAGGGTTGGCGGAGAAGGAGCATTGCGTGGCCAGGGTCAGTAGAGGAATCAGCCCTGCGCGGGTCGTCCGGGACGTCAGGGACACCCTGCGCGAGGCTCCACGTCGCACCACGATCATCGCGGGCCTGGTGGGGCTCGGCTCCCTGCTCGCCTACGCGGTGCTGCGGCACTTCGCCCACGTGTCGATGATCGACGCGCTGGTCTACCAGGCCGAGGGCAGGGCCGTGCTGCACGGCCAGGACCTCTACCAGCTGCGCGTGATAGACGGCGACGCGTCGCTGCCCGCCACCTACCCGCCGTTCGCGGCGATGCTCTTCACGCCGGTGGCGCTGCTCTCGGTGAGCGCGCTGCGGGTCGTGGTCACCAGCGTCAACCTGGTGCAGCTCGCGGTCGTCGCGTACCTGTCCTGCAAGCTCGCCGACTGGCCCAGGCGTCCGCTGCGCCCGGCCGCGGTGATGCTGGTGACCGGCCTCGGCGTCTGGCTGGAACCGGTCTGGACGACGCTGCGCTACGGGCAGATCAACCTGCTCATCCTCGCCCTGGTCCTCTACGACCTGACGCTGCCCGACAGCTGCCGCCGCAAGGGCATCGCCATAGGCCTGGCCGCCGGGCTCAAGGTGACGCCGGGCTTCTTCGTGCTCTATCTGCTGCTCACGCGCCGCTACCGGGCGGCCGCGACGGCGGCGGCGGCCGGGGCGTCCACCGTGCTGTTCGGGCTGCTGGTGCTGCCTCACGCGACCTGGGACTTCTGGACGAAGGAGCTCTACGACACCACGCGCGTCGGCAAGGAGTTCATCGTCGACAACCAGTCGCTGCGCGGCCTGGTGGACCGTCTGCTGAGCAGCACGCACACGGGGCTCTCGACGATGGCGCTCGTGGCGCTGACCGTCGTCGTCGGCCTCGGGACCGCCGTGCTGATCGACCGCCGCTGCGGCGGGATGCCGCGCGCGCGGGCCTGGTCGGTGGTGACGGTGGGCGTGACGATGGTGCTCATCTCGCCGATCAGCTGGACGCATCACTGGGTGTGGTGCGTGCCGCTGATGGTCCTGCTCGCGGCGGAGGTGTCGGCGGAGCGGCGCCGGGGCGTCCCCGGGTGGCCGGGCCGGCGGTGGTGGCTGCTGAGGCTGGGCACGGGCTTCGCGTTCTGCTCCTTCGCGATGTGGGCGGTCCCGCACCGGAGCTGGACGAAGGTGAACGTTCCTGCGTATCTGCAGCCGATGGCGTCGGTGTACGCGCTGTACGGACTGGCCTTCCTGGCGTTCGTCGCCCTGCGGGTGCGGCGTCGGCTGGGCGCCGGGCCCGGTGCGCCGGGGACCGTGTGGGGCGGGACCGCTGCGCGCGAGCGGCCCCGCGCGGGCGCGCGGGGCTGAGAAGAGGCCAGGCGGGGGACGAAGCGCTTCGGTCAGGAACTGCCCAGCAGGTCGGCCAGGGCCGCGTCCACGTCGAGCACGGAGGCCTCCGTGCCGGGCGGGACCAGTCGCAGCGTCCGCTCCAGCCAGGAGGCGACCGGCGCGGCCGGGGCCTCCAGCAGCGCGTCCCCCGCGGGCGAGCTCAGCGCGAGGCAGAGCAGGGCGCGTCCGCCGACGCGGGTCGGCCAGATCCGGACGTCCCCGTTGCCGCAGGCGCGGAAGACGCCCTCGACCAGCAGCTCGCGGGAGAAGACCCAGGTCACCGGGGAGTCCTGCCCCAGGTGGAAGGTGACGTGGACGGCGTAGGGGTCGTCCGCGCAGTACATCAGCAGGGCCGGTACCGGCACGCCTCGCTCGGGCGAGAGCACCAGCTGCACCGTCAGCTCCTGCTGAACGCACGCGTGGGCGGTCGGCTCGTCGTGGTGCTCGTTGCGGTGGTCTGCGGCGGCCATGGTCGGCACTCCCCTTCTCGTTCTCTGCTCGCGGTGCGGGCGTTTCACAGGGAGAGAGCGCGGTCGGTCCCGCCTCTTACAGTGGTTTGCGAGGTTTTTCGCGTGAGTTCCGGGGGTGCGGTACTACGCTTTGTGACGCGGTGAGGACGCGTCGTGTTCGGACGGCGCCCGGGCCTTGCCCGCCGCCGACCCCAGACACGAGCAGCGACGAAGCGGGAACGCACCCAATGACCGTTCAGCCCCCCGCGGAGCGCCCCGCGCCCGGCTACTACCCAGACCCTTCGATCCCCGGCTTCGTCCGCTACTGGGACGGCCAGGTGTGGACGCCCGGCAGCGCGCGGCCCGCGCCGGTGGACGGCGCGCCGATGCCGCCGCCGCCGAGGTCGGGCTCGCGGGGCGGCGGCGTGCAGGTGGCTCCGCCGCCGCCTCCTTCCCGGCACGGGGTGGAGGAAACGGGGCCGGTCTTCCTCGACGAGACGGGCGCGGCGGCGCTGGTCCTTCCGGAGCCGGTGGCGTCCATCGGCGACCAGCCGCAGGGCCCGCCGTCCGTCTGGGGCGCCTCGCCCGAGTCGCAGCGCGGCCTGCTGGAGACGGACGCCGTCCCGCGCTGGGTCTCCTGGGGAGTGCCCGAGCCCGCCGCGCGCGCGTCGGTCACCCCGGGCACGCCGGAGGCCGACGCCGACGAGGAGCTGGCCTCCGCCCTCCGGCTCGCCCTCACCCAGACCCGCCGCGCCCAGCTCCCACCCGCCTCCCACTACGAATCGCCGCTCCCTCCCGCCCCCACGCCACCCGCGTCCGGCCTCCCCACCACCCCGACCCCCGGCACCCCCCGCCACCCCGACCTCGCCTGGACGGCGGACACCCCGCTGGCGGCTGAGGGATGGGCTGACGGTGAGGTTCAGCCGTCATCGGGAGCCGGTCTGGCGGGCCCCGGTGCCGCCGGGCATCGCGCGGCTCCTGGAGTTGCCGAGGGCCTGCATGCCTCCGGCGCCCTGACGGGCGGTGCCGCGCCCGGCGGGCAGCGGTCGGCCGCGGGGTGGGCGGAGCACGGGTCCGGCCCCGCCGGGGCGGGTGTCGCGCCCGGCGCGGGGCGGGTGGCTGACGGATGGGTGGACGGCCAGGCCCCGCTGGTGGCGGAAGCCGACCCGGCCTGGCATCGCACGGGCTCGGGGGTTGCCCCAGGCGTGCCGGCCTTCGGCGCCGCCGGGTCGGGCAGTGAAGTTGGCGCGGCGGGGCCCGGTGCCTCGTATCGTGCCCCCGCGTCCGCGGCCGGCGCGGGGCGGGCGGCTGTCGGGTGGGCGGACGGTGCTGCGCAGGGGGCACCGGGAGCCGGTCTGGCTGGCCCTGGTGCCGCCGGGCATCGCGCGGGTCCTGGAGTTGCCGAGGGCCTGCACGCCTCCGGCGCGGGCGGTGCTGCTGCGCCCAGCGAGCGGCGGACGGCCGCTGGGTGGGCGGACGGTGAAGCCCGGTCGGCGCCTGGGGTCGGTGTCGCCCCTGGCACCTCCGCTCCCCGCCCGGGTTGGGCAGAGGACAGGGCTCCGTCGCTGAACGGCGCGCCTCCGGCGGGCGGCGCCGCGACGCAGAGCGAGAGGGAGCCCGGCGGCTCGTCGCGATCGTCCGCAGGGGTCGGCGCCCGCGGCGGCGCGGGGCCGCGGCGGCAGCGGGCCGTGAGGCCCGCGCTGCTCGGGCCGCGGATCGGGGCGAGGCTCATCGACACGCTGGTGGCGTACGCGCTCGTCGGCGTGCTCGGCGTCGTGCTCGTACAGCGGGTCGTCGCCCATCTGCAGGCGCGGATCGACCTGGCCCGCGCCAGCGGCGTCCCGCAGACGGTCTGGCTCGTCGACGGAACCGTGCTCGCGGACGCCGGCATCCTGCTCGGCGCGCTGCTCGCCGTCGGCGTGCTCTACGAGGCGATCCCCACCGCCGTCTGGGGCCGGACGCTGGGCAAGGCGAGCTTCGGGCTCACCGTGCTCGACGCCCGGACGAAGGCCCGCCCGTCCCTCGGCAGCGCCCTCCTCCGCACCGCTCTGTGCCAGACCTTCGTCTTCCTCCTCGTCGGCGTTCTGGAGCTGGTCCCCTGCGCCGCCGACCGGCGTCTGCGTCAGAGCTGGCACGACAAGCTGTCCCGCACCTTCGTGGCCAAGCGCTGACGCGAGCGGGCGGCCAGTCAATCATCAGGAAACGCCCCAAGATCCGACAAACCGTGCAATCGGAATGCTTGACTCCTGTCTATGACGACACCTGAGCCCGCGGGCGAGCCGACGCCGCCCTCCTTCGACAAGGACCGGCCGAGCTCGGGCGGTTCACCGTACGGAGGCTCCCCGTACGACAGTCCGCCGGCGGACCCCTACGCCAACCCGTATGCCGCGCAGGGCGGGGGAGGCGGCCAGCCCTACTACAGCGCTCCCGGCCCGACGGACACGGCCCTCGGCATGCCGCCGCTCGCCGCCTTGGGCAAGCGGCTCCTCGCGCGGATCATCGACTACCTGATCCTGCTGATCGTCGCCGTCCCGCTGTCGATCATCGCGGCCGTGGCCAACAGCCACGACCGCCAGGGCCTGAGCGTGATGGCCCAGGTGGTGTCGCTGTTCGCGGCCTTCCTCTACGAGGGCCTGATGCTGACGCGTGCCGGTGGACAGACCGTCGGCAAGAAGGTCATGAAGATCCGTGTCGCGAACCTCGCCGACGGCTCCGCGCCGACCGAGAAGAGCGGGTGGACGCGGGCGGCGGTGTGGGACCTGCCCGCCATCCTCTGCTGTGGCTGGCAGATCGTGGACGCCCTCTGGTGCACCTGGGACCAGCCGTACCGGCAGTGCCTGCACGACAAGGCCGCCAAGACTGTCGTCGTCGACGCGATCTGAGCCGACGCCAGACCATCGGTACCCCACGGACACGGCGCGGCGCCCCGGGCAGGGGGCGCCGCGCCGTCTGTTCGAGTTCGCTCGGGTCAGTGATTGACCCGCTCGCGTTCCGGGATGGACTCGACCGCAGGCGGGCTGCCCTGCGCGACGACGCGGGAGCCGGCCGGGACCCGCGTCCTTCCGCGCCGCGTCGCGGCGAAGGTGCCGAGGGTGAGGCCGACCAGGACGAGCAGGGTGATCGTGAGCACGCCCTGCGCGCCGGAGAGGGCCAGCAGGGCGACCGTCGGGCCGACCACGGCGAGCGTGCCGAGGCCCAGCTGAGAGGGGGTCAGTCGTGGCATGGCTGTTCCGTCCTTCGCTTCGGGACTGCGGGCCACGCCACGGAACAATCGGGGCCCGCCGGGGGAGGGTCGAGCGGGGACAAAGCTGTTCGTACGGCAGATACCCCGTGCATGTGCCGGTCAGCCCAGGCTAACCTCAGCACCCGGAGCACAGGGGGGCGCACGGGATCACGAGACCTCGTTCGGACCCGCGTCGAAATCCTCTCCGATCAGCCCGCCAGAACCACTGGAGTCCCGGTCAAGGCCACCCCGGCCTCCCGCAGTTGGATCAACGCGGTCTCCGTCGTGGTCTTCGCCACACCTGCCGTCAGATCCAGCAGCACGCGGGTGGTGAACCCCTCGCGCGCCGCGTCCAGCGCGGTCGCCTTCACGCAGTGGTCGGTCGCGATGCCCACGACGTCGACCTCGGACACGGCGTGGGCCCGCAGCCAGTCGCCCAGCCCGACGCCGTTCTCGTTGACGCCCTCGAAGCCGCTGTACGCCGCCGCTCGCGCGCCCTTGTCGAAGACGGCCTCGACCGCGCCCGAGGTGACGGACGGAGCGAAGTTCGGATGGAAGCCGACGCCCTCGGTGCCGGCGACGCAGTGCACCGGCCAGCTGTCGCGGAAGTCCGGATGGGCGGAGAAGTGCGGACCGGGGTCGATGTGGTGGTCGCGGGTGGCGATCACGTGGTCGTAGCCGGACGTGCTCTCGGCCACGAGATCGGTGATCGCGGCAGCCACCTCCGCGCCCCCGGCGACGGGCAGGCTGCCGCCCTCGCAGAAGTCGTTCTGCACGTCCACGATGATCAGTGCGCGGTGCATGGCGGTGACTCTCCTCGACGCGATGTCTTCACGGTGTCGCAGTCTGTTGCAAGCAGCGTAGGGAGGGGCGGGGTGTTGCGCGAGAGGTAGCGAGTACCGCTTGACACGCGCCGCGACCGCCCCCCGCTCAGCCCTCCAGGTACTCGGTCGGGATGACCGGGTCGCCCTTCGACAACTGTGTTGCCGACAGTGGAAGTTGGCCGCGTGAGCGGAGATGCCTGACGCGTGCCTCGGCCAGCGGCTCGCGACCGACGATCTCGCCCTCCCTGACCAGCTCCCGATGGAGCAGGCTCTCCCGCAGGGTGCCGGGCACCTCACCGGTGCCGACGACCTCGGCCTCCGCCACTGCCTCCGCGTCCAGCCGCCGCGCGGCCCACTTGCGGCCGCCCCGGCTCGCCTTCGCGCCGGCCGAGCGCTTGGCGACCGGCACCAGCGGCGAGTCCGGGTCGGTGGACGTGCCGCGCGCGACCAGCTTGTAGACCATCGAGCAGGTCGGCTGCCCGCTGCCCGTGACCAGCGAGGTGCCGACGCCGTAGGCGTCCACGGGGGCCGAGGCGAGCGCGGCGATGGCGTATTCGTCCAGGTCGCTGGTGACCACGATCCGGGTCTTGACCGCGCCCAGCTCGTCCAGCTGGCGTCGGACCCGGTGGGCCAGCATCAGCAGGTCGCCGGAGTCGATCCGGACCGCGCCCAGGTCGGGGCCGGCCACCTCGAGCGCGGTGCGGACGGCCTCGCCCACGTCGTAGGTGTCGATCAGGAGGGTGGTGCCACGGCCCATCGACTCGATCTGCGCGGTGAAGGCGTCCCGCTCGGTGTCGTGCAGCAGGGTGAACGCGTGGGCGGCGGTGCCGCTGGTCGGGATCCCGTACTGGAAGCCGGCCTGCAGGTCGGAGGTGCTGCCGAAGCCCGCGACGTACGCGGCGCGCGCGGCGGAGACGGCGGCGGCCTCATGGGTGCGCCGGGCGCCCATCTCGATCATCGGCCGGTCCCCGGCGGACGCGGACATCCGGGAGGCGGCCGCGGCGATGGCCGAGTCGTGGTTGAGGATCGACAGGATCGTCGTCTCCAGGATCACCGCCTCGGCGAAGCTGCCCTCGACCACGAGCAGCGGCGAGCCGGGGAAGTAGCACTCGCCCTCGCCGTAGCCGCGGATGTTGCCCGTGAAGCGGTAGTCCGCGAGCCAGCGCAGCGTGTCCTCGTCGACGACGCGCTGGTCGGCCAGCCAGTCCAGCTGGGGCGTGGTGAAGCGGAAGTTCTCGACCGCGTCCAGTACCCGGCCGGTCCCGGCGGTCACGCCGTAGCGGCGACCCTCGGGCAGCCGACGGGTGAACACCTCGAAAACCGAGTGCCGATGCGCCGCGCCGCTGCGCAGTGCGGCCTGGAGCATGGTGAGCTCGTAGCGGTCGGTCAGCAGGGCGGTCGACGCCGGTGCAGCATCCATGCACATCATCGTACCGCGAATACTCGTCACTTTGACGATTTCTCCCGACGATGATCACCCGGACGGCCCCCGGATCGCTTCACGATCGCCCGGATGGCAGCATGGTGGGTGCATCAGCGGATCGAAGAGGAGTGCCAGCCGTGAGCGTCGCGCCGGTGGAGATCGAGCGCACGGAGTCGGAATCGGCGCCCTTCGAGGTGCCCGACCCCGACGTGCCGTGGGTGACGATCGTCCACAACGACCCTGTTAACTTGATGTCCTACGTCGTCTACGTCTTCCAGGCGTACTTCGGCTACCCCAAGGAGAAGGCCCGTCAGCTGATGCTCGACGTGCACCACAAGGGGCGTGCCACGGTCTCCAGCGGTACCCGCGAGGAGATGGAGCGGGACGTCCAGGCGATGCACGGTTACGGGCTGTGGGCCACGTTGCAGCACGACAAGTGACGGGCGATCGATGACCGGTCTGTTCAAGCGCGCCCACGGTGGCGGCGCGCAGCTCACCCTCGACCCGGTCGAGGCCTCCATTCTGCGCAGTCTGGTCGTGCAGATGCTGGAACTGATCGGCCCGGGACCGGCCGGCGACGAGTCCGCCGCGGACTACGATCCGCTGGCTGCGCTGTTCGCGGAGGGCCCGAGCGAGGCCCCCACCGACCCGGCTCTCGCGCGCCTCTTCCCCGACGCGTACGCCTCGGGCCCGGACGCGGACGAGCAGTCGGCGGAGTTCCGCCGCTTCACCGAGAACGACCTGCGCGCGCGCAAGCGCGACGACGCGCTCGCCCTGGTCCGCGCGCTGGACGGCGCGGAGCTTGACCGGCGCGGGCGGCCGGTGATCAAGCTCGACGCGGCGGGCTGCGGGCGCGCGCTGGGCGCGCTGAACGACTTGCGCCTCACGCTGGGCAGCCGGCTGGAGGTGGACGAGGACGACGACTCGCTCTACTCCTTGCCGGACGAGGACGAGCGCAAGCCCTTGGTGATGGCGTACCTGTGGCTCGGAGGGCTCCAGGAATCGCTGCTCGACGTTTTGATGAGCTGACTGGGGTTCGTTGCACTATCTGGGGGCGCGAGGAACTGCGCGACAAGCCACCCACGTAGCTGCTGATCCGAACGCGCAGGTCCATCCGCACCGGGTGGTTGCTCGCGCAGTTCCCCGCGCCCCTGGAGAGTGCAACTTCTCGGCTGCCTATTCTTAAGGCCATGCTGACCATCACCCGCGAACTGCATGACGCGATCGTCGCCCACGCCCGGGCCGATCACCCCGATGAGGCCTGTGGCGTGATCGCCGGGCCGGCAGGCAGCGGGCGGCCGGAGCGATTCATCCCCATGCTCAACGCCGCGCGCTCGCCCACCTTCTACGAGTTCGACTCGGGTGACCTGCTCAAGCTCTACCGGGAGATGGACGATCGCGACGAGGAGCCCGTCGTGATCTACCACTCGCACACGGCCACCGAGGCGTACCCCTCGCGGACCGACGTCTCCTACGCGTCCGAGCCGAACGCCCACTACGTACTCGTCTCCACCGCCGACTGCGGCAACGACGAGGGTCCGTTCCAGTTCCGTTCGTTCCGCATTGTGGACGGCGTGATCACAGAGGAAGACGTCGAGGTCGTCGACGCCGCCGCGTGAGGCCGACGGAGGGGCCCGGCGCGGCGCGTCGGGCCCCTCGCGTTTTCGGTATGCGAGACGAAAACGTCCGTCCAGTGGGACAGGGATCCCCTTTCGGGGGCGGGAATCTATACGATGACCCCATGCGTTCCGTCGACATGAGCACTCACGCGCCCGGCATCCGCCTCGTGGCGCGGCTGCACGTCGACCTGTGCCGCCTTGCCAGCGCCATCTGTCGCGCCGTCTGAGCCTGCCGCAGCCGCCACCCTCCGTAACGCGCCGCAACACAATCCCGCCGCGCGCCCCGCGCCGCGCGACGCCTCCTGCCTGCTTTCGTCTTCTCCCACGAGCCCACCCTGGAGTGCAGCCATGGCCATCGAGGTCCGCATCCCGACCATCCTCCGCACCTACACCGACGGCGCCAAGGCCGTCGAGGGCAGCGGCGACACCCTGGACGCCCTCTTCAGCGACCTCGACGCCCGCCACCCCGGCCTGCGCGAGCGCCTCGTCGACGCCGGCGAGCTGCGCCGCTTCGTCAACGTCTACCTGAACGACGAGGACGTCCGCTTCCTGGCCGGCATCAACACCGCCCTCGCCGCGGGCGACAACGTGACGATCCTGCCCGCCGTCGCGGGCGGCGCGCGCTGAGATGAAGTACGACACCCCCCTCGAAGCCGTCGGCAACACCCCCCTCGTCGGCCTGCCGCGCATCAGCGCGGGCGTGCCGGGCAACGAGGCGGGTGTCGTACGCCTGTGGGCGAAGCTGGAAGACCGCAACCCGACCGGTTCGATCAAGGACCGTCCCGCGCTGCACATGATCGAGCGCGCCGAGGCGGACGGCCGGCTCACCCCCGGCTGCACGATCCTGGAGCCCACCAGCGGCAACACCGGGATCTCGCTGGCGATGGCGGCCAAGCTCAAGGGCTACCGCATGGTCTGCGTGATGCCGGAGAACACCAGCGAGGAGCGGCGCGAGCTGCTGCGCATGTGGGGCGCCGAGGTCATCCCGTCCCCGGCGGCGGGCGGCTCCAACACCGCCGTCCGCGTCGCGAAGGAGCTGGCGGCGGAGCACCCGGACTGGGTGATGCTCTACCAGTACGGCAACCCCGACAACGCGGGCGCGCACTACGCCGGCACCGGCCCGGAGATCCTGGCCGACCTGCCGACCGTCACCCACTTCGTCGCCGGGCTGGGCACCACCGGCACGCTGATGGGCGTCGGCCGATTCCTGCGCGAGAAGGTCCCCGGCGTGCAGATCGTCGCCGCCGAGCCGCGCTACGACGACCTGGTCTACGGCCTGCGCAACCTCGACGAGGGCTTCGTCCCCGAGCTCTACGACGCCCAGGTGCTGACGACGCGCTTCTCCGTCGGCTCGGCCGACGCCGTGCGCCGCACCCGCGAGCTGCTGCAGCTGGAGGGCATCTTCGCGGGCGTCTCCACCGGGGCGATCCTGCACGCGGCGATCGGCGTCGCGCGCAAGGCCGCGCAGGCGGGGGAGCGGGCGGACGTGGTCTTCGTCGTCGCCGACGGCGGCTGGAAGTACCTGTCGACCGGCATCTACACCGCAGAGACGACGGAAGAAGCCGTCGAGGCACTCCAGGGCCAGCTCTGGGCGTAGCGCCCCCTTCTCGAAGAGACAGTGCCGAACCGGGATTCTTTATCCGTTTCCCGCCTCGAAACCGTCACAGAACGCCCACAGGCACCGATGGCGGGAGCTTCCCCTCGTTGGGCCGGAAAACGCTGGATTCCAGCAGTTTCCGCGCCCGACGGAGGAGGCCCCCCATGAGCTCCGCTGACCTGTGGTCCTACCGAGAGATCGCCGCGCACATCGGCGTCAAGCCGGAGACCGTCAAGTCCTACCGACGCCAGGGCATTCTCCCCGCCCCCGACGTGGTCACCTCGTTCGGTCAACCACGCTGGTACGCCGACACGATCCGAGCATGGGTGCGACGCCGCCCGCACAACCGCGAGTGAGGCCGCCGACGGGCCCCCTCGTCCTGGTGATTCCGACCACAACCGGCCCCGTGGGCGGGAGCGCGAGCCCGCTGCCGCCTTACTCTCGAACCTCACGAACTCACGACCTCACGGCAATGGTGCCGTGTGTGTGAGCACGCGGAGGGCGCGGCATGGAACTGACGGTGGTGGGGAGCTCCGGGAGCTTTCCCTCGGCTGACTCGCCCTGCTCCTGCTACCTGGTCGAGGCGGACGGCTTCCGGCTCGTGGTCGACCTGGGCAACGGCGCGCTCGGTGCGCTGCAGAAGTACACCGGGCTCTACGACGTCGACGCGGTCCTGCTGAGCCATCTGCACGCGGACCACTGCGTGGACATGTGCGCGTACTACGTCGCCCGCAACTACCGCGTCGAGGGCTGCCCGGACCCGGTGCCGGTCTTCGGCCCGGCCGGCACGGCCGAGCGGCTGGCGCGCGCGTACGACATGGACGAGCACCCGGGGATGAAGGAGGTCTTCGACTTCCACACCCTGCGCGAGGGCAGCTTCGAGCTGGGCCCGCTGACGATCACGGCCGTGCGCGTCGCCCACCCGGTCGAGGCATACGGCTTCCGGATCGCACACGGCGGGAGCTCGTTCGTCTACACCGGCGACACCGGCCCCTGCGAGCAACTGGTCACCCTCGCCGAGGGCACCGACCTGCTGCTCTCCGAGGCCGCGTACACGCACGGCAAGGAGGAGTACGTCGACGTGCACCTCAACGGCCGCCAGGCCGGCGAGCTGGCGGCGCGCGCCGGCGTCGGCCGTCTTGTGCTGACGCACATCCCCCCGTGGACGGACCCGCAGCGCAACGCGCTGGACGCGGCCGAGGCATACGACGGCCCGGTCGAGCTGGCTCGACCGGGCGCGCTGTACGAACTCTGACGGGGTGTTACGTCCCGGTCCTTCAGGCCGTCAGGCCTTCGTCACGTCCTCGATCTGCTCCTCGGGTTCACGGCCCGGGGTGGTGAGGTTGAACTTCACGATGGCGAAGCGGAACACGGTGTAGTAGACCGCCGCGAAGACCAGGCCGATCGGGATGATCAGCCACGGCTTGGTGGCGAGGTTCCAGTTGAGCACGTAGTCCAGCAGGCCCGCCGAGAAGGTGAAGCCGTGGTGGACGCCCAGCGCCCAGGTGACCGCCATGGAGACACCGGTCAGCAGCGCGTGGATCACGAAGAGCACCGGCGCGATGAACATGAACGCGAACTCGATCGGCTCGGTCACGCCGGTCACGAAGGCGGTCAGCGCGACCGACAGCATCATGCCCGCGACGACCTTGCGGCGCTCCGGGCGCGCGGTGTGCACGATCGCCAGCGCGGCGGCCGGGAGGCCGAACATCATGATCGGGTAGAAGCCGCCCATGAACTGACCGGCGCTCGGGTCGCCCGCGAAGAAGCGGTTCAGGTCGCCGTGGACACCGTGATAGGTGCCGACCTGCTGCCAGAAGAAGGTGTTCACGAACTGGTGCATGCCGATCGGCAGCAGCAGGCGGTTGACGAAGCCGAAGATCCCGGCGCCCAGCGGGCCGAGGCCGATCAGCCAGTTGGAGAAGTGGTCCAGCTGGGAACCGACCGGGCCCCAGATCAGACCGAAGACCACGCCGACCAGGGTGCCGACGAAGGCCATCTGGATCGGGACGAGGCGGCGGCCGTTGAAGAAGCCGAGCCAGTCGACCAGCTTGGTCCGGTGGTACTTCTGCCACAGCACGGCGGCCAGCAGGCCGATCACGATGCCGCCCAGGACGCCGGGATCCTGCGGCTTGCCGTCAGGGAGAGCGGCGGTGACGGTGCCGGCCTGCGGGAAGACGGTCAGAACCTGCTTGAACACCAGGTAGCCGACCATCGCGGCGAGCGCGGTGGAGCCGTCCGCCTTCTTGGCGAAGCCGATGGCCACGCCGATGCAGAAGAGCAGCGGCATGTTGTCGAAGACGCCGTGTCCGGCGGCGGCGAAGACGGCGGCGACCTTGCCCCAGTGCAGACCCTTGGGGCCGAAGACGTCGTCCTGGCCGAGACGGAGCAGGATGCCCGCCGCCGGGAGGACGGCGATCGGCAGCTGGAGGCTGCGGCCGAGCTTCTGGAGGCCTTGGAGGGGGCCCGCGCCCCGCTTCTTTGCGGGGGCCACCGTGCCGGCGGTGGTTGCGCTCATGGTGTTCCCTAACGATAAGAATGGTCTACACCACAGTGGTTTAGACCATGTGGTGTAGACCATTCTTAGCACGGCTTTATGGACCGAGGCCCCTCCGTGTCGGAGTTGTGATGTTTCGGAGCGCTGGCCTCCGTTTACGCCTTGGTGACGTCCTCGATCTCGCCCTCGGGCTCGCGGCCGGGGGTCTGCAGGTTGAACTTCGTGATCGCGAAGCGGAAGAGCGCGTAGTAGATCACCGCGAAGACCAGCCCGATCGGGATGATCATCCAGGGCTTGGTGGCCAGGCTCCAGTTGAGCCCGTAATCGATCAGACCGGCGGAGAAGGTGAACCCGTCGTGGACGCCCATGGCCCAGGTGACCGCCATCGAGACGCCGGTCAGCAGCGCGTGGATGCCGTAGAGGACCGGGGCGATGAACATGAAGGAGAACTCGATCGGCTCCGTCACGCCGGTGACGAACGCGGTCAGACCGACGGAGACCATCATGCCCGTCACCGCCTTGCGGCGCTCCGGGCGGGCGCAGTGCGCGATCGCGAGGGCGGCCGCGGGGAGGGCGAACATCATGATCGGGAAGAACCCGGTGAGGAACTGACCCGCCGTCGGGTCGCCGTGCATGAAGCGCGGGATCTCGCCGTGCCAGACCTTGCCGTGGGCATCGGTGTAGGAGCCGACCGTCTGCTGGAAGAAGGTGTTCAGGAACTGGTGCATGCCGACCGGGATGAGCAGGCGGTTCGTGACGCCGAAGATGCCCGCCCCGAGCGCGCCGAGACCGGTCAGCCAGCTGCCGAAGTGCTCCAGGCCGCTGCCGATCGGGCCCCAGGCCAGACCGAACACCACGCCGAGGATCGTGCCGACGAAGGCCATGATGATCGGGACGAGGCGGCGGCCGTTGAAGAAGCCGAGCCAGTCGACCAGCTTGGTGCGGTGGTACTTCTGCCACAGGATGGCCGAGAGCAGACCGACCACGATGCCGCCGAGGACCCCCGGGTCCTGCGGCTTGCCGGCCGGCAGCGCCGCGGTGACCGTACCGGCCATGGGGAAGACCGTCAGCACGTTCTTGAAGACCAGGTAGCCGACGAGCGCGGCGAGCGCGGTGGAGCCGTCCGCCTTCTTGGCGAAGCCGATCGCGACGCCGACGCAGAAGAGCAGCGGCAGGTTGTCGAAGAGCGCGCCACCGGCGGCACTGAACACGTCGGCGACCCTGCCCCAGTGCAGACCCTTCGCGCCGAAGACGTCCTCCTGGCCCAACCGCATCAGGATGCCTGCGGCGGGCAGCACGGCGACCGGCAGCTGGAGGCTGCGGCCGATCTTCTGCATGCCCTGGAGCAGACCGGCGCCGGGCTTGGGCCCGGGCTCGGGCTTGGCGCTCAGTTCGGGAGGTGCGGTGGTCGCGCTCATGGTTCCCCTTGGGTGCGGATCGGTCGGGCCACGGCGGCGTGGTCTAGACCTGTCCTATCAAGGTGAATAAGCGGCGAGTAGGGGATTCCGGGGTAGATCCGCCCATCGTTATCAACTTCGGGGCGGCGGTCCGCGCGGAACGTGACAAGGGTCCCGGGGAAGTGATTCCCAGGGACCCTTGCGCGGGACTGCGCGACGTGCTCGGTCAGTCCTTCGTGATGCCGACCTCGGTGTCTTCGTCCTCGGGCTCGCGGCCGGGCGTCTTCAGGTCGAACCTGGTGATGACGAAGCGGAAAAGCGCGTAGTAGACGACGGCGAACACCACGCCGACCGGGAGGATGATCCAGGGTTTGGTAGCGAGGCTCCAGTTGAGCCCGTAGTCGATCAGGCCGGCCGAGAAGCTGAAGCCGTCATGGACGCCGAGTGCCCAGGTGATCGCCATGGAACAACCGGTCAGCAGTGCGTGAAGACCGTAGAGCGCCGGGGCGAGGTAGGCGAAGGAGAACTCGATCGGCTCGGTGACGCCGGTGATGAGGGAGGTCAGACCGAGGGAGATCATCATCCCGGTCACTTCCTTGCGGCGCTCCGGGCGGGCGCAGTGCGCCATCGCCAGGGCGGCGGCGGGGAGGGCGAACATCATGATCGGGAAGAAGCCGGTGGTGAAGATGCCCGCGCTCGGATCGTGGTGCAGGAAGCGCGGGATGTCTCCCTGGTAGGTCTGCCCCTGGTAGTGCCAGGTGCCGTACTGGAACCACACGTAGGTGTTGAGCAGCTGGTGCATGCCGATCACCAGAAGCAGGCGGTTGGCCACGCCGAAGATGCCGGAGCCGAACCAACCCAGGCTGGTAAGCCAGTTGCTGAAGCTGTTGAGTCCGGAGCCGATCGGCGGCCACAGGTTGACGAAGATGACCGCGAGGGCGAGCCCGACGCCGGCCATGATGATGGGGACGAGGCGGCGGCCGTTGAAGAAGCCGAGCCAGTCGGGCAGCTTGGTGCGGTGGAAGCGCTGCCACAGGAAGCCGGTGATCAGGCCCAGCAGGATGCCGCCCAGCACACCGGGATTCTGGCCGGGGTAGGGGAGGTGCGCGGCCAGGCTCTCCTTGGTCGGGAAGGCGTCCAGGACGGCGCGGTAGACGAGGAATCCGGCTACCGCCGCGAGCGCGGTGGAGCCGTCCGCCTTCTTCGCCATGCCGATGGCCACGCCGATGCAGAACAGAAGCGGCAGGCCGATGTAGGCGTTGAGCAGCGCGCCGCCGGCTGCATTGAAGACCTTGGCGACGTTGTCCCAGCCGAGACCGGTTTTGCCGAACACGTCGTCCTGGCCGAGCGCGTTCAACAGGCCGGCCGCCGGGAGGGCTGCTACCGGGAGCTGAAGACTTCGGCCCATCTTCTGCATGCCGCTGTAGAACGTCTGCCAGGCGGATGGGCCCGCGGTGGCTTGCGCCGTACTCATCTCGACTTCTCCCTGTTTCTCGTGGGCGGAGTCGGGTCCCCCTCTTCCCCTCCTGTTTTTGGCCTGCCCGGGTGATTGGTGTAGACCAGTTAGGTGTGAGGTGTGCCCCGTAGTGCACATCCTTAGGCCGCTTTTAGATCTTCGCTCGCGAAGTTGGGCCATTTGTGCGTTAACGTGACATCTCGGGATAACTGCCATAAGACTGGGTGTCCCGGTTAGAACAGGAGAACCAGATGGCCAGCAAGGCTGAGAAGATCGTCGCGGGACTCGGCGGCATCGACAACATCGAAGAGGTCGAGGGCTGCATCACCCGCCTGCGCACCGAGGTGAAGGACTCCTCCCTCGTCGATGAGGCCGCGCTGAAGGCCGCGGGGGCACACGGCGTCGTCAAGATGGGCACCGCGATCCAGGTCGTCATCGGCACGGACGCGGACCCGATCGCCGCCGACATCGAAGACATGATGGAGTGACGGATTCTCCGTCCGGCTCCATCGGCTGACCGCCCTCGCGAGGGGCACCACGGACGGCCCGCGCCATGCCGCGCGGGCCGTCCGTGACGTATCGGTGCTTTCGGTAGGGTCGAGGGCATGACTCGTATCGACGGCCGCAGCTCCGAACAGCTCCGCCCCATCACCATCGAACGCGGATGGAGCAAGCACGCCGAGGGTTCTGTCCTCGTCTCCTTCGGCGACACCAAGGTGCTCTGCACCGCCAGCGTCACCGAAGGCGTGCCGCGCTGGCGGCGCGGCAGCGGCGAGGGGTGGGTGACCGCGGAGTACGCGATGCTGCCGCGCTCCACGAACACCCGCAGCGACCGCGAGTCCGTGCGCGGCAAGATCGGCGGGCGGACGCACGAGATCAGCCGCCTGATCGGGCGCTCGCTGCGCGGCGTCATCGACCTGCGCGCGCTGTCGGAGAACACGATCGCGCTCGACTGCGACGTGCTCCAGGCGGACGGCGGCACCCGTACGGCAGCGATCACCGGCGCGTACGTCGCGCTGGTCGACGCGGTGCGCTGGGCGCAGGAGAAGAAGATCACGCGCGCGAAGGCCGAGCCGATCGTTGGCTCCGTGGCGGCGGTCAGCGTCGGCATCGTGGGCGGCGTGCCGATGACGGACCTCTGCTACGAGGAGGACGTCCGCGCCGAGACCGACATGAACATTGTCTGCACCGGCGACGGCCGTTTCGTCGAGGTCCAGGGCACGGCGGAGGGCGCGCCCTTCGACCGCGACCTGCTGAACCAGCTGCTGGACCTCGGCCAGCTCGGCTGCGCCGAGCTGGACGCGATCCAGCGCAAGGTCCTCGAGGGCTGAGGCGGCGATCGCGATGCAGAAGCTGATCCTGGCCACCCGCAACGCCCACAAGGTGGGCGAGCTGCGGGCGATCCTCGGTGCGGCGGGCGTGGAGGTCGACCTGGTCGGCGCGGACGCGTTCCCCGAGATCCCCGACGTGGCCGAGACGGGCGTGACGTTCGCGGAGAACGCCCTCCTCAAGGCGCACGCGCTGGCGCGCGCGACGGGGCTCCCCGCGGTCGCGGACGACTCCGGCCTCTGCGTGGACGTGCTCGGCGGAGCCCCGGGCATCTTCTCCGCCCGCTGGGCCGGCCGCCACGGCGACGACCGCGCGAACCTGGAGCTGCTGCTCGCCCAGCTCGCGGACATCGCCGACCCCCACCGTGCCGCGCACTTCGCCTGCGCGGCGGCGCTGGCGTTGCCGGACGGCACGGAACGCGTGGCCGAGGGCCAACTGCGCGGCACCCTCCGCTTCGAGCCCACCGGCTCGGGCGGCTTCGGCTACGACCCGATCCTCCAGCCGGACGGCTACTCCGTCACCTGCGCGGAACTGACCCCGGACCAGAAGAACGCCATCAGCCACCGCGGCGAGGCGTTCCGCGCCTTGGCGCCCGCGCTCCGCGAGCTGCTGGGCTGACGCCGGCTGTCGTGAACGATGAAGGTCCGCTCCGATTAATCCGGAGCGGACCTTCATTTCCAAGGCAAAAGCCCTTGTGCGGCTGAAGGGATTCGAACCCTCACGGTGTCTCCACCACCAGATCCTAAGTCTGGCGCGTCTGCCTGCTTCGCCACAGCCGCCTAAAGGGCCATGTTACTCAAGTGTGTGGCTGGTCGTCTCCATGGTCCGCCGCTTGTTGCGACCGCAGTCCGTATCCGTGATCGCATGGCAGTTGGGGCAGAGGATGCGCAGGTTCTCGATGCGGTTGTCGGACCAGTCGCCGTTGATGTGATCGACTTCGAGGGACAGCGGCTTCCCGCGCCAGATGGGACCGGTGCCGCATTCAGCGCACACGTCCAGGCGCCCAAGCTCGCGCAATGCCTGACGTAGGCGACAGCCGGGGACACGCTTCGCGTTCGACGGTCGCTGGGTCAAGATCTGCGCGGGGGTCAGCTTGGGTCGCCGCTGACCCTTGTTGTGCGCTTGGCCGGTGAAGTGGCCGATGTCGATCCCGCAGGCGCGAATGCGCCTGGCGATGTGGGCCTGGGTGCCGCCTGCCTGTCGTAGCTGCAGGAAGCGCACGACCCCCGCAAAGCTGACCGAGGCTGCCGCCGCTTCGGCGAGCATTTCCGGGGTGTAGACGGAGGCCAGACGACGCTGCGGTGCCAGGAGTCCGAAGGCCAACAGTCGCTTGCGCAGGTATCGCCGCGTGTCCCGATTCGGCTCCTTGCCCAGGCGGCGCAGCATGTCATCGATCTCGCCGCCTTCAGCAACGGCCGCCGTCAGACGCTCTCGCGTGTAGGGCACACGGTTCGCCATGGTCCACCCCCTTCGAAGCGAGGGGAAGATCCGATGCCCTCTCGCTCGCCGCATCCGATCCGTTCTCGTACGGAACAACGAGAGGCGAACGGGTGGGTCGCTATGGGGATCTGTGATGTGAGTCACGGATCGGACTCGGCTGACTCCCAAGCGCGAAGTCGAGGCTCAGGGACTCCGAACGCTCATCCTCTGCGTCGCGCAGCTCGGTGAGGGCTGAGCCGAGCGGCGGTGGGTGCGTGATCGAGTGCGTCCAGGTGGAGGGTGCCCGCATCGGCGGCCCGCTGAAGTGCTCCCTCGGCCATGTCATACATCGTAGATGCGTGTCGGACACCGCTCAAGCGACTTGAGTTGGGCATGTGGTTGAGACCAATAGGACTAGGCCAGTTTTCGCCCTGGTGGCCGTGAGCTGCCCATTTGGCAAACCTTAAGCGTCCTTAAGTGACACGTTGCCAAATGGGGTCTTGACGGTGGGGGTTGGTCCAGGCCAATTTATGCCATGCGCAACTGTTACCCGGGAGTTCGTGTGGGGGCCTGGGGAGGCGGGGGTGTGGATCTGCACGGGTTTGGCCGGCGTACGAAGACGACGTCCCTCGCGGAGGCAGCAGGTATGGACGACAGGAACCCCACACGGGTGAAGGCAGTGCTCGCGGCGTGTACCGCCGGGCTGCTGGGAGTCGGAGGGCTGGCGCTCTCCGGTGGCGCGGCGCAGGCGGCGAGCGCGCAGTTGTTGGTGAACGGCGGCTTTGAGACAGGGACGCTGAGCGGCTGGTCCTGTTCCGCCAATGACAAGGTCGTGACCAGTCCGGTCGCGGCCGGCTCGTACGCCCTGTCCGGGACCCCCGCCGGGCAGGACTTCGCGGAGTGTTCGCAGACCGTCGCAGTGCTGCCCAACTCCAGCTACACGCTCTCCGGCCAGGTCGAGGGCAACTACGTCTACCTCGGCGACACCGGCACCGGCACCACCGACACCTCCAACTGGACGCCCGGCGCGAGCACGTGGCAGACGCTGTCGACCAGCTTCACGACCGGCGCGAACACCACCTCGGTGACCGTCTGGGTCCACGGCTGGTACGGCCAGGGGACGTTCGGCGCAGACTCGCTGACACTGACCGGTCCGGCGCCCAGTGGTGGCGGGACGCCGTCGCCCAGTGCGAGCGCGAGTGCAAGTGCAAGTGCGAGCAGCAGCCCGAGTGCCAGTTCCAGCCCGAGCGCCAGCCCGAGCCCGAGCAGCACGGTGACGCCGCCCGCGGACACGGGCTTCCACCACCCCGTCTACTTCATGCCGCTGGAGAACTCCCCGCAGTCCATATCGGACATCATCGCGGGCTCCGGTGAGAACCAGTTCAACCTCGCCTTCGTCCTCGACTCCGGTGGCTGCACGCCCGCCTGGGGCGGCAGCACGTCCACGCCGGTGGCGTCGGACACCGCCGTGCTCGCCGACGTCAACGCGGCCCGCGCCGCCGGCGGCGATGTCGCGGTCTCCTTCGGTGGCTACAACGGGACCGAGCTCGGCTCGTCCTGCGGGAGCAGCTCCGCGCTCGCCGCCGCTTACCAGCAGGTCATCAACAAGTACAGCCTCAAGCGGATCGACCTCGACTGGGAGAACACCGCTCTCGACTCCAACATGGCCGTCCGCTGGGGCGCGATCAAGCAGTTGGAGGCCGCCAACCCGAACCTCCTCGTCACGCTGACCATCCCGGCCACCACCGTCGGTCTGCCGGACACCGGCAAGGACGAGATCAAGCAGGCCATCAGCAACGGCGCCCGGATCGACCGGGTCAACCTGATGGACTTCGACTTCGGCCTGACCAGCGGCACGCAGACGTCCATGGCCGAGGCCATCGCCGCCGACACCGCCGCGCAGCTGGAGTCGCTCTACGGCTGGAGCGCCGCCACCGCCTGGTCGCACCTGTCCGTGCAGCTGATGAACGGTCACACCGACCAGGGCAGTGAGCTGTACACCCAGCAGACCTTCACCGATCTGCTCGGCTACGTCCAGGCGAACCACGCCGCGGCCTTCTCCTACTGGGACGTCAACCGCGACCGCGCCTGCGACCCGAACGTCGCCCACAACTGGGCCGACGGCGCCTGCTCCAGCGTGACGCAGAACCCCTACGACTTCACGAAGATCCTCACCCAGTTCAACGGCTGACCCCACATCAGCCGTTCAGACCCACCCGCGCCGGGAGGCCCCACACCCCGGCGCGGGTGGTCACCCCGCACCACCAGGCAAGACCCCGCAAGGTAACCCCCACAACCCACGGAGTAGCACCATGCACCAGCGTGCCCTGCCCGTCCCGACGACGCCGGAGCGGAGGATGAAGCGCAGCACCGCCATGGCCGCCGCCACGGCGCTCGTGGCCGGCTCGATCGCGCTCGCCGCCGGTATCACTGGGGCCCACGCGGCCTCCACCAACATTCTGACGAACGGCGACTTCGAGACCGGGACGCTGAGCGGCTGGTCCTGCTCCGCCCTCGACTCGGTCGTGTCGACCCCCGTCCACGGCGGCAGCCACGCCCTCCAGGGCGCGGCCAACTCCAGCGACAACGCGCAGTGCACGCAGACCGTCTCGGTCCTGCCGAACACCACCTACACGCTGGCCGGTTACGTCCAGGGCAACTACGTCTACATCGGCGCCACCGGCACCGGCGTCAACGCCAGCAACTGGACCCCGGGCGCGAGCAGCTACACCCAGCTGTCGACGACCTTCACCACCGGCGCGTCGACGACCTCCGTGCAGGTCTTCACGCACGGCTGGTACGGCCAGGGCACCTACTACGCGGACGACATCACGCTGACCGGCCCGGCCGGTTCCAGCTCCAGCCCGTCCGCGAGCGCGTCCTCGACGAGCGCCAGCGCCAGCCCGAGCGCCTCGGCCTCGGCGAGCAGCAGCCCGTCGGCCTCGGCCTCGGCGAGCCCCAGCCAGAGCGCGAGCGCCAGCCCGAGCCAGAGCGCGTCCGCCTCCGCGTCCGCCAGCCCCTCGGCGAGCGCGACCAGCGGCGGCGGTACCGCGCCGACCGGCGACGGTCTGGTCTCCACCCCGACCGGCGTCACCGCCAAGGTCACCGGCAACGCGGTCACGCTCTCCTGGACCGCCTCCACCGACGGTTCGCAGACCGGCGACGTCCCCGGCTACTACGTCTACAACGGCGCCAACCTGGTCGCGACCTCGATGGGCACCAGCGTCACCGTCAGCTCGCTGCTGCCGAACACCGCCTACCATTTCACGGTCCAGGGCTACGACAAGGACGGCCACTCCTCGGCGCAGTCCGCCGCGGTCGCCGCGACCACGGGTGCGTTGCCGACGGGCGCGATGAAGTCGGCCTACTTCGACCAGTGGTCGATCTACGGCAACGCCTACTACCCGAAGAACGTGGGCACCTCGGGCGCGGCTGCGAACATGAAGGTCATCACCTACGCCTTCGAGAACATCGACCCCACCAACCTCACCTGCTTCGAGACCGTCAAGGCCTCGGACTCCACCAACGAGTCCGACCCGAACGCGGGTGACGGCGCGGGCGACGCGTTCGCGGACTACCAGAAGTCGTACACCGGCGACGTCAGCGTCGACGGCTCGGCGGACAGCTGGTCGCAGCCGATCAAGGGCAACTTCAACCAGCTGCGTCAGCTGAAGGCGAAGTACCCGAACCTGCGGATCAACCTCTCCATCGGCGGTTGGACCTACTCCAAGTTCTTCTCCGACGTCGCCGCCAGCGACGCGTCCCGCAAGAAGTTCGTCTCCTCGTGCCTCGACATGTTCATCAAGGGCAACCTGCCGACGAACATCGCGGGTGACGCCTCGGGCGGCGCCGGCTCCGCGGCCGGGCTCTTCGACGGCATCGACATCGACTGGGAGTACCCGGGCTCGACGGGCGGCCACACCGGCAACCACACCTCGGCCGCCGACACCGCCAACTACACCGCGCTGCTGGGCGAGTTCCGCAGCGAGCTGGACGCGTACGGCTCGACCGTCGGCAAGCACTACATGCTGACCGCGGCCCTGCCGTCCGGCCAGGACAAGATCTCGCTGATCCAGCCCGCGGCGATCTCGAAGTACCTGGACTACGGCGACCTGATGACCTACGACATGCACGGCGCCTGGGACGCGACGGGTCCGACCAACCTCCAGGACCCGCTGCACAACTCCGCCGCCGACCCGAGCAAGGCGATCGCGCCGGGCACCGCGAAGTACAACATCGACGAGACCATCAAGGACTACACCA
The DNA here is from genome assembly GCF_041262525.1 of Streptacidiphilus sp. MAP12-20. Taxonomy (NCBI): domain Bacteria; kingdom Bacillati; phylum Actinomycetota; class Actinomycetes; order Kitasatosporales; family Streptomycetaceae; genus Streptacidiphilus; species Streptacidiphilus sp. MAP12-20. The sequence continues at coordinate 110,288 of NZ_JBGCCK010000016.1, forward strand.
CCGGTGACTCGTCCTACGGCATCACCGGCGGCTTCCCGGCCTCCAAGCTGGTGCTGGGCGTGCCGTTCTACTTCCGCGGCTGGACGGGCGTCCCGGCGGGCAGCAACTACGGCCTCTACCAGACGGCGACCGGCGCCAGCGCGGCCCAGACCTACACCCAGCAGGCGGGCATCGCCGACTGGAAGGAGCTGGCGGCCAAGGGCCTGACCAGCGGCTCGACGGTCCACTGGGACGCGACCACGCAGAGCTCCTGGATCTACGACGGCTCCAACTTCTTCACCGGCGACACCCCGCAGGCGATCACCGCGCGCGGCCAGTACGCCTCCACGAACGGCCTCGGCGGCATCTTCGCCTTCTCCTTCGAGGGTGACGACTCCTCCGGCACGCTGATCAACACCATGAACAGCTCGATGCCGTAGTAGCCCAGCAGAAGACCCCGCCGTGCACAGCGCGGCGGGGTCTTCCGTTGCCTGGAGACTCAGATCTTCAGGTCCTTGATCAGCTTGGCCACGTGGCCGGTCGCCCGGACGTTGTAAAAGGCCTGCTCGATCTTGCCCTGCTCGTCCACGACGAAGGTGGAGCGGATCACGCCGGTCACCGTCTTGCCGTACATGGTCTTCTCGCCGAAGGCCCCGTATGCCTGGAGCACCTCCTTCTCGGGGTCGGCCACCAGGGTGACCTTGAGGTGCTCCTTCTCGCGGAACTTGCCGAGCTTCTCGGGCTTGTCGGGGGAGACCCCGATGACGTCGTAGCCCGCCTCGGCCAGCAGGTCGAGGTTGTCGGTGAAGTCGCAGGCCTGCTTGGTGCAGCCGGGTGTCAGTGCGGCGGGGTAGAAGTAGACGATGACCTTGCGGCCGAGGTGGTCGGCCAGGGAGACGGCCTTGCCGTCGGCGTCGGACAGGGTGAAGGCGGGGGCGGCGTCGCCGGGCTCAAGTCGGGCACTCATGCTGCGACGGTACCGCTCCGCTGTGACGTGAGCAGAGCGGAACGCGGGGTGCCGCTGCGCGGAGCCGGGGGCGACCTGACAGACTGTCCGGTAGCAGTAACAGTCGGCAGGCGAGCGAGAGAGGGTGTCCTCGTGGGCGAGGTCAGCACCAGGGACGAGAGCCGGGACAGGCGCAGCGCGGCGCAGATCGAGGCGGACATCGTCCGCACCCGCGCCCAGCTGGCGGCGACGCTCGACGAGCTGGCCGTCGCGGTGCATCCCTCGACGCTGGTCGGGCAGGCGAAGGCGCAGGCCAAGGCGGGGGTGGACCGGACGGTCGGCAAGGCCTTCGTCGCCCTGAACCGTGGTGTCGAGCAGGCCAAGGCGCAGTTCGTGGACGAGAAGGGCCGCCCGCGCGCGGGGCGGATTGTGCCGGTGGCGGCGGTCGCGGGCGCCGTGGTGGTCGGCCTGGTCCTGCTGCGCCGCCGGAAGCAGTGATGATCTGAAGGCAGGGACGTTCTAAGGTTTCTGCGTGAACGCGGACCAGACCAAGAAGCACGACTCCTTCGGCGAGAAGCTGCCGATCCGGATGCTGCACGACCGGGTGCTCGTGCGCACCGAGGGGCCGGAGGGGGACCGCCGCTCGACCGGCGGAATCCTGATCCCGGCGACCGCCGAGCTGTCCAAGCGCTGCGCCTGGGCCGAGGCCGTCGCGGTGGGCCAGAACGTGCGCAGCATCGAGCCCGGCGACCGCGTCCTCTACGACCCGGAGGACCGCGCCGAGGTCGAGGTGCGCGGCATGGTCTACGTGCTGCTGCGCGAGCGCGACATCCACGCCGTGGCATCCGAACGGGTGAGCGAAGCGGACGGCACCAGCACCGGCCTGTACCTGTAGGCGGCTGGCCTGGCTCCGTCCGGTACGCGGCAGAGGGCGGCAAGGGGCTGGATGCCTGCCACCCTCCTGTGCCCGGCCTCAGGCGGCGCCTGATGCGCTGGCTGGTGCTTCGGCTTCGCCTCTTCTGTGTGCTGTCCTCAGTGCTTGGCCAATCGGTGCGGTCCCAGGTAGTACGAGATCGCCGTCAACGATGGCCCGTCGGCGATCTCCCCTTGGACCGCCAGTTTGCTGACTTCTTCAATAGGGACCCACTCGATGCGGGTGGCTTCGCTTCGATCGATTGGTGGCCCGATGTAGCGGCAATCGGTCGCGTGGAACGAGTGGAAGCGCATGGTGGAGATGCCGCTGAGCGCGTCGTAGGCGATCATCGGGTCGATTCGGCCGGGCCTCCAGCCGGTCTCTTCCTCGATCTCGCGTCGGATGGCGTCGGCTGGCTCCTCGCCGGTGTCGGCCCATCCGGCCGGCACTTCCCAGCCCGAGGTGTCCGTGATGAAGCGGTGCCGCCAGATGAGCAGGATGCGGTCCCTGTCGTCTGTCACGACGGCGGTCGTGGATGCCCGAGGCATGGTGAGCACGTGGTGCTCGACTCTGCCCACTCCGGGGATTTCCACGTCGTCAAGCCAGACGTTGACCCAGTCGCTGCCGTACACCAGACGTCGCCCGTGACTCTGCCATCGCACCTGCCGCATCTCCTCAGCCTGTCGTCTACGCTGCCGACTCCTGCACCCGTTCGGCGAGTGCGATCACTGGAGCACTCTCCTGCCATGGTGCCGGTGTGGAGCGGAGCCCCCGTGCGCGGCTGATGATCGGCTGAACCATGCTGCTGCCATTGGCCATGTCGAGTGCTGTGTGGGCCAGCCGGCACGCTTCCTCGACCTCGCCTTGGCCGACGCGGCAGTCTGCGAGGTCGAGAGTCGTGAGCGCTCGTCCCTTCGTGTCCGTGGGATCACGTTGGCTCATGGCCGCGAGAAGCAGGCTCCCCGCTGCCTCGTAGTCGCCGAGCAGCAGCATGCTTGCCCCTTGGATCCTGTCGAGTCGGGCAGCGTTGAAGAAGTCGATGCCGCCTTCTGATTCGGCGTTGACGGGATCGGCAGTAGCCGTGTCGAGCGCCCTTGGGGCGGCTTGCCGGCTGCCGGTGGCCGCGCAAGCGCGGGCGAGATAGGCGCTGATCCACGCCCGGCGGCGAGCAGGAGCGGCTGCGGAGAGGGCTTGCGCCTGGGCCAAGAGTTCGACCGCCTCGCCAGGGCGCTTGGAGAAGAACGGGCCGATGCTCTGCATGCTGAGGAGCCATGCCAAGAGGGACAGGTCCTCGGCTTCCTCTGCGGCGACCCTGCCAACGTCGAACAGGGCAGCCGACCGCTCCAGGTTGTTGACGTCGATGAACGCGTTCCCGGCTGGCCCGGAAAGAACCCCCAAGGATGCGGGCTCAGGCCCGACTGGGGGGCGGACGGGAGCGGCCTGGTGCATGTCTGCCTCGACACGGTGCCAGCTGTGGAGCTGGCACGGCTGCTGGAGGTGGTGGCCGATCCTGGCAGCGCGGCTTGACCCGTGCGCAAAGGTCCGCCAGTGCGACCCGCCTGAGCTTGCGAGACCACCCTGATGGCGAGAGGCAGGGGCGTCAGAAGCCGAAGAAGTGAAGTGTCGGTTTGGTGACCTGGGGCGCGATCGCCGACCGCCTCCTGATCTGCGAGGGAGTAGTCGGTGATTGTCATGCTCGAGCGGCGTTGCCTCACCTTGCACGGCCCAGAGAGTCGAGTGCCCGCCTGCGGGCAGCGACGGCGCCTGGCGGGTGCGGGCGCGGCGAAGCTCAGATCTGCATCAACTGCGGTGTCGTGCGGCTCTGGGCTGGGCACCGTGGCGAAGAAGGACCCACCGCAGCGTGAGCAGGGGGATGGTCATGGCAGCAGTGAAGGTGGCACTGGTCGTGCTGGTGATCTGCGGTGTGCCGATCGCGGTTGTGATGACGGCACTGCGGACCTACGCCCGGCGGCGCCGCGGCGCGCAACGGCCCCCGCGCCACGGGCATGACGGACCGTCCTACCTGCCGGAACCTGGCTCGATCTCCGGGGAGCGGCTCCCGAACCCGGTCACGCCCCGCCGCCATGAAGGCCACCACGGGCACGATCATTTCGGCGGCGGTCATCACCATCACGGCCACGACAACGGCTCGTCCTGGTCCTCGCACACCTCGGGCTTCGGCGGGGACGGGGGCGGCCACCACGGTTGACGCCGGGGTTGGGCCGTGCGTGGCAGGGTCGTACTCGCTTCCGGGCGGTGATCTCCAGCGAGATAGGAGCCACTCCGGCGAGCTCGGGAGCCACTGATCGGGTGACGCCTTGAGGCTCGCCCGTTGAGCCCTCGGCTTAAGGGCAGACGTGGAACATGAAGTTCGACGTCTTGAGGTCCGAGGCGAAGGGGAGTACCTCTTCCATCGGGCCGGCCGACCGGAGCACCTGCGCGTGCAGCCGCCCGGCGAGGCCCCAGGGGGCATGGATCGCGTAGATGACGCGGCTGCCGTGCCCAAGTGGAAAGTCGGCGAGCTTCCTCACGGAAAGCCCGACGGTCCCGCAGGTGAGCTCCTGGACCTGCTGCTGCTGGTCGGCGGCGAGGAAGTAGACCCAGTCAGGGCCCTCCCAGGAGCCCGCGAACCAGCTGAAGGCGGGTCGGCCGCCCTCCGGACGGTCGGTCGGGCAACCCATCATCGATGCGAACGACCGCCAGTGGCAGAGCCTGCCGTCGGCCGCCGACCAAAGTATCCAGTCCATGCCGGTCGCGTCGCGGTAGGCGACCCAGGATCCCTCCGTCGGCGGCGGGCCGCCGACGCTCCGCGCCATGTCGTCGGCCTGCTGAAGTTCGCTGTTCAGGGTGGCGCCCTCCGGAGCGGCCTGAGCGGGAGTGGCGTGGGCGGCGGTCGGTGCCGGGGGGACCGCGGGCGGAGCCCCGGTGCAGCAGGCCAGCAAGCCGCAGGCGAGGCTGGACGTGACCGCACCAGTGGCGCGCGACAGGGATGTACGACCGGTCATGGTTCCCCCCGTTGAGAGCGGTCGACTCCTCAGCAACCACCCTGACAGATCCCGGCGTTCTCGGGCACATGCGGGGTCGGGCAATTCCCGGGCGGCCCTGGTCGAGCGCCTCCACCCCACCCCGGCCAGCCGAACTACGCCCTCACCGCCTGATCAGCCGCTTCACTCGAAACGAACCGCCCCCAACTGCGTCTCGGGAGCGGTGCGGCGCGTCGTTGCTGCACACCCTGGGCGCTGCGGTTGCGGTATCCCGCCGCTGTTGTGGTTGCGGCCCGTTATGGTCTACGGCCATGAAGCGGAGATCACGGCGCAACGAGCGCGCTGACGCCACCGCCAGCGATGACCGTATAGGGCTGGACGTGCTCCCACTCGTGGCGCGGCGGCTCAACGACACAAGCAGCGCCCGGTGGCAGGTGAAGGGTGATCGGGTCTGCGGGCCGGGGAAGGTCGCCGTCGTGCTCGGACCGGGACACGACTACGCGGTCTCTGACGGCCACGTCGATCTGGCCTTCGTGCTCGACACCGATCGCCCGGACAGCGCCACCCTCTGCGACTGCGCCTCAGGAACCGGCGAGACCCGCGAAGAGAGGCTTGAAAGCGCCGTTCGGGCCTGGGGAGCGACCACGGCCACGGCGGTGTTGGAACTGCTGGAACGGCGGGGGTGGCACGGAGAACGGTTCGCGCCCGATGACCCCAGGGGCTTCGCCGGATGGCACGCCGTCCAAGGCGGCGTCGTCGGCCTGGGTGCCGGTCCCGAGCGACAGGCGGTGATGACCTGGGCAGGCAAGCAGGCACTGCTGCCGCTAATCTCCCCGACTGTGTCCGAGGAGCAGCTCGCCGACCCGGAACCGATCGGCATCAAGTTCTTCTGGGGAAGCTGCAACGGCAAGGACGTTGCCGAAGTTAGAATCAACAGTCAGGACCAAGCGCCGGCTGTCGCCGCGCTGCTCGCCGCCGACTGGCCCCGACCGGAGTCGGGAGCGTCTTACGCCCGGACCTACTTCATCCTGGACAAGCGGGCATAGGTCGAATGGCAGCGATCGGACGATCTCGCTAGGCCATGGCTCTCTTCGCGACTGCCAGCGGCTTTACAGGCCGTTCGACGATCGGGTCGAGCACCCGTCGTGACCTGTACCGGAACTGCTCTGGAAACCTCTCAGGCCCGGCCCTGGTCCGTGACTGGTCCGGATCTTGCCGCCCACTGGACCGCTCTCAAGCGCCCAGCCCGAGCGGCTCCCAAATTCCTTAGGCATCCTGAGCCGCTTCAGGCATGATCCACACGTGGACACGTACCTGAAAACTGAGCGCCTCGCTCTTCGCCGCTTCACGGCCGACGATGCGGATTTGCTGATTGAGTTGGACAGCGACCCGGCGGTGATGCGCTACCTGTCCGGGGGCGCTGCGACCGCGCCTGATGTCGTCCGCGAGAGCCACCTGCCATTCATCCTCGCCGGCTACGAGAGGTGGCAGGGCGAGCTCGGACTGTTCGCCGCGTACGAGACCGTCGGCGACGCCTTCATCGGCTGGTTCTGTCTGCGGCCCGAGCCGGACGGCCCACGGGACGAGGCCGAACTTGGCTACCGGCTGCGGCAGGCTGCTTGGGGCAAGGGATACGCCACCGAAGGCTCACGGGCCCTGCTCGCCAAGGGGTTCACCGAGCTCGGTGTGCGGAAGGTCTGGGCTGCGACGATGGCCCTCAACAGCGGTTCGCGCCACGTCATGGAGAAGGCCGGAATGACCTTCGCGCACACTCTTCCCACTCCCCCCGACATGCAGATGGTGGAGGGCGCCGAGCTCGGGGGAGTGCAGTTCGAGATCACCAAGGAGCAATGGGAGCAGCAGTAGCCACGGACCGGTGGCGCCGTCAGGCGCTTGGTATACCCGAACGAGGCCGGCGAAGTGAACCGTTCCGGTTCGGTATCGAGCTTGTTGTCACGCGCTGACGGGTTCGTTGGCGCGGGTTCGTGGTGAGAGTAGGCGGTCTCGTGCTCGGTTGGGGTGGTGTGGCCGAGGGCGCCGTGGAGTCGCTGGTGGTTGTACCAGTCGGTCCATTCGGCGGTGCCGAACTCCACGTGTGTAAAGGTCTTCCACGGGCCGTGACGATTGATCAGCCCGGCCTGGGCCAGCCTCTCGGTGAAGGCAATTGAGGTGTACTGACCAGGTTCAACCAGTGGACGCAACACCAGCTTGTTGGAGCGATCGTAGGTGATCGTTGAGGGCTTCGGCGGGTGTCTTCCAGCCGAGGCTCTTGCGGGGCCGGTTGTTGAGTGTGGCAGCGACCGCTTCGATCTCTTCGGCCGTCCACCGGGACAGGTCGGTGCCCCTCGGGAAGTACTGGCGCAGCAGGCCGTTGGTGTTCTCGTTGGTGCCGCGCTGCCATGGGCTGTGGGGGTCGGCGAAGTAGACCGGGAGGCCGGTCTCGGCCGTGAACTGGGCGTGTGCCGACACTTCCTTGCCGCGGTCCCACGTCAGCGACCGCCAGAGTTGTGCCGGCAGGGAGCCGATCGTCGCCGCCAGCGCGTCCTTCATGGTCACGGCGCCGTAGCCGGCCAGCGGCGGTCCGTTCTTGGTGCGGGGCAGATCCGCGTGGGCGGTGGCGGTCGGTCAGAACGTGCGCGGCATGGTCAGGGTCACCGGCAGTTCGGGTTCACCTGGTCGTGGAGTGCGCACAGGGTGATCTGGGCAGTGAGGTCGACGGTGCGCCGGTAGCCGTCTGACAGGTAGTCGACGGCGATCTCGTCCAGCGTCGCCGACCCGTCGCCGGTGCGTTCGAGTTGCACGGCCAGTTCGGCCCGGCCGGCGGAACAGGTGATCGTGACCTGCTGGCGTCCGTTGGGGTGGTAGCCGGCCGCTGTCAGCGTCCCGGGTTCGCCGACAGATCCGCCGCCGGCCCATGGGCGCACCGCGAAGCCCTGAATGGCGATGCCACCCTCGCTTTTGACGGGTCGGACGTCCGTGACGCTCACGGCCCCGGGATGGTCCAGGCAGAGGGAGATGAACTCCCGGACGAACGGTGCGCGCGTGTTGGAGGGAGGGCTACCGAGGCTGATGACCGAGCCGCCGGAGAGGCGGGGGCCGTTGTCCGTCAGGGCGAAGCAGCCTCCGGCGCCCAGGGCGAGCAAGGCTGCGGCCGCGCTCGCGTACACCACCGGGCGTCGGCTTGGCGCTTTGCCGGGGTGTGCGGCGTCGTCGGGGGGCGGCATCGGGACCTCGCGTCGTGAATCGAACAGTTGATCTCCGTATTCCTATCCCGGCGCGCCGCCGGGGTCCATAGCCGCCGAGGTCACGTTATGGCAGCTCAGAGCAGGTTGCGCAGTGCATTCTGGCTGGGTAGAGGCATGCGGTTCGGCGTGCGCGGCGTCGCAGGCTGATCGTGTGCCGGGTCCGGCGCACGCGTCTGCCGGGAGGAGGCGGGTCCGAGTGGTCCAGGCAACACCGCTCAGCCCGGGTGGGGGCTCGCGCTTCGGCGTAGAGTCCGGGACATGAGTGAGCACTTTGATGTGGTGGTGCTGGGGGCAGGCCCCGGCGGTTACGTGGCCGCGATCCGGTCCGCGCAGCTGGGCCTGACGACGGCGATCGTGGAGGAGAAGTACTGGGGCGGGGTCTGCCTGAACGTGGGCTGCATCCCCTCCAAGGCGCTGCTGCGCAACGCCGAGCTCGCGCACCTGTTCACCCAGGAGGCGGACACCTTCGGCATCCGGGTCGACGGCACGGTGACCTTCGACTACAAGGCGGCGTTCGAGCGCAGCCGCCAGGTCGCGGACGGCCGGGTCAAGGGCGTCCACTACCTGATGAAGAAGAACAAGATCAGGCAGTTCCAGGGTCGGGGTCACTTCACCGACGCGAACACGCTGCAGGTCGCCCTGACCGACGGCGGCACCGAGACGGTCTCCTTCGATCACTGCATCATCGCCGCCGGCGCGACCACCCGTCTGCTGCCGGGCACCCAGCTGAGCGACCGCGTGGTCACCTACGAGGAGCAGATCCTCACCGACTCGCTGCCGGAGAGCATCATCATCGCGGGCGCCGGCGCGATCGGCGTCGAGTTCGCGTACGTGCTGCACAACTACGGCGTGAAGGTCACCATCGTAGAGTTCCTCGACCGGATGGTCCCGCTCGAGGACGCCGAGGTCTCGGCCGAGCTGGCGCGCCGCTACCGCAAGCTGGGCGTCGAGGTGCTGACCTCGACCCGTGTCGACTCGATCGACGACAGCGGTCCGAAGGTCCGCGTCACGGTCACCGGCAAGGAGGGCTCGCAGCAGGTGCTGGAGGCCGACAAGGTGCTCCAGGCGATCGGCTTCGCGCCCCGCGTGACCGGCTACGGCCTGGAGAACACCGGCGTGAAGCTGACCGAGCGCAACGCGATCGACATCGACGCGCGCGGCCGCACCAACGTCCCGCACATCTACGCGATCGGTGACGTCACGGCCAAGCTGATGCTGGCCCACGCCGCCGAGTCCATGGGCATCGTCGCGGCGGAGACCATCGCCGACGAGGAGACGATGGAGCTGGAGTACGTGATGATCCCGCGGGCCACGTACTGCCAGCCGCAGATCGCCAGCTTCGGCTGGACCGAGGCGCAGGCGCGCGAGCAGGGCTTCGACGTGAAGGTGGCCAAGTTCCCCTTCACCGCCAACGGCAAGGCGCACGGCATCGGTGAACCGGGCGGCTTCGTCAAGGTCATCGCCGATGCGAAGCACGGCGAGCTGCTGGGCGCACACCTGATCGGCCCGGACGTGACCGAGCTGCTGCCGGAGCTGACCCTGGCCCAGCAGTGGGACCTGACGGTCACCGAGGTCGCCCGCAACGTGCATGCGCACCCGACGCTGGGCGAGGCGGTCAAGGAGGCCATCCACGGCCTGGCCGGACACATGATCAACTTCTGATCAGTCTCTGGTCTTCTGACCGACGGCATGCAGGAGGGCCCGGGGCGACAGCCCCGGGCCCTCCTGCATTGTCGCTACCGGCTACGGCTTCTTCGGCGCCGCCGGGGTCAGCGCCGCGGTGGGCGTCGAGCTCGGGGTGGGAGTCGGCGTCGGGGTCGGCGTGGGGACGGTCGGCGTCGGCGTGGGCGTCGGGGACGTCACCGGCGGGGTGTAGGCCGGGGTGGACGGCTGCGTCTGCGTCGACGGGGTGGAGGACGGGGTCGACGTCGAGTTCGGCGAGTTGGACGCGCTCGGCGTGCTCGACGGGGTCGGCGCGGCCGTGGTCCAGTTGCCGGTCTGCAGGTCGAAGCTGACGTCCGGCTGGCTCGCCAGCGCCTGGGTCATGTAGTCGGTCCAGATCTGCGTCGGGAACGCGCCACCGTTGACGCGACTGGAGTTCGCCGCGTCGGCCAGGGAGATGCGCTTGCTCGCGCCCTCCTGGGCGAAGAGCCCCACTGCGGTCGACAGCTGCGGGGTGTAGCCGTCGAACCAGGCGGAGAGGTTCCCGTCCGTCGTACCGGTCTTGCCCGCGGCATCACGGCCGAGGGCCTGGGCCCGCGCGCCGGAGCCGTTCTGGATGACGCCCTGCAGAACCTCGGTGACGGTGTCGGCGACGTTGCGGTTGAAGGCCTGCACCGCGTCGTGCTTCGGCATCGTCTTCGACACGCCGTCCTGGCTGATCGACTGCACCGACCAGGGCGTGATCTGCATGCCGTGGTTGGCGAACGTCGCGTACGCGCCCGCCATCTCGATCGCGTTCGGTTCCGCGACACCGAGGGAGAGCGTGGCCGTGTTGGCCGCCATCGCGGGGGTGTCCGCAGGCAGGCCCGCCGAGATCGCGGCCTGGCGCACCTTGTCGAGCCCGACGTCGGCGCCCATCTGCGTGAAGACGGAGTTGATCGACTTCGCCATGGCGTAGCTCACGCTCACCTGGCCGTAGCTGGCGCCGTCCTCGTTGGTGGCGGTGTAGGACGCGATGTTGCTCGGCAGGCCCTGGACCTGGACGTCGTTGTTGCCGTTGTACAGCGTGGTCGGCGTGATCTGGGTCCCAGACTGGGTCGTCGCCTGGTTCTGCAGGGCGGCGGCGAGTACGAAGGCCTTGAAGGTCGACCCGACCTGGATGTCCTTGCGCAGCGCGTCGTTGTACCCCTGCGTCGCGTAGTCGGCGCCGCCGTATGCCGCGACGAGCTTGCCGGTCTTCGGGTCCACCGAGGCAGCGGCCGCACGCAGGTCTTTCGCCTTGGGGGCGCTGGACAGCTTGTCGTGCAGCTGCGTCTTGACCGAGTCGACCATCGCGTTCTGGTCGGCCTTGTCGAAGGTCGTCACGATCTTCCAGCCGCCCTGGGCCAGCTCGTCCCGGGTGACCACGTTGTTGCTGTACAGGTAGTTGTTGGCGATCTCCACCAGGTAGCCGGCCTGCCCGGCGAGACCCTTGACCGGCGCGGCCGCCTTCACGGCCGGGAACTTGGCCGCGGCCCGCTGCTCCGGCGTCAGGTAGCCGAGCTTGGCCATGCCGTCCAGGACGTAGTTCCAGCGGTTCGTCGCCGCCTGCTTGCCCGCCGCGCTCGCGGTGCTGACGTCGTAGGCGCTCGGGGCCTGGAGCAGCGCGGCCAGGTAGGCGCTCTGGTCGGCGTTGAGCTGGGCGGCGTTGATGCCGAAGTAGGCCTGGGCGGCGGCCTGGATGCCGTAGGCGTCGCGGCCGAAGTAGGAGGTGTTCAGGTAACCGGCGAGGATGTCTTCCTTGGTCTCGGTCCGGTCCACCTTCAGCGCGATGAAGAACTCTTTCGCCTTGCGGCTGATGGTCTGGTTCTGGCTCAGGTAGTAGTTCTTCACGTACTGCTGGGTGATCGTCGACCCGCCCTGCACGCCGTTCCCGTTCAGGGTGTCCCAGGCGGCGCGGACCATGCCGGTGACGCTGATGCCCTGGTTCGAATAGAAGGTGCGGTCCTCGGCGGAGACCGCCGCGTGCTGCATTTCCAGCGAGATCTGGCTGATCGGGACGATGGTCCGGTTCATCGCGCCGGTCTGACCGATCACGGTCTTGCCGTCGGCGTAGTAGTAGATGTTCGTCTGGGCGGTCGCGGCGGCGTTCGCGTTCGGCGGCTCGACGGTGAGGTAGATGCCGACGAAGGCGCCCACGCCCAGCGCGACGACGGCCAGCAGCCCGCCGAGCGACATCCGCCAGGTGGGGATGGCGCGGCGATACCAGGGCAGCGCCCTGCGCCTGGCCTTGCGCGCCGCCTTCGTGGCCCGACGCCGATCGCGCCCGCTGGCGCCCATTCCGCCTCCTTCGGCCCGGTCCTCCGCTTCCAGCGTGGCGCGGTCCATGGGGTTGGCGAGGCTGTCCGGATCGTCCATGCCGCCGCCGTTGCTGCTCTTGCCCATGCCGGTGTTGCTCCGCCCTCTGTACCCGCTGAACTGCTGGACCGAGGTCGTGTCCCGCCTCGACTGCATGATCGTTAAACGCCCCAAACGGGGCATTCCCGTCTACTTTGCCGGATGGGCCAGGCGTGGGCGAACAGACTCGGGGTCCGATGGTCCTTTTGTGGCGGGGCTGTGACACTGGGAGCAGCCGTTCGGCTACCCTGTGAGAGCAGGACCACAACCGAAGATCGATGGCGAGAGCCCCTTCGTGGCACCCCCCGGGTGCCGACGAACGGGGCCTTTTCGGCGTTCCCGCGCGCGTGCGGGCATCCGTCGCGATAGCTGTCGACAAGTCGACACTCGGAGGTCCTGCACAGGGATGTCAAAAGAATGTGCAGAGAGGAGTGTGATGTACGCCGCAGTCTGCGCCAGCAGTTTCCGGCGCTATGCGACCTACCGCGCCGCCACCTGGGCCCGGGTCGTCACCAACACCGTCTTCGGCTTCATCATCGCCTACACCTACCAGGCGCTCTGGCAGGTCCGCCCGCACCTGGGCGGCTACGACCTGTCCGCCGCACTCACCTATGTCTGGATCGGCCAGGCCATGTTCGCCTTCATCGCCATCGGCGGCCAGGGCGCTCTGGAGGACCTGCAGACCCGGATCGCCAACGGCGACGTCGCCGTGGACCTGTTCCGGCCGGTCGACCTCCAGGCCTGGTGGCTCTCGGTCGACCTCGGCCGGGCCGGCTACCAGCTGCTCGCCAACGGCATCGTCCCGATGCTGACCGGCGCGCTCTGCTTCCACCTGCGGCTGCCGCAGGGCGGCGTCGCGGCCGCGGCCGGGGCCTGGGCGGCGTTCGCGCTCGCGCTCGTGCTGGCCGCTGTGGTCAGCTTCGCGATGCGCTACCTGGTCGCGCTGACCGCCTTCTGGCTGCTCGACGTTCGCGGCGTGCAGATGATCTACTACCTGACCTGCTCCTTCTTCGGCGGCTTCTTCCTGCCGATCACGCTCTTCCCGCCGCTGCTCGAGGGGCTCGCGAGGGTGCTGCCCTTCGTCGCCGTCTTCCAGGTCCCGGCCGACGTCTTCCTGCAGCGCTACGACGCCGCGGGCATGCTCGCGGCGCTCGGCGTCCAGCTCGCCTGGGCGGTCGTGCTGCTCGGCGCAGGCCGACTCGTGCAGGGGCGCGCGGTGCTCAAGGTGGTGGTCCAGGGTGGCTGACTCCAGGGTGGCTGACTCCGGGGCGGCGCAGCTGAGGCAGTCGTTGGGCGCGTACGGGCAGATCGTGCGGATGTGGATCCGTGCGGCTCTCGCCTATCCGGCCTCGTTCTGGATGACCACGCTCGGCAACATGGCCGCCTCCGGGATGGACTTCGTCGTCATCGCGGTGATCTTCCTGCACACGCAGGCGCTCGGCGGCTGGACACTGCCGCAGGTCGCCTTCCTCTACGGCACCTCCGGACTCACCCTCGGCCTCGCCGACCTGCTGGTCGGCAGCATGGACCAGCTCGGGGTGCGGGTGCGCGACGGCTCCATCGACACCGTCCTGGTCCGGCCCGTCCCCGCGCTCGCGCAACTCGCCGCGGACCGCTTCGCGCTGCGCAGGCTCGGGCGGATCGTCCAGTCCGGCGCCGTGCTCGGCTGGGCGCTGGCGCATCTGGAGCTGACCTGGACGCCGCTGAAGCTGCTGGTCATGGTCTCGCTGGTGCTGTGCGGGACGGTCATCTTCGGAGCGGTCTTCGTCGGGGGCTCGGCGTTCCAGTTCTTCGTCGCGGACGCGGCGGAGGTGCAGAACTCCTTCACCTACGGCGGCGCGACGATGCTGCAGTACCCGCCGACCGTCTTCGCCAAGGACATCGTCCGCGGCACCGTCTACGGCGTGCCGCTGGCCTTCGTCAACTGGCTGCCCGCCCTCTACGTCCTCGGCCGGAGCGATCCGCTCGGGCTCCCCGGCTGGTTCCGCTTCGCCTCGCCGCTCGCCGCGCTCGCCTGCGCGGCCGTGGCCGGGCTCCTCTGGCGGGCCGGCATCCGCTCCTACCGCAGCACCGGCAGTTGAGAACACGAGAGCGACAGAAGGGGCTTGGCGTCATGAGCGAGGCGTTGATCGAGGTCGAGGGCGTCACGAAGAGCTTCGTGGTGCGTCGGCGTTCCGGCCGGCTGCGGCGGACGCGGGTCCGGGTGGACGCCGTCGCGGGCCTGGACTTCCGGATCGACCGCGGGGAGATGGTCGGCTACATCGGGCCCAACGGGGCCGGGAAGTCGACGACCATCAAGATGCTGACCGGCATCCTGCTGCCCAGCGGCGGCCGGCTGCGCGTCGCCGGGGCGGACCCGGTGCGCGAACGCGTTCGGCTGGCCCACCGGATGGGCGTCGTCTTCGGGCAGCGGACGACGCTCTGGTGGGACCTGCCGCTGCGCGACTCCTACGAGCTGGCCCGGCGTATCTACCGGATCCCGGACCAGACCTACGCGCGCAATCTGGAGCGCTGCGTCGAACTGCTGGAGCTGGCCCCGCTGCTGGAGGTCCCGGTGCGCCAGCTCTCGCTGGGCCAGCGGATGCGCGGGGACATCGCCGCCGCGCTGCTGCACGAGCCGGACGTGCTCTACCTGGACGAGCCGACCATCGGCCTCGACGTGGTCAGCAAGCGCCGGGTACGCGAGTTCCTGGCCCAGGTCAACGCGGAACACGGCACGACGGTGCTGCTGACCACGCACGACCTGACCGACATCGAACAGCTCTGCTCACGGGTGATGGTCATCGACCACGGCCGCGTCGTCTACGACGGCGGTCTCGACGGCCTGCACGACCAGGGCCGCAGCGAACGCACCCTCGTCGTCGACCTGGAGCGCGAGGCCGCCCCGATCGACCTGCCGGGCACCCGGGTGGTGCGGGTCGAGGGCAGCCGCCAATGGCTCGCCTTCCCGGCGGCGGCGAGTGCGGCGCCGCTGGTGGCGGCGGTCGCGAGCCGGTACGAGCTGCGGGATCTGTCGGTGCGCGAGCCGGAGATCGAGGACGTCATCGCGCGGATGTACGCGGAGACATCGGGGACATCGGGGACATCGGGGACTTCGGCGACTTCGGGAACGGAGGTGGGGGCCGCGGCTGTCCGAGGCTGACGATCCGTAGGGCGGGCGCCTGACACGTCGGAGGCAAGTAATCGGTTTGCCTGTTGGCGATGGTGGTGGATGCAATGTCGGCATGGTCACCCAGGAGATGAACGCGTACTGCCGGGCCTCGCCACGCTGCGATCCGGGCACACTGCAACCGAATCGCCGCACGGGAGACGTCACCGCATGAATACGCCACCACCATCGCCGTCTGGAGCAGGCCGGACTGACGGTTCATCCGTCCAGATCGGCGCTCTCGTTCCGCTGACGCGGCCTGGCTGGGTCGAGGCAGGCCGACACCTGCTCGCCGGGTTCGAGCTCGCGGTTCGCGAAGTCAACGACGCCGGCGGGATCGCCGGACGACCGCTCGAGCTGGTGGTCCGCGACACCGCCGCTGATCCACAGAGGGCTGCGGCGGCCGTGGATGAATTGGCCGGCTTGGGCGTGGCCGCCGTGGCGGGGGAGTATCACAGCGTCGTCGCCCGCGCTGCTGCCGCCAGGGCCGATGCCCTCGGCCTGCCGTTCCTCTGCTCGTCAGCGGTTCTCGACGCGCTCACCGAACAGCCCACGGATTGGGTCGCGCGCCTCGCCCCCGCGCAGTCCCACGGCTGGCAGATCTACGCGGACTTCCTCCTCGGCGCGGGTCACAGCCGAATCGCCGTAGCAGCTCAGTCGAGTGTCTACTGGGCATCGGGGACCCGCATTCTGCGGGACTGCCTCGCTCCACGCGGCGGCACCGTCCTCGAACTCGACATGGCCGCGCTCGCCCCCGCGGCCGTGGGCGACGAACTCGTCGCCCATCGCGCGACAGCCCTCCTCCTCCTGGTCGGCCACCCGGAACCGGCCGTGCCGATCGTCAGGGCCGTCCGCCGCGACCCCCGTCTCGCCGAGATCCTGATCGGTGCTCCGGCCGGGCAGCCGGAGTTCGCCGAATGGGCGACGTTGCTGGGCGATGACGGCGCCGCGATCCCGTTCCTGCGCTACCTGCCCGAGCGCCTCGGCCCACTCGGCGCACGAGTCGAGGCGGCGCTCCGCGAGCGGCTGGGTGAAGCGCCTTCCTTCGTCGCCTACGAGGGCTACGACACGGTCGCCGTCCTCGCCGATGTGCTGCGCTCTCACGGCGTGGACCGGGCGCGCATTGCGGAATCCTGGCCGCGCGTCGACGTCGAAGGCACCCGCGGGCAGATCCGGTTCTCCCGCACGCCAGGCATCAGCGTGTGGCAGTGGGCGTGGACGCCGGTCCAGGTCGTTGATCGAGATCCGGCCGAACCCGATCGCTTTCGGATCCTTCACGCCGGCTGAGCTCTTCGTTCGACGTCGTCGGCCGTCCCTCCCCGGGGCAAGGGCGGGGGCGGCCTGCGGGCTGGGGTAAGGAACGGATAAGGTCCGCATGTTCGAGAGATCGTCAGACATGCATCGTCCGTTCGATGGGGGACAACTCCGTGGCCACACCGCCGCAGCCGCCCGGTCCTGGCAGCCCGTACGGGCAGCCGAACCCTTACCAACCCACACAGCCGGGCCCGTACGACCAGCCCAATCCGTACGGGCAGCCGAACCCGAACCCGTACGCAGACCAGATCCCCGCGCAGGGCAACCCGTACGCGCAGCAGCCGACGGCGCCGACCGCTCCGCCGCAGCAACCCGGGTACGGCTACCCGCAGCCGCAGGTTCCGCCGCAGCAGGCGGGTTACGGCTATCCGCAGCAGCAGCCGATGGCGCCCGCGGACTGGTCGGTACCGGCTCCGAACGGCCTCACCTGCCGCTTCTGCGGCGGCTACCCGGCGGTCAGTACGACCGTGCGCGCACACCGGGGCCTGATCTTCATCATGTACTTCCGCCGCCTGCCCGGCCCCTTCTGCAAGACCTGTGGCACGGCGGCGATCCGCGACATGTCCGCGCAGACGCTGGTGCAGGGCTGGTGGGGCTACGGGTCGTCGATCATCACGCCGGTCACCCTCTTCATCAACCTCTTCGCGTACAACAAGATCAAGTCACTGCCGGAGCCCGCGCCCAACCCGCCGGGCCCGCCGATGAACCCGGGCAAGCCGCTGCTCCAGCGTCCGCACGCGCTCGGCTTCCTGCTGCCGATCCTCGCGATTCTGCTGATCGTCGTCGCGGTGGCCACGTCGAGCAGCAACAACGACGCGTACGTCCCCAGTGGCGGCGGTGGCGGGTACAGCGTCGCGCCGACCACCCCGAGCTCCGGGGACAGTGCGTCCGTCGGTGACTGCGTCAAGAACTTCGGCACCGACAGCGCGCCGAGCCTGCAGATCGTCACCTGCGCCACCGGCACGTACCAGGTGCTGCAGAAGCTGGCCAACACGACGTCGGACACCGGCTGTTCCTCGGACACGACGCAGAGTTTCACGCACACGGAGATCGGCAACGATTTCGTCCTCTGCCTGAAGGCGTACGCCGGCTGATCCCAAGGAGGCGTGTCCGCGCGGTGATTGAAGTTGGTCCAGACCAATGCCAGCATGTCCGCCATGACACGGAATCGTGGGCGGGGGGCCGGTCGCGCGTGCGTCGCGGCCGGAGTGCTGGTGTTGGCGGCTGCGTGTTCGTCCGGCGGGGGCAGCCGTGAGGGTGCCGCCGCCCGGCCGGAGGTGGTGCCGCAGCCGCTGGAGATGACGCTCGGCTCCGGGGCCGGGTTCGCGGTCACGGCGGCGACGCCTCTTCGGGCCGAGGGCGGTGCGGAGGCCGAGCAGACTGCGGCGCTGCTGGCCGGGGAGTTGAAATTGTCGGCGGCCGGCGGGACAGGCTCCGGGATCGCGCTGAAGCTGGACCCCGCGTCAGGGACGGGGCCGGAGGGCTACACGCTGACCTCCGGCCCGACCGGCGTGGTGATCACTGCGGCGGACGGCGCGGGGCTCTTCTACGGCGGCCAGACGCTACGTCAACTCCTCTCGGCAGGAGGCGGCGTGGGGACGGTGCCCGCGCTGACCGTCAAGGACCGGCCGCGCTACGCCTACCGAGGCGGCGGCCTGGACGTGGCCCGGCATTTCTTCTCGGTGGCCTCGGTCGAGCACTACGTCGACCAGCTCGCCCTGTACAAGTTCAACCACCTGCATCTGCACCTGACGGACGACCAGGGCTGGCGCCTCGCGATAGGCGGCCGCCCGCAGTTGACGGCCGTCGGCGGCCGAACGGAGGTCGGCGGCGGGCCGGGCGGCTTCTACAGCGCAACCGACTACACCGCGATCGTCGACTACGCCGCCGCCCGACACATCACGGTGGTCCCGGAGATCGACTTCCCCGGCCACAGCAACGCCGCGATCGTCTCCTATCCCGAGCTCGCCTGCCCCGGCGACCCCACGCCGTCGGCGTACACGGACACCGGCGTCGGCTTCAGTCGGGTCTGCCCGAGCAAGGAGTCGACCTACCGCTTCGTCGACGAGGTCATCGGCGCGCTGGCGAAGCTGACGCCGGGTCCGGTCATCCACATCGGCGGCGACGAGGCGAAGACACTCTCCGCCGACGACTACCGCGCGTTCGTCGCACGGGCGGTCGCGATCGGGCGCACCCACGGCAAGAAGGTCACCGCCTGGGACGAAGCGGCCCCGCTGCGGCCGGACGTGGTCCAGGTCTGGCACCCGCAGTCCCAGATGACGCCCGTGCTCGAGTCGGGCGTCGCCGCGGCGGCGGCGCGAGGCGTGAAGGTGGTGATGTCACCGGCGGACCACGCGTACCTGGACCAGAAGTACGACATCTCGACGCGGCTCGGCCTGAGCTGGGCGGGCCCGGTGAGCGTGGAGCAGTCGTACGACTGGAACCCCGACACGTACGTGCCGGGCGTTCCGGCCGGTTCGGTGACCGGCGTCGAGGCCCTGCTCTGGACCGAGACTCTCTCCTCGGACGCGGACCTGCAGACGATGACCCTCCCGAGGCTTCCCGCCCTCGCGGAGGTCGCGTGGACAGCACAGTCAGCGCGGTCCTGGCCGGACTTTCGGCTGCGCCTGGCCGCCCAGGCCCCCATGTGGACGGCACAGGGCTGGACGTACACCCACGCTGATGGAGTTCCATGGCGGACCTAAGGGGCGCGGGGCTCTGCTCGATGAACTGCCTGCGCGACAAGCCACCCTGTGCGGATGGCCCTGCTCGTTCGGCGACCCAGCTCCTCGGTGGCTTGTCGCGCAGTTCCCCGCGCCCCCAGCGGGTTGCGACTTTAGGTTCGGATCAGGTGCACCATCGTGCTCGCCCAGTCCTCGGAAGGGAGTTGGAGGTCAAGGCCCCGCTCCGCGAGCGCCGCGCCGTAGTGGAGCTCGCCGGTGCGCGTGTCGCGGTAGCGGGCGTCGCGGTCAAGGCCCGCGAGACGTAGGGGCGCGGGCCGCAGGCCGAAGCGGGGCTGGGGGAGCCAGCCGAAGGCCACCGTCTCGGCCGCTTCCGGGGTGACGTACTGGACCGCGGAGACGCTCTGCAGATCGCCAGGCGGGCGCAGTCGGAACAGGTCGCCGTGCTGGACGACATGGCG
Source organism: Streptacidiphilus sp. MAP12-20 (assembly GCF_041262525.1). Lineage (NCBI taxonomy): Bacteria > Bacillati > Actinomycetota > Actinomycetes > Kitasatosporales > Streptomycetaceae > Streptacidiphilus > Streptacidiphilus sp. MAP12-20. The sequence continues at coordinate 129,997 of NZ_JBGCCK010000016.1, forward strand.
GACGGCCTTGTACTCGGCGATCAGCTGCTCCGCCTCCTTCAGCTCCGCGGGCTGCCACCGCGTCAGGTCGCCGCCCACGCCCAGCACCCCGCTCATCGCGCTGTGGAAGCGGAAACGCAGCGGGATGGACCGTCCTGTCTGCTGGTTGGGGACGTCGGTGACCCACGCCGCCATCGTCCGCACCGGATACACCTGCGTGTAGCCCTGCTGGATGACCAGCCGGTCGGCCGCGTCGGTGTTGTCGGAGACCCAGACCTGGTCCGTGCGGGCGAGCACCGCCGGGTCGACACGGCCGCCACCGCCGCTGCACGCCTCGATCCGCAGGCGTGGGTGGTCGGCGCGGAGCCGGTCCAGCACGGAGTGGTAGTTGCGGACGTAGTCGAACCAGAGCCGGTCGCCGCGCCCGCTCGGCTCGTCCGGCCAGCCGGCCTCCGAGAACGGGCGGTTCATGTCCCACTTGAGGTAGTCGACGTCGTTCTCGGCGACCAGTCGGGTCAGCCGGCTGTGAGCCCACTCGGCGACGTCAGGTCGGGCGAAGTTGAGCACCAGCTGGTTGCGCAGCTCCGTGCGGGCGCGGTGCGGGAAGTGCAGCACCCAGTCCGGGCGGGCCCGGTACAGGTCGCTGTCCGGGTTGACCATCTCCGGCTCCACCCACAGGCCGAAGGCCATGCCGAGCCGGTGCACCTCGTCCGCCAGCGGCCGGAGCCCGGCGGGGAACGCGCCCGGGTAAGGGGCCCAGTCGCCGAGGCCCGCGTGGTCGTCGCGGCGCGCGCCGAACCAGCCGTCGTCCATGACGAAGAGCTCGACGCCCAGCGCAGCCGCGTGCGCCGCCAGCCGCGACTGGTTCTCCAGGGTGACCGAGAATCCGGTCGCCTCCCAGGAGTTGTAGAGCACCGGGCGGGTCTCGTCGGCGTGCGGCAGCACCTTCGCGCGCAGGTGCGCGTGCCAGGCGCGGCTGAGGCCGCCGAAGCCGCCGGCCGGTGTGTACAGGGCGAGGACCGGCGGAGTGGTGTGGGTCTCGCCGGGGCGCAGGGCGACCGTGACGGCGTCGTGGCCCGCGCCCGCGCTGAGTGAGAGCCGGTTGTCAGGGGTGCGGTGTAGCGTCAGTTGCCAGGAGCCGCTCCACGCGAGCGCCGCGCTCCAGACCTGGCCCTGGGTTTCGTCGGCCCAGCCCTCGTTCGCGTCGCCCGCGTCGAGGATCGCCCAGGGCTGGGCCTGGTGGCTGGTCGTGCCGGTGCGGCTGGTGAGGACGGTCTCGCCGAAAGGCAGCGGTTCACGTTTGAGCTGCGTCTCGGCGGCCCAGAGCCCGACGGCGTGGCTGAGGCGGTAGTGGTCGCGCGGGGGCAGGGAGAGCGTCGCCGAGTCGGCGCGCAGGACGAGGATGTCGTCGGCCTTGCCCGTGTGGGTGAGGGCGGTCCAGCGTTCGATGACGTCGGTGTCGGGGTGGACGCGGTAGCCGAGTGTGGTGCGCAGCGGGTAGTGCGGGTCGGTGAAGTGCAGCAGCAGGGTGGCCGGATCGGGCTGCTCGTGGCCGTCGGCCTGCCAGGTCAGCGCGCGCGTCCCGTCGGCGAAGCGGACGCGGAGTGCGGGAGGGCCGTACCGGTTGCCGCCGTCGACGGTCAGCTCCTCCTCGGCGGCGGCGAGCCCCTCGAAGCTGCTGCGCCACTTCGTTCCGGCGAGCGGGAGGGAGACGGCCTGAGCCAGTGTCAGCGGTCCGCCCCAGTGGAGGTGGCGGGGGACGCCGCGCTCGTCGATGCGCAGCGCGTAGCCGGTGCGACGCGTCGTCAGAAGCCAGGTCCGGGTGGCGGGGTCGTGGGCTATGGCGGCAGGCATGCATGTCCTCGCTGTTGAAAGCTGTTGGACCGTGTGTGGTTCTGAGCGTAGGGCGGCCGCCTGGGGTCGCGAAAGGTGTGCGTCGGTTCAGGTCGGTTCAGGTCAGCGCAGGTCAGTTCGGAAGGGAGGTCAGGGCCCGATGGACGAGATCGACGGTGGTGAGCGTGGTCGAGGCGTGCGCCGAGAGTCGCAGCTGGTCGGGGCGGGTCGTCGCGGTGACGCCGTGCTTCGCCAGGTTCTCGGCGACGACCGTCGGGTCCGTACGCGGCATCGTGAACGCCACGATGCCCGCCCGCTCCTGCTCCGCCTCCGGCGAGAGCACCAGGCCGCCCGCGCTGCGGACGGTGTCGATCAGCTGGGCCGTACGCATCGCGATGTGCGCCTGCACGCGGCCCACGCCCGCCTGCAGCACGAGCTCCAGCGCCGCGGCGAAGCCGCCCGCCGCCACCGGGCTCAGATTGGTGAGCGAGAAGCGCGCCGCGCCCGGGGCCGGAGCGTGTTCCTGGCTGTCGAAGACGCCTGCGTCCACGACGCCGGTCCAGCCGGTCAGCGCCGGCTCCAGGCGTTCCAGGGCCAGCGGCGAGGCATAGAGGAAGCCCGTCGACCAGCCCGCCCGGAGCCACTTCTGACCGCCGGTCACCAGCAGGTCGGCGGCGGCCCAGGGCAGGTCCGCCACGCCCATGGCCTGGATCGCGTCCACGATCAGCAGCCGGTCAGGACCGATCACCTCGCGGATCGCGGCCAGATCGGCCCGGTAGCCGGTGCGGAAGTCGACAGCCGAGAGCGCGACGGCCACCGTCTCGGTCGTCAGCGCCTGCCCGACCAGGTCCGCGGTCACCCGGCCGAGCGCGTCGGGCGCCAGCGGCACGGGCCGCACCCTGCCCAGCTGTGCCGCGCGCAGCCAGGGGTAGGCATTCGAGGGGAACTCGCGCGCCGGCACGAGCACCGTCCCGTGCGGCAGGCCGAACGCGGCATGGAAGAGCCCGGTGCTCGCGTTGGGCAGCAGCGCCACCGCGTCCACGGGGACGCCGCCCAGCAGCCGGGCGGCGGCCTGACGCGCCCGCAGCTCCTGCCGCATCAGCTCGTCCACGGTGTCCGCCCCCGCGCGGGCGCTCTGCTCCTGCAGCCGCCGCGTCGTGTCCAGCACGTCCGTGGAGGGCGGGCCGAAGCGGGCGAAGTCGAGATAGCCGTCCGGCTCGACGAAGCGCTCGCTGTAGCCGGACAAGCCGCCGGAGTGGTGGGTGGTCCGGTCGGCGTGAGCTGGCGTGGACATGGATCTCTCCGAGATCTCTCCGGCGGTTCGACCGTTTTGCTGACGGGCGGGTAACACTTGCTCCGTGGAAACGCTCCCGATGAAGCCGAAAGAAGCGACCGACGCGCGGGAAAACCGTATGCCAGCCGGGGCGGGCGCGGTGCGCTACACCGCCTCCGACGAGGTGAAACGGCGTGGCGTTCGCAGAATGAAGACGATCGCGACGGGGTTCCTGGTCGCGGCGACGATCATCTACATCCTGACCAGCTGGGCGCTGCGCGCCGGCGCGGGTCCCTGGGCCGGTTACGTCCAGGCCGGGGCGGAGGCGGGCATGGTCGGCGCGCTGGCGGACTGGTTCGCCGTGACCGCGCTGTTCCGGCGTCCGCTCGGGCTCCCGATCCCGCACACCGCGATCATCCCCACCAAGAAGGACGCCTTCGGCGTCAGCCTCGGCACCTTCGTCGGCGAGAACTTCCTCTCGGTCGAGGTCGTCCGCGTGCGGCTCGCCGCGCTCGGCGTCGGTCGCCGCGTCGGCCTCTGGCTCTCCGCGCCCGGCAGCGCGGAGAAGGTCACCCGCGAGGCGTCCGCCGCGCTGCGCGGCGCGCTGGCTGTGCTGCGCGACGAGGACGTCCAGGCCGTCGTGGGCGAGGCGGTCACCCGCCGCGCGGCGGCCCAGCCGATCGCGCAGCCGATAGGCCGGATGCTGGCCCGCATCGTCGACGAGGGCGGACACCGCGGCGTGGTGGACCTGTGCGTGGTGCGCGCCCACGACTGGCTGGTGGAGCACCGGGAGCAGGTCGTCCAGACGATCTCGGAGGAGGCGCCCGGCTGGACCCCGAAGTTCATCGACAACCAGATCGGCGTGCGGGTCTACAAGGAACTGCTGCGCTTCGCGACCGAGGTCCGCGACGACCCCGGCCACGCGGCGCGCGGCGCGGTGGACAGCTTCCTCGCCGACTTCGCGGACGAACTGCGCAACGACCCGGAGACCATCGCCCGCATCGAACGCGCGAAGGCGGACCTGCTGGCCCGCTCCGAGGTGCAGGATCTGATCGCCTCCGCGTGGAGCGCGGTGCGCGGCATGGTGCTGGAGGCGGCGGAGGACGAGGACAGCCAGCTGCGGGTTCGCATGCGCGACGGCATCCGGAGCTTTGGGTCGCGCCTGGCCACGGACACGAAGATGCAGGCGAAGGTCGACGGCTGGCTGGAGGACGCGGCGGAGTACGTGGTCGACACCTATCGCGGCGAGATCACTTCGCTGATCTCCGAGACGGTGGCGGGCTGGGACGCGGACGACGCCTCCCGCAAGATCGAGGCGAACGTGGGCCGTGACCTCCAGTTCATCCGCATCAACGGCACGGTGGTCGGCGCGATCGCGGGTCTGCTGATCCACACAGTGTCGACACTTGTTTGAGTTGCACTATCTGGGGGCGCGGGGAACTGCGCGAGAAACCACCCGCGTGCGGATGGCCCTGCGCGTTCGGGGACCCACCACCCAGGGTGGCTTGTCGCGCAGTTCCCCGCGCCCCTGATGGTGCAACTGGCCCTACGTCGTGACCTGTCGCGCCCCTAAGGGGGTTGCAACTGGGCCTGAGGGCCTCGTGAGAGGCTGTGGGGCAACGGGACGAAGTGGGAGGAAAGAGAATGGTTGCTGCGGATGGGAGCCTCCGCGCGTTCGTCGCGGGTCTGCCGAAGGCGGAGCTGCACGTGCACCACGTGGGCTCGGCGTCGCCGCACGTCGTGGCCGGGCTGGCGGCGCGCTACGAGGGGCGGACGGCCGTGCCCGCCGACCCGGACGCGCTGGCGAAGTACTTCGAGTTCACCGACTTCGGCCACTTCATCGAGGTCTACCTCTCCGTCGTCGATCTGATCCGTGACGCCGAGGACGTCCGCGCGCTGACCTACGGCGTCGCCGAGGACATGGCCCGGCAGAACATCCGCTACGCGGAGCTGACGGTCACCCCGTACAGCTCGGTCAAGCGCGGTATCCCCGGTGAGGCCTTCATGGAGGCCATCGAGGACGCGCGCCACGCCGCGGAGAAGGAGCTCGGCGTCACGCTGCGCTGGTGCTTCGACATCCCCGGCGAGGCCGGGCTCGAGTCCGCCGAGGTCACCGAGCGCCTCGCGCTCGACCTGCGGCCCGACGGCCTGGTCAGTTTCGGCCTCGGTGGGCCGGAGATCGGCGTGCCGCGTCCGCAGTTCCAGCCCTACTTCGACCGGGCCCGTGCGGCCGGCCTGCACAGCGTGCCGCACGCGGGCGAGAGCACGGGGCCGGAGACCGTCTGGGACGCCCTGCGCCACCTGGGCGCGGAGCGGATCGGCCACGGCACCCAGTCCGTCAAGGACCCGGCGCTGGTCGACTACCTCGGTGAGCACCGCATCCCGCTCGAGGTCTGCCCGACCTCCAACATCGCCACCCGGGTGGTCGAGCGGATGGAGGAGCACCCGATCCGCCAGATGGTCGAGGCGGGCCTGGTCGTCACGATCAACAGCGACGACCCGCCGATGTTCGGCACCGATCTGAACCACGAGTATGAGGTCGCCGCCGGGCTGCTCGGACTGGACGAGGCAGGCGTCGCGGAGCTGGCGAGGCAGGCGGTCCGCTCCTCCTTCCAGGACGAGGCGGGCAAGACCCGTCTCCTCGGCGAGATCGACGTGCATCTGGCGGGGTGGCGCGCCGGAGCGTAATCTGACGCCGCGTCAGGGATTGAGGCCGAGGCGCGTGGGGGGCAGGAATGGGACCGCGGTGGTTGTGGGGACTGCGCCGCGGTCTCATTCTCTTCGGCGAGTTGGCGGTGACGCTGGGCCTGGTCGTGGTGCTGCTGGCGACCTACGAGCTGTGGTGGACCAACCGCTCGGCCGACGCCAACGCCGCGCAGGCCGTCGCCACCCTGGAGCGGCAGTGGGACGCGCAGGCGCGCGCCGACGCCTCGACGGCCTCGCCCTCGCCCGGCGCGTCCCCCGGTGGCAGCGGTTCCGTCGCCCCGACCGCCGGGACGTCGGCTCCGGCCGGGAGCGGTAGCGGCGGCGGGGCCGGTGGCGCCTCAGGCGGTGATTCCGGCGGCGGGACCGGTGTCGACAGCATGGCCCGCGACCTCACCGCCTTCGCCGTGATCAGGATCCCCACCCTCGGCGTGGTCTTCCCGGTCGCCGAGGGCGTCGACAAGTACGCCGTGCTCAACCACGGCTACATCGGCCACTATCCCGGTACCGCCATGCCCGGCCGGCCCGGCAACTTCGCCGTCGCGGGCCACCGGAACACGCACGGCGAGCCCTTCCGCCACCTCGATCGGCTCGGCGTCGGGGACGCCGTCGTCGTCGAGGTCTCCGGCTGGGACTACGTCTACCGGATCGACTCGATCCTGCCGCAGACCGAGCCCGCCGACGGCGCCGTGATCCTGCCCGAGCCGTACAGCGAGTTCCATCCGGAGGCCAGGTATGGCTACCGCACGCCCGGCAGCTACATCACGCTGACCACCTGCACCCCGGAGTTCACCTCCCTCTACCGGATGGTGGCCTGGGGTCGTCTCGTCGGTCGGCAGCCGCGTCCGGCTACCGTGGGAGCGTGAGCCCACCGATTCCCCAGGCGCCGCGCCCGCCGCATGCGTCGCACTCGCCAGGCGCGCCGGTCCGCGCCGGTATCCCCGAGCACGGCCGGATGCCCAAGTACTACCTGGCCAAGGCCCAACTCGCCGAGTTGCTCGACGAGTTGGGTGAGGGTGAGGTGCTGCCCGCCGAGCGCGAGCTGGCCGAGCGCTACGGGGTGGCCCGCGAGACCCTCCGGCTCGCACTGCGCGAACTGCTGCTGGAGGGCAGGGTGCGCCGTCAGGGGCGCGGCACTGTCGTCGCCGGGCCCAAGATCGAGCAGCCGCTCTCGCTCGGCAGCTACACCGAGGGCGTACGGCGGCGCGGCCACGTGCCGGGGCGGCGGCTGATCGGGCTGGAGCGCTTCGCCGCCGACGCTGCGGCGGCGCTCGAACTCGGCGTCGAGCGCGGGGACTTCGTCTGGCACCTGGAGCGCGTGCTGCTGGTCGACGAGGAGCGCGTCGGCCTGGAGAGCACCTATGCGCCGACCGCGCTGCTGCCCCGGATGGATGAGGACTTCGACCCGGCCGGCTCCTTCTACGCCTACGCCCGCGCGGCCGGCGGCCTGGTCTCCGGCGGCGGCAAGGAGCGGATCGAGACGGTGCTGGCCACCCCGCGCGAGGCGCTGCTGATCGGCACGCCGCCGGCCCTGCCCATGTTGCTGCTGCACCGACGCAGTTGGGACGTGACCGGCCGCCCCTTCGAGCGCGTGCGGACGCTGTACCGGGGCGACCGGTTCAGCTTCTCGACCGAGCTGACGGCTGCCGCCGAAGAAGCGTTCGACTGACGGATTCCGGTCGAGCTCGTGGGCATGTGGATAACGGCTTGATAACGGGTCTAGTCCGAACATGCCGCCGCTGTTCATCCTGGATTCACCGGGAGGGTCCCGTCGCGCAATCGAGAAGACCGAGGGTCGTCGGCGTGAAGGTCATCGTTGTGGGAGCAGGAGCGCTGGGAACGATGCATGCCTGGCATGCGGTCCAGCGCGGTCATGAGGTCGTCCATCTGGAGCGGGAGGAGCAGGCGCGCGGCGCGTCCGTCCGCAACTTCGGTCTGGTCTGGGTCGGCGGCCGGTCCGAGGGCGCGGAGCTCGACACCGCGCTGCGGGCGCGGGAGCTGTGGGAGGGCATCGCCGCCGAGGTGCCGGGGGTCGGCTTCCGCGCCTCCGGTTCGCTCACCGTGGCGCGCACCGACGCCGAGTACGCGGTCGCGGCGGAGGTCGCCGTCCGGCCGGACGCCGCGCGTCGTGGCTGGCAGCTGCTGGACGAGGACGCCGTCCGCGCCGCGAACCCCGCCCTCGGCGGCAAGCTGCTCGGCGCGCTGTGGAGCCCGCACGACGCCCAGGTCGAGCCGCGGGTCACCCAGCGTGCGCTGCAGGACCACCTGCGCACCACCGGCCGCTACACCTTCCTCGGCGGGCGCGAGGTCCGCGAGGTCCTCGGCGAGCACTCCGTCCGCGACGACCGCGGCGAGCTGCACAGCGGCGACCGCGTCGTGCTCTGCACCGGCGCCTGGATCGGCGGCCTGGTTCGCGAGCTGGCCCCGCAGCTCCCGGTGCGCAAGGTGCGGCTGCAGATGATGCAGACCGAGCCGCTGGACGTCCCGCTGACCACCTCGGTCGCCGACGGCGACAGCTTCCGCTACTACCCCGCCTACCAGGGCCCCGCCCTGGACCGGCTGAACGAGGGCCAGGCCCAGGACCCGGTCGCCGCCGCACACAAGATGCAGCTGCTGCTGGTCCAGCGCCGTGACGGCACCCTGACGATCGGCGACACCCACGAATACGAGCAGCCCTTCGGCTTCGACGTCGTCGAGGAGCCCTACGCCTACCTGCGCGGCGTGGTCGAGGAGCTGCTGGGCCGGCCGATGCCCGCGATCCGCCGCCGCTGGGCCGGCGTCTACGCGCAGTGCGTGGACACCACCCGGGTCGTGCACCGCGAGCGGGTGCGCGAGGGCGTCTGGCTGGTGACGGGTCCTGGCGGCCGTGGCATGACCTGCTCGCCGGCGATCGGCGAGGACACTGCGAACGAGATGGGGCTGTGATGGCTGCTGGGACCGTGCCTGCCAAGCAGGTGAAGCTGGTCGTCCTCGACATGGCGGGGACGACCGTCGCGGACGGCGGACTGGTCGAGCTGGCCTTCGAGTCGGCCGCGCGCGAGCTGGGCGTCGAGGCGGGCAGCGAGCGGCACGAGGCGATGCTCGCCGACGTGCGGGCGACGATGGGGGAGAGCAAGATCTCCGTCTTCCGTCGGCTCTTCGGTGACGAGGAGCTCGCGCAGCGCGCCAACATCGGTTTCGAGGCGGCCTACGACCGACTGGTCGGCGAGGGCCACTGCGCGCCGATACCGGGCGCGGTCGAGGCGATCGAGCGGCTGCGCGGGGCGGGCCTGACGGTCGTGCTCACCACCGGCTTCTCCGGTCCGACCCAGCAGCGCATCATCGAGACGCTGGGCTGGCAGGACCTGGTCGACCTCGCCCTCTCCCCGGCCGACGCGGGCGGCCGCGGTCGCCCCTACCCGGACCTCGCGCTCGCGGCGTTCCTGCGCACGCATGCGGCGGACGACGTCGCCGAGATGGCCGTCGTCGGTGACACCGGCTACGACATGCAGTGCGGAGTGCGGTCCGGAGCGGGCCTGGTGGCAGGCGTGCTGACCGGTGCTCACGGCGCGGAGCGGCTGCGGGCCGACGGTGCGACCAAGGTCCTGGCGAGCGTGGCGGATCTGCCGGCGCTGGTGCTGTAGGAGGGTGCGGAAGCGGGTCGAAGCGAGGCGCTGCGTCCGCGTACCGTCCTGCCTGATGGGATGGTGCGCGGACGGGCCGTTGATCGGATTAGGCTGGCCGTGGTCCGGGCAATCAATGACTCAGCAGAGTGGAGACACGGTCGTGGCCCAGAGCAAGTCCGCCGCCGAACCGAACAACGCCGAGGCGAAGCCCGCCCCGACAGGCAAGCCGATCGAGTCGTGGTTGACGGACATGGACGGCGTCCTGGTCCACGAGGGCACGGTCATCCCGGGCGCCGACGACTTCATCCGCCACCTGCGGGAGTCGGGCAAGCCCTTCCTGGTACTCACCAACAACTCGATCTACACCCCGCGCGACCTGCACGCGCGCCTCGCCGGGATGGGCCTGGACGTCCCCGAGGAGTGCATTTGGACCTCCGCGCTGGCCACCGCCAAGTTCCTGGCCGGACAGCGTCCGGGCGGCACCGCGTACGTCATCGGCGAGGCCGGCCTGACCACCGCGCTGCACCAGGTCGGCTACGTCCTGACGGACAGCAACCCGGACTATGTCGTCCTCGGCGAGACCCGTACCTACAGCTTCGAGGCGCTGACGAAGGCCATTCGCCTGATCAACGCCGGCGCGCGGTTCATCTGCACCAACCCGGACGAGACCGGCCCCTCCTCGGAGGGCGTGCTGCCGGCGACCGGCTCGGTCGCGGCGCTGATCACCAAGGCGACGGGGGTCGAGCCGTACTTCGTCGGCAAGCCCAACCCGCTGATGATGCGCGAGGCGCTGAACACGCTCAACGCGCACTCGGAGTCGACGGCGATGATCGGTGACCGGATGGACACGGACATCAAGTCGGGCATGGAGGCGGGCCTCAAGACCTTCCTGGTGCTGACCGGCCTGACCGCGCAGGCGGAGGTCGAGCGCTTCCCCTACCGTCCGTCCAAGGTGGTCAAGTCGGTTTCCGATCTGATCGACCTGATCTGATCGATCGCGGCTGGTCGATCGATCGAACGCTTTCGGGATCTGGCTGGGCCGAACGGGTGCTGCTGCTGTGCGCAGCTCACCCGCTCGGCCCTGTTTCTCGTTTGGGGGGTGGGGCGATCGTCATATTTCTTACGGTCAGTCAGTCCGGATCTGACGGATCGAAAGGAAGACCCCGATGGCGAAGCTGCGTGGGGCGATCGCGAGTACGCTCGCGTCCGCCGCGCTCCTGGTAGGGAGCTGTGCGGGCGTTGCGGTCGCCGCGGCTTCGGCGGACGTCGCCTCGGCCGGGCAGCAGCCGGGGAGCAGTGACGCGGGGGGCACGACGCTGGTCACGGTGGGTGGGGACACCCCGCTGAAGGTGCCCGCTCCGGGGGCGGTCGGCGGCGCGAAGGTCCAGCCGCCCGTGGTGCTGGAGACGCTGAACGTCGATCCCGGCGAGAGCCGGGCGGGCGGCTCGGTCGATCTGCGCACCTTCGCCGACTGCGGCGGGACCAGCACCGGCGAGGTCCGCTCGGCCGCGTTCGCGGCACCGGTCGGCCTGGCGCTGGCTGCGGACGGCGGGCTCTACGCGGCAGCGCGGATCGCGCCGAACACCAAGCCGGGAACCTACCTCGTCCACGAGTTCTGCGCGGGTCACCCGGTGGCCGCAGGCAAGCTCACCATCGCAGAGCTGGGCGCCCCGGCGACGGGCGGCGGCTGGCGGGCCCTGCACGCGGACGCGGCTCCGGGCACCGCCCAGGGCGCGGCGGGACGCACGGCCTCGGCCGCGTCCCCGCTGCTGCGCGACGCGGCGGTCGGCCTCACCCTGGCCTCGATCGCCGCTTACGGCGCCCTCGTCCTCCGCCGCGGCCGGGCGCATGCGGCCGGCGCGGCCGGTTCCGGCGGCACGGCGGGTCTGATCGGTCCGACGGACAGGGCGGCGGTGGCGGCGAGGGCTGCGGCAGCGGCTACGGCCGACGCGGATGCGTGACACGGGCGGAAATGGGGCAGGTGCCGGTTCGGGCGTTCGTGGCGAGGCGGGCGTCCGGTCGCGCTTGAGTGCTGCTGCCGGCGGCACGGGAGTGCGGGCTGTGCGCAGGGCGAGTGGGACAGCTGGGGCGGGGTCCGCGGTGGGGCGGCGGCGAGTGGCCGGGGCCGGAGCAGATGGCGAGGGCCGTGCTTCGGGCGTGACGGGGCGTCTGGTGGTCGGGCTGGCCGGGGTGTCGGTGGGGCTGCTTGCTGTGGCGCTCGGCGGGGCTCTGGGTGGGATCGGCGGTGAGCAGGTGCGGGCAGGCGGCGTGGTGGCCGCGCGGCCGGGGTCGGATGCCGTTCAATCGGCGCGCAACGTCTCGGGGGCAGCCCCGGTGAGGGTGGTCGGCCAGCCGGCGACGCTGCCGCGGTCGACGCCGCTCGCGCTCGCCATCCCCTCCGTGCAGCTGACAGCACCCCTGCTGGGCCTCGGCATGGACGGCAAGGGCGCGGCCGAGCTGCCGCCCTTCTCGCTGCCGCGGACGGCCGGCTGGCTGCGTGACTCCGCCTCGCCGGGAGAGGCCGGCACCGCCGTGATCGTCGGTCACGTCGACACGACCAGCGGACCCGCCGTCTTCTGGAACCTCGCCGCCGTCCGCCCAGGGGCCGAGGTGGACGTCACCCGGCTCGACGGCCACACCGCCGTCTTCACCGTGGACCAGGTCCGGGCCTACCCCAAGACCGGCTTCCCCACCGCCCAGGTCTACGGCCCGAGCCCCGGCGCGCAACTGCGCGTGATCACCTGCGGCGGGGGCTTCGACCAGGCGAAGCACGAGTACACCGGCAACGTCGTCCTCTTCGCCCACCTCGGCGCCGTGCGCTGAACGCTGGTGCGTACAATGTACGCATCAGTCGTGGAGGAGGCAGCGTTGGCGGAAGCCCGTACCCCCGTGTGGGCCCGGACGCGCAGCGCCGGGCGGGGGCCCCAGCCGTCCCTCAGCGTCGAGGCGGTCGTCGCCGCCGCGATCGCGATCGCCGACGCCGAGGGCGTCGAGTCGGTGTCGATGCGCCGCATCGCCGCCGAGCTCGGGGTGGGCACCATGTCGCTCTACCGCTACGTCGAGACCAAGGACGACCTGATCGATCTGATGATTGATCAGGTGATGGGCGGCGACCCGGGTGAGCGTCGGGCCCGGCTGCCCGACTGGCGCGCCGAACTGCGCGGCATCGCCGTGCGCTACCGCGCGCTGCTGCTGCGGCACCAGTGGGTGCTCGGCGTCTCCTCGCCCCGCCCGCCGTTCGGCCCGAACGTGCTCGACAACACCGAGCGGATGCTCGGCGCGATGGACGGACTGGGCCTGAGCATCGAGGAGATGGCGCGCTTCGGCTGGACCGTGATGGCCTACGTGCGCGGCTTCGTGATGAGCGAGCTCGCCGAGGCCGAGACGATCCGCCGCACCGGCGTGACCGAGGACGACTACCGCAGAGCCGTCGGCCCCTACCTGATGCGGGTCATGGCGGAGGGTCGGCACCCGCTGCTGGCCCGCTTCATCGACGAGGCGGACGACCACCCGGACGTCGACGCCACCTTCGAATGCGGCCTGGACCAGGTGCTGGACGGCGTCGCCCTGACGCTGGCGCGGCGGGGTGGCGGTGCGGAGGACGGCTCGCCCGACGGCTTGTCGGTGGCGGGCGATACCGTTTCCGGGACGACGACGAGCTAGGGAACACCCCTGGCCGGCCCCGGAGGTTCCCGTATGTCCACTCCCGCTCTCACCGACGAGTTCGTGCTGCCCGAGTCCTGGCGCGGCGCTCTGCAGAGCGAGATCGAGCAGCCGTACTTCAGCGAGCTCGCGGAGTTCGTCGCCGCCGAGCGCGAGTCCGGGCAGGTCTTCCCGCCCCGGGGCGAGGTCTTCGCCGCGCTGGAGTCGACGCCGCTGAGCGGGGTCAAGGTGCTGCTGCTCGGTCAGGATCCGTACCACGACGACAACCAGGCGCACGGCATGTGCTTCTCGGTCCGTCGCGGCGTCAAGGTGCCGCCGTCGCTGCGCAATATCTACAAGGAGCTCGCCTCCGACATCGGCGTCACGGCCCCCAAGCACGGCAACCTCCAGGAGTGGGCCGACCAGGGCGTGCTGCTGCTCAACGCGGTGCTGACGGTGCGCGCGCACGAAGCCGGCTCCCACGCGGGGCGTGGCTGGGAGAAGTTCACCGACGCGGTGATCAAGGCGGTCAACGCCCGCCCCGAGCCGGTCGTCTTCGTCCTCTGGGGCGGCTACGCGAAGAAGAAGCTCCCGCTGATCGACACCTCCCGCCACACGGTCGTCCAGAGCGGCCACCCCTCGCCGCTCTCCGCGCGCTACTTCCTGGGCACGAAGCCCTTCTCGCAGATCGACAAGGCGCTGGCGGACGTCGGCCAGGCCCCGATCAACTGGCAGCTGAGCGAGTAGCGGCGAGGAGTGAGCGGCGAACGGTCGGCGAGAGAGCTGTTCAGCCGGTGATCCGGCTGGCATGATCCCTCCGGTCGACGTCATGACGGATGGGGAGTGAACGCGGTGGTGCGCGGCGGCCAGCGGATCCTCCTCTCGCGGGCGAGGGGCGGCTGGCAGGATTGCCTGCGCGCCTACGTCGTGTTCATCGACGGCCGCGAGGTCGGCCGAATCCGGCGCGGCCGCCAGTTGGAGTGGGCGGTGGAGCCCGGCACCCACACGGTCAAGCTGACAGTCGACTGGTGCTCCAGCGAGTCCGCCCTTGTGACGCTCGCTCCCGGTGTCGACGCCCGGATCAGCTGTCGGCCGGGCGGCTCCGGAGGGCGCGGAAACCTGGGGCGGGCCCTGGCGGACACCGGGCAGTGGATCGAATTGACCCGCTGTTGAGGGGCAACGGCAGCCGCGGGTGGCCGCTCCGGCAGATGTGGCGCTGGCTGGCGCCGGTATGGATCTGCGTCGTGCTCGTGGTGTCGATTCGGAACGTGGGGCCGTCCTGGTCCGCGCATCTGGGCGAGGGCGTCAAGGGCACCTGGACGCAGACCGGCTACCCCTGCGCCGGGCGTCACTCCTGTGTCTGCAAAGGTGAGTTCGTCTCCGCCGACGGCGCCGAGAGACTGTCGGACGTCCCCGTCCACCGCTATGGCGGCGGCTGCCTCGTCGGCGGTGGATCGGTTCCGGCTCTCGCCGAGGGCCGGATTGTCTACCCTGCGGACGGCGGACCCGCCTGGTTCGCGAGCAGCGCGGGGGTGGCGCTCTGCGCGGCGTTGCTGCTCCTCTGGGGCTGGACCGACGGCCGCAGGCTGGTGCGGTGGGTGCGGTGGGTGCGCCTCACCGTCCGGCGGTGAGGCCGGTCAGGGTCAGGCCGACCGTCGGGGACGTGGCGATCAGCGTCAGATAGAGGTCGTGGACCCCCTTGGTCGGAATGTGGAGCCTGCCCGTCACGGTGGTGGAGCCCGCCGGTAGGTCGAGGGCACCGATGGTGGGGCCGGTGGGGGAGTCGATGCGGAGCTCGAGCTTGAGCTGTTCGGAGGCGGACCGATAGCTCGCGGTCACCGCGGTGGCGGCGGTGATCTCCGAGCCGAAGTCGAAGGCTGCCAGCTTCGCCGACGCCTTGTCGCCGGTCAGGGCAGGGAAGCTGCGAGCTGCCGTGGCCGCCGAGGGGGAGGACGCGGAGCCGGCGCCGCCGCGTTGGAGCACGGCGACGTAGTCGACGATCATCGGGACGCCCGGCTTCGTCTCCGGCGTCGGGGTGGTGACGCCCGGCGCGAGGGCGTCGGGGAACTGGCCGCCGATCGCCAGGTTCAGCAGCAGGAAGTCGCCCGCTGTGGTGGCCGCCGCCCAGGCGTCGGGAGAGACGTCGGTCGCCTTGACCGTCCAGTAGCGGACGTGGTCCACGTACCAGCGCAGCTCCTCCACCGGGAGGCTGCGGTCCCATTCCACCGCGTAGGTGTGGAAGGCGGTGTGGCAGCTGCCACCCGGGCAGGCTGCCGTGCCGCCGAGGCCGACGCGTTCGTTGCACGGGCCGCCCTGGCCCACGCCGCAGTGCATCGTGCCGCGCACGGTGTTGTCTCCGTTGACGTTCTCGACCACGTCGAACTCGCCGATGCCGGGCCAGGCGTTCGGGTCCGTGCGCTCGCCCGCACCCAGCGCCCAGAAGGACGGCCAGTAGCCGAGCGCCTGGCGGCCCGTCACATCCGGTAGCTGGAGCCGCGACTCCATGCGCAGCACCGAGCCTGCCGCTGGGCGGAAGTCCCTGCGGCGGGTCTCGATCCTGGCGGAGGTCCAGCCGCCGTCGGCGTCCCGCAGCGGCGTGATCAACAGGTGGCCCTTGCCGTCCTGCCGGAGGTTGGCCGGGTCGGCGGTGTAGCGCTGGACCTCGTCGGTGCCCCAATGCGGGGCGCCGCCCGGGTAGCCGGTGCCGGTGTCGACCAGCCAGGCTCCCGGATCCGGCGCGGCCCCGGCAGGACCGTTGAAGTCGTCGCGCCAGACCGCGGACCAGCCGCCCGACGGAGCAGCCGCCGGTGCGGGTGGTGACCCCCGCACGAGGGTGTAGCCGACGACACCGGCCACGATCGCGGCCAGCGCGAGGACGAGGGCGAGCACGCGGCGGCTCACCGGACCTGCACCCACCGGGCGATCGACGGTACGCCGGCCTTGTTCACGACGAACAGCATGTACCAGCCGGGCGGCACCAGGCCGCTGCTCGCGGGCATCGTCACGCGCACTCCCGCCATGTCCGCCGCCCGTGTGAACGGCAGGGCGATGCTGCGCTGCTGGACGTCCGTGGCATGCGTGACCGAGGAGGGACGCATCAGCCGGACCGCGTCGATGTCGGCCGGCGCGGAGACGCCCAAGCTCGCCGTCTCGCCGAGCCGCAGCTGCTGCGGGCCGGAGTTGATGCTCGGGCGTTCGCCGCGCTGGTAGAGGTAGGCAGGCGTGTAGATCTCGATGCGTTGCTCGAAGACCTGCGGCCCGGCGTCCTGTTTGTTGCCGAAGAGCGGGTTGGAGCCGAGGGTGACCACCCGGCCGTCGGGCAGCAGCAGGGCCTCGCTGTGGTAGTCGCGGCCGATGGTCGGGTCGGCGGCGGGCGTGAAGCGGTTGCTGGTCGGGTGGTAGATGTCGGCCTTGAGGATGTCGCTGCCGCGCTTGCCCCGGTAGTCGCTCGAGCCGCCGGTGGTGAGGACGGTGTCGTCGGGCAGGATCACGCTGTTGAGATAGCGGGTCGCCCCGCCGGGGAGCTTCGGTCCTTCGACGTAGCGCGGGACTGCCGCGTTCAGGTCGACGACGGCCGTCCGGTCGGTGGAGACGGCGGACTCGCCGGGGGCGCCGCCGCCGAGGAACATCACCTTCTGACTCTGGGCGGGCGGCAGCAGCACCGAGGAGGAGGTCTCGGTCAGGTCCGGTCGGCCGAGGCCGGGCACGACCTGGAAACTGTTGGTCCGCAGATCCCACAGGCCGGGCGTGCGGCCCTTCTTGGCATCGCCGTAGCCGGCGTTGGAGCCGGAGTAGAAGAGCTTGTTCTGCGCGGTGAGGAAGAGCGCGGGGTAGGTGGCGAAATAGCGGGTGGGCCCGGGCGTCCACGTCTTCGTCGCCGGGTCGAAGATCTCGTTCTGGCCGTCCAGGACCGAGCCGGTGTCGTCCAGGCCGGAGACGGCGACGACCTTGCCGTCCGGCAGCGGGGCCAGCGTCGGATACCAGCGGGCGTACTGCATCGGGGCGACCAGCTCGTACTGCTCGCTTACCGGGTCGAACTCGTAGGCGGCCTTGATGCCCTGGAAGTTCTGGTCACCGGAGTTGATGTTGGCGCTCATGCCGTAGAGCGTGTTGGCGTCGTTGCCGACCTGCCCGGAGACGGCGAACCTGGTCCGGACGGCGACGTTCTCGCCCTTGCCCGCCTTGAGCGCCAGCACGAAGACGGCCTGCTGGGTATGGCGGACGACCGTGCGGTAGCCGCCGCGAGCCTTGGGGTCGAGGACGTTGACCTTCGTCGCCGGGGCGAGGATCAGGTCGTCGTCGGACTGGTAGCGGCGGCCGTCGGGCGCGGTGAAGAGCGTGCCCTTGGGCACCGTCCGGGGCTTGTTCGGATCCTCGTTGAAGACCTGCATGGTGCCTCCGGCCCGCGTGACGGCCGGACCGAGCAGCTCGTAGCGGAGCGTCCCTCCGGCGACGAGCAGCTTGCCGTCCGGCAGTTGGGCGTGGCCGCCGCAGAACATGTCGTCGGGGGTGGGGATGAGCTTGTACGTCTCGTTGACCGGGTCCCAGAGCAGGGTCTTGAAGCTGCCGGCCTTGAAGTTGTCGGTGTCGTTGCCGGAGCCCGCGACGATGAGCACCTTGCCGGTGTGCAGCAGGCTCGCGTGGACGGCGTTGACCCGGAACTGCTGCGGCAGGACGAGCGTGCTCCAGGAGCCGTAGGCGGCCTTGTAGGCCGGCCGGGAGATCTCGTACGCGTGGTACTGCTGATGGGCGAAGGAGATCGCGGCCGGGGCGTTCATGCCGAGGACGGTGAGCATCAGGGTGCTGCCGAGGGCGAGACGCTTGGTACGCACCGAGGCGGCGCGGCCCCGCGTGCGCAGCTTGGAGAATGTGGTGTTCACGGATTCCTCCGGGCGCTGCGGGCCGCGTCGATGCGCCAGATGACGATCGGCAGCAGGCTGGTGGCCATGGCTATGCCGGCCCAGATCCGCATCGCCAGATAGGTGTTGTGGGTGGAGAAGGAGGCGACCAGCGCACCGCCGAAGAGCAGCGCCCAGAGCAGGTGCGTGGTGAAGGTCAGCAGGCGGTCGCCGCTGACGGAGTCGCCCTTGGGGGTGACCCGGAAGCCGCTGGGCAGCCGGAGCAGCGCGGCCAGGAAGGACGTGGCGTAGATCGGTGTGGCCAGCGCGCCGATCACCATGCCGCCGACGCCGGTGGAGCCCGGCTTCTCGTGCGGGCTGATGTTGTGGCGGCGGTTGACCGCGTAGAGGCCGATCTGGAGCAGCACCGCGTCGCTGTAGAGCATCATCCACGTGGACGTGGGCACGTTGACCCCGGAGGCGCCGAGCACCAGGTAGAGCACGCTGCTGACGCCGCCGAGGATGCAGGAGATCGCGGACATCGGGTAGAAGGTCAGCATCAGCGTGTAGTTGACCATCCGCCCGGGGGAGAGGCGCCAGGCCCGCCACCAGAACTGCTTGAGCAGCGTCTCGTAGGTGCCCCGGCTCCAGCGTGACTGCTGGCGGAAGAAGTCGGTCCAGGAGGACGGGCCCTCGCCGACGGCGAGCACGTCGGGGGTGTAGACCGAGCTCCAGCGTCGGCCCGTCTCCGGGTTGTCGCGGGTGTGCAGCATCAGGCCGGTGGCCATGTCCTCGGTGATCGAGTCGTGGTATCCGCCGATCTGGCGCAGCGCGCTGACCCGCACCACGTTGTTGGTGCCGACGAGCATGGGCGCGCGGTATCTGTTGCCGGCCCGCTGGACCACCGAGTGGAAGAGGAACTGCTGGCTCTCGGCAGCCTTGGTGATCAGCGTGTCGTAGTTGCCGTAGACCTGCGGCCCGACGACGAAGGCGATGTCAGGGTCGCGGAACCAGCCGAGCGTCCGCTCCAGGTAGGAGGGGTGCGGGACGTGGTCGGGATCGACGGCGGCCACGAAGTCGTAGTCCGGCCCGTGCGCGTCGAGCCAGGCGTTGTAGTTGCCGTGTTTGGTGCGGGCCCGGAACGCACCCTTGCGGGTGTTCCACTCGGCGATGCCGCGCCGGGAGAAGTGCTGCACGCCGAGCTCGGCGCAGAGGGCCTTCATCTCGTCGGCGTCGCCCTCGTCGAGCAGCCACACGTGGAGCGTTCCGACGTGGCGGATCCGCCTGGCCGCCGCCAGCGTGTGCCGGAGCATCTCGACCGGTTCGGAGCCGGGCACGGCCGTGGTGAGGAAGGCGACCCTGGTGCCGCTCTGCGCCCGGACCGGAATCGGATCGCGGGCGAAGAGGGATCCGTGCGCATTCGACAGGACCTGCAGCAGGCGGAACAGTTCGATCACGATGATGCAGCCGAGGACGACCCGGTCGAGCGCGATCAGCCAGGTGCGCGGATCGTACGGCCTGGTCGTCCAATTGCGTGGCAGAGCCATCCAGACGAGCAGCGCGAGCTCCATCAGCGGCGCGAGGACCATCAGCGTGCGGACCTTGCGCCGGTTCGGCGCGTCGGCGTGCAGGCTGCGGTACCGCACTCGGTACGGACCTGGCGGCGCGTCCACGACCGGCCCGGCGAGTTGGCTGAACCGCTCGTAGTCGTAATCGGGCACGTCGGCGGACGGCCGCGCGCGGGCGTCCTCCTCGGCCGGACGTGGAGCCGCGGACAACTGAGTCATGACCAGTACCCCCCTGAGGCCGCACCGCTGCCTCGCAGCTGTGCGGCCTACCCCCGAAAGCGATGCGAAGCGGCGTCGGCTCTCCCCTGAACCGACGACTACGCACAGCCTGCTTCGGGTGGCAACGGGCTCGTGCTCGAACGCGTCGGATTAACGCGAACGAGGGAATGGCCGAATCAGGATTCGAATCGGGCCTCCGTCACGGCCCGCACCTGGTGCTCCGTGACGCCCGGCGCGGTCTCGACCAGCCGCAGCCCCGCGCCGTCCGGCTCCACGTCGAAGACGGCCAGGTCGGTGATGATCCGGTGCACCACCCGACGGCCGGTCAGCGGCAGCGTGCAGCGCTCCAGCAGCTTCGGACTGCCGTCCTTGGCGGTGTGCTCCATCACGACGACGACCCGGCGTGCCCCGTGGACCAGGTCCATCGCGCCACCCATGCCCTTGACCATCTTTCCCGGGATCATCCAGTTCGCGAGATCCCCCTGCGTCGAGACCTGCATCGCGCCCAGGATCGTCACGTCGACGCGGCCCGAGCGGACCATGCCGAAGGAGGCCGCCGAGTCGAAGTACGCCGCGCCGTCCAGCACGGTGACGGTCTCCTTGCCGGCGTTGATCAGATCCGGGTGCTCGCTTCCGGCGACCGGGTACGGGCCGGTGCCCAGAATGCCGTTCTCCGAATGCAGCACCACCGCGACGCCGGGCGGGAGGTGGTTCGGCACCAGGGTGGGCAGCCCGATGCCCAGGTTGACGTACTGCCCGTCGCGAAGCTCGGCGGCGGCGCGCGCGGCGAGCTGGTCGCGCGTGAGCGGGGTGAGGGTCGTCGGCATGCGGGTCACTTCTCCTCGGAGGCAGCACTGGCGGCGCGGGTGGTGCGGCGTTCGACGCGCTTGTCGTCCGGGTCGGCCTGGACGATGCGGTCCACGTAGATGCCGGGCAGGTGCACCGCGTCCGGTGGCAGCTCGCCCGGCTCGACGATCCGCTCGGCCTCGACGACGGTGATCCGTCCGGCCATCGCCGCCAGCGGGTTGAAGTTGCGCGCGGCGGCGTGGAAGCGCAGATTGCCGTGCCGGTCGGCCGTCTCCGCCCGGACCAGCGCGAAGTCGGCGGTGATGGCCTCCTCCAACAGGCAGGCCCGGCCGCCGAACTCGCGCGCCTCCTTGGCCGGCGAGGCCACCAGCACCGCACCCTCGTCGTCGTACCGCCAGGGCAGCCCGCCCTCGGCCACCTGCGTACCGACGCCGGCCGGCGTGTAGAACGCCGGGATCCCGCAGCCGCCCGCGCGCAGCCGCTCGGCCAGCGTGCCCTGCGGGACCAGCTCCACCTCCAGCTCGCCGCTCAGGTACTGCCGCGCGAACTCCTTGTTCTCGCCGACGTACGACGAGGTCATCCGCGCGATCCGACCGGCCCGCAGCAGCAGCCCGAGCCCCCAGTCGTCGACGCCGCAGTTGTTGGAGGCGACACGCAGACCGCCGGTGCCGGCCTCGACCAGCGCGGCGATCAGCGTCGAGGGGATGCCGCACAGGCCGAAGCCGCCGACCGCGAGCGCGGCTCCTTCCGGGATGTCCGCGACGGCCTCGGCGGCTGATCCGATCACTTTGTCCATGCTTGCTCCAGCTCCTGCGGCAGTTGCCCACCAGGGGGGTTCTCGGGGGAGCCTTCACCTTCGCCAGCGTGTGCGGCGGGCGGCCATGTCGGTCGGCCACATGCTTCGGCCATGGGATGCGGTGTCCGGTCACATGTCCCCTGCCCTGCGCGGCTCCTACCGTTCCGGCATCCACCCAGTGACCGACCGCAGGGCCCGGGAGCCGCAGCCATGACCATCTCGAACCGTCCTCATGTCGCCGACTCGCCGGTCCGCCGCAGAAGCGCCGTCGCCCTCGCCGCGGCGGCAGCCGCCACTGCGCTGCTGGCCGGCTGCGCCTCCGCCGGCACCGCCCGGTCCGGCGGCGGCAGTTCGTCCTCCGCGCCGGTCAAGGTCGGTCTGCTCTACTCCAAGACCGGTCTGCTCGCCGCCTACGGCAAGCAGTACGAGCAGGGCTTCCAGGCCGGACTCGCCTACGCCACCCACGGCACTGGCAAAGTGAACGGCCATCAGATCCAGCTGACCGAGCAGGACGACACCGGCGACCCGGCCACCGCCGTCGCCGACGCGAAGGACCTGATCGGCAAGGGCACCAAGATCCTGGTCGGCACCGTCGACTCCGGCATCGGCCTCCAACTCGCCCCGCTGGCCGCGCAGAACCAGGTCCTCTACATCGCCGGACCCGCCGCCACCGACGCACTGACCGGCGTCAACAAGTACACCTTCCGCTCCGGCCGGGAGAGCTACCAGGACATCGCCGCCGCCGGTTCCTTCGTCGGTGACCCCAGCGGCAAGAAGATCGTCGTGCTGGCCCAGGACAGCGCCTTCGGCCAGGCCAACGTCAAGGCCGTCACCGCCGTGCTGGGCGCCAAGGGCGCCCATGTCTCCTCCGTGCTAGCACCGCCCAGTGCGACCGACCTGACTCCCTTCGCGCAGCAGGTCAAGGCAGCCGGGGCCGACCTCGTCTACGTCGCCTGGGCCGGTGCCACTGCCCCCGCGCTGTGGACCGCGCTCAACCAGCAGGGTGTGCTCGGCTCCACCAAGGTCGTCACCGGCCTGGCCGGCACCGCCTCGTACCCGATCTTCGGCGACGCGGGGACCAAGGTCTCCTTCCTGGCCCACTACTTCCCCGGCGCGGGCGGCGGCAACGCCGTCGAGACCGCGATGATCAACGGAATCAAGCAGGCCGGCGGCACCCCCGACCTCTTCTCGCCCGACGGCTTCACCGCAGCGCTGATGGTGGTCCACGCGATCGAGGCGAGCGACAGCAACACCGACGCCATGGCCAAGGCCCTGGAGGGCTGGAGTTTCGCCGGACCGCAGGGCCAGGAGCAGGTCCGCGCCGCCGACCACGCGCTGCTTCAGCCGATGTTCCAGGCCACGCTGACGGGCTCGGGCGCCGCCGCCGCGCCGAAGCTGCTGGCGACACTGACGGCCGATCAGGTCGCGCCCCCGGCCAAGACGATGGCGGGCTGAGACAGGTGACGACGGCACGCCAGGCGTCGCCGGTGCTCTCCCTCGCCCAGGTGGGGTGGAGCGTCGGCGGTGCGGTGATCCTCGACGACGTCTCGCTGGAGGTCCGCGAGGGCGAGTTCCTCGCCTTCATCGGCCCCAACGGGGCGGGCAAGACCTCGCTGTTCAACCTGATCAGCGGCCTCAACCCGGTCTCGCGCGGCAGCATCGCTCTGGACGGCGCGGACATCACCCGGCTCGCCCCGTACGCCCGCGCCCGGCGCGGGCTCGGCCGCACCTTCCAGACCTCCAGCCTCTGGCCCGGCATGACCGCCGCCGACCACGTCCGCCTCGCCGCGCAGGCCGCCCAGGGCGGCTCCTTCGCCCTCTGGCGCCCCGCGCGCGGCTTCGACGCCGAGGTCGCCGCGACGCTGGAGCGGACCGGCCTCGCCGACCGCGCCGACGCATTCGCCGGTTCCCTCTCGCACGGCGAGAAGCGGAAGTTGGAGCTGGCCGTGCTGCTCGTCGGCAACCCGCGGCTGATGCTGCTCGACGAACCGATGGCCGGCGTCAGCGCCGAGGAGGTCCCCGCGCTGACCGAGCTGATCCGCTCGCTCCACCGTGACGAGGGCCGCACCGTGCTGATGGTGGAGCACCACATGGAGGTCCTGCTCGGCCTCGCCGACCGTCTCGCCGTGATGCACCACGGCACGCTGCTGGCGCTGGACGTGCCCGACACGGTGATGGCGGACGAGACGGTGCAACTCGCCTACCTGGGGGAGGGCCTGTGACCACCTCGGCTCCGCTGCTCGCCGTCCGTGGCCTCAAGGTCGTGATCGGCGGCCGCCACATCCTGCACGGCGTCGACCTCGACGTCGCCCCGAGCGGCGTCACCGCGCTGCTCGGCCGCAACGGCGCGGGCAAGACCACAACCGTGCGCGGCGTGCTCGGCCTACTGCCGCGTACCGGCTCGGTGCGCTACGACGGTGACGAAACCGCTGGTATGACGACACATCAACTCGTGCGGCGCGGCATCGGCTACGTCCCCGAGGACCGCGGCATCTTCGCCGGGCTGACCGTCGCCGAGAACCTGCGCCTGGCGGAACGCGATCCCGATCCGGCCTACGACCTCGTCCACGAGCTCTTCCCCGAGCTCAAGCAGCGCGCCCGGCAGGCCGCCGGCACGCTCTCCGGCGGTCAGCAGCAGATGGTCGCCATCGGCCGTGCCCTGCTCAACCGCAGCAACCGCCTGATCATCGCCGACGAGCCCACCAAGGGCCTGGCCCCGCGCATCGTCACCGAGGTCGCCTTCGCGCTGGAGCGCGCCGCGCAGGCCGTGCCGGTGCTGTTGGTCGAGCAGAACCTGGCGCTGGTACGGCGCCTGGCCGAACACTGCGTCGTCCTCGCCGACGGCCGCACCGCCCATGCCGGGCCTGCCGCCGACCTGCTCGCCGACGCGGAGGCGTCCCGGAGCCTGCTCGGCGTCGGCCGCCGCGCCACAACACCGCTGGGACCAAAGGGAGGAGACCACTGATGTCCACCGTCGTCCTGCTCACCATGACCGGCCTCGGCCTCGGCGCGCTCTACTTCCTGGTCGCGTCCGGGCTCTCGCTCATCTTCGGCCTGATGGACGTGCTCAACTTCGCCCACGGCGCGCTGCTCTCCGTCGGCGCCTACGCCGCCTGGTGGGGCGCGAGCAACGGCTTCGGCTACCCGCTCGCGCTGCTCTTCGGCACCGGCGTCGGCACCGTGGCCGCCGTCGCGCTGGAGCTCGGGTTGATCCGGCCGCTCTACCAGCGCCCGCGCGAGCAGGTGCTGGCCACGGTCGGGGTCGGGCTCGCCGTGCCCGCGCTGCTCTCCGCGATCTGGGGCGCCGACGCCCGCACGTTCCCGGTGCCGGGTGTGCTGGCGGGCACCTTCACGGTGCTCGGCGCGGCCGTGCCGGTCAACCGGCTGGTGCTGATCGGCGCGGCGCTGCTGGTGCTGCTCGCGCTGAAGCTCTTCCTGGGCCGCACGAGGCACGGGCTCGTCGTCCGGGCGGGCGTCGAGGACCGGGCGATGGTGACGGCGCTCGGCATCGACGTGCGCAAGGCGTTCACCCTCGTCTTCGCCATCGGCGGAGCGGCGGCGGCCCTCGCGGGGTCGCTGGCCGGGCTCTACTTCGGCTCCGTCGACCCGACCCAGGGCAGCTCGCTGCTGATCTTCGGCTTCGTCGTGGTGGTGATGGGCGGCCTCGGCTCGGTCAGCGGCGCGGCACTTGCCTGCGTCGTGGTCGGACTGGTCCAGCAGTTCGCCAACTACTACACGACCTCCGGCCTGGGTGACCTGGCCGTGGTCGTCATGCTCGCCGCGCTGCTGCTGGTGCGGCCGAGTGGCCTGACCGGGAGGCTCGCATGACCGCGTTCGCTCTGCGTCGCCGCTGGTGGCCCGCTCTCGCGCTGGTCGTGCTGGCGATGGTCCCCTACAGCGCGGTGCCGCTGCCCGGCTTGTTGGACGGTCCGATCGGCAGCCCCGGCAGTCTGCAACTGCTGGCGCTCTGCCTGGTTTTCGGCGCCCTTGCCACCGGCTACGACCTGCTGCTCGGCCGGACCGGACTGCTCTCCTTCGGGCACGCGCTCTACTTCGCCGCCGGAACGTACGCCACGGATCTGCTGCTGACGCACGCGGGCCTCGGCTTCTGGGCGGCGGCGGGCGTCGGACTGCTGGCCGGGGTGGTCCTGTCCGCGCTGCTCGGCTCGGTCAGCCTGCGGGTGAGCGGGATCGGCTTCGCGATGGTGACGCTCGCCTTCGCGCAGGCAGGATCGATCCTGGTCCAGCGTGACCCCGGCGGCGTCACCGGCGGCGAGGAGGGCCTGGCCGCGACCGGACTGCCGAGCTGGGCGGTCGGCATCCAGCACACCGCGAACCTCTACTGGATCGCGCTCGCCTACCTGGTGCTGACCCTGGCCGCCGTGCAGTGGGCGGTGCGCTCGCCGATCGGGCGGGTCTGGGAGGGCATCAAGGAGAACGAACGCCGGGTGGAGGTACTGGGGCTGCGCCCCTACGGCTTCAAGCTGGTCGCCTTCGTCCTGGCGGGGACCCTGGCCGCGCTCGGCGGCATCGTCTATCTGCTGCTCACGGGTGGCGCGACGCCGCAGGCGACGAGCTCGGACTTCACGTTGTCGCTGCTGGTAATGGTCGTCCTCGGCGGCTCCGGCACGCGCTGGGGCCCGCTTGTCGGTGGCGTGCTGTACACCTGGGCTCAGCATCGGCTCGCAGGGCTCGCCGGCTCGGGGACGATCGCCGGCCTGCCGACGGCACTGCGGGTGCCGCTGTCGCAGCCGCTGTTCCTGCTGGGAGTGTTGTTCGTGATTGTCGTGTACGCGTTGCCGGGTGGGGTGGCGGGGCTCCCCGCGCGGCTGAGGAGGGCTCAGGCATGACCGGTACGAGGTATGAGGAGCTGTCCGTCCCGGTGGAGGGCGGCGAGCTGGCGGTCCTGCGCTGGGGTGCGTCCGTGCCGGACGCGCCGGTGGTGCTGGCCCTGCACGGCATCACGGCCAACGGCCTCGCCTGGGGCGCCGTCGCCGAGGCCCTGGCGGGCCGTGCGACGCTGCTCGCGCCCGACCTGCGGGGGCGCGCCGGGAGTGCGAGCGTACGCGGCCCCTGGGGCATAGCCGCGCACGCGGAGGACGTGGCGGCGGTCGTCGCCGCGCTGGGCGGCGGCGGGCCGGTGGTGTTGGCGGGCCACTCGATGGGCGCGTTCGTCGCGGCGTTGGCGGCTGCGCGCTACCCGAGGTTGTTCAGCTCGGTGCTGCTGCTCGACGGCGGCGTCGGCTTCACGCCTCCGGCGGGGCTCTCCGGTGACGAGCTGCTGACCGCGGTGATCGGGCCGGCGATGACGCGGCTGTCGATGACCTTCGAGTCCAGGGCGGTCTACCGGTCCTTCTGGCAGGCGCATCCCGCCGTGGGCGGCGCGTGGTCGGAGCTGGTCGACGCGTACATCCAACGCGACCTGGTGGGGGTTGAGCCGGCGCTCCGCTCCTCCTGCGTCGTCGAGGCGATCCGCGCGGACGGCGCGGGCCTCTTCGCGGACGAGGCCCTCACGGCCGTCCACCGCGTCTCGATCCCGACGCGCCTCCTCCTCGCCGAACGCGGCCTCTTCGACGAACCCCAAGCCCTGCTCGACGCCCCGCGCCTGGCGGCCGCCGGCCTGGACACCGACCGCGTGCCGTTCACGGTGATCCCCGCCACCAACCACTACACGATCCTGACGGCCCGAGGCCCGGCCGCGCGTATCGCTGACGCGCTGCTCAGCTGAGGCACCTGAGATTGTTCCACCTCCAGGGGCGCGGGGCTCTGCCGCTCCGCGGCGTGGGCGCGACAGGTTACGACGGAGGGCCAGTTGCAACATCCAGGGGCGCGGGGAACTGCGCGACAAGCCACCCATGAAGCTACTGATCCGAACGTGCAGGGCCATCCGCTCAGGGTGGTTGTTCGCGCAGTTCCCCGCGCCCCCAGATAGTGCAGCTGCCCCGCCGTGCAAGACCTACGCCGCCTCGGCGAGCTCTGTGCGGGTGCGGGCGCGTGCGCGAGCAACCCTGCGAGCGACCAGCGCGCTGATGGTCGTCGTCGCCGCGCAGGAGACCGCGAAGCTCAGCCAGAAGGTGTTGAACGCGTTCTCGTTCAGCCACCCCATCCCGACGATGTACGTCGCCCAGACGACCGCCGACGCCGCCGACCACCGGATGAACCGCCGCGGCGGGTTCGCCGCCGTGCCGACGGCCAGGTCAAGCACTGAGCGGCCGCCAGGCACAAAGCGGGCCACGATCACCGTCCGCCCGGTCTTCCGCTCCAGCGCCCGCAGCACGGAGGCTGCCGCGTCCGCCGTTCCCGCCCGCCGCGCGAGCCAGCGACGCGCGCGGTCGGCGCCCCCGCGGGCGAGGCGCAGCAGCAGCAGGTCCGCGGCGAAGGAGGCCAACGCCACGCCGCCCACGAGCGCCGGCAGGGGCGTGTGGGCCTCGCCGGACTCCAGCACGGCGGCGACGACGATCGTGCCGCTCGGTACGAAGGGCAGGAACGCGTCGGAGAAGACGGCCAGCAGCGCGGCCAGAAAGAACCACCATGATCCCAGGAAGCCAAGCACCATACTCACGCTGCCAGCTCCTCTACGAAGTTCTCTCGTGTCCCACTACAGATCCGCTCGGCTCGCCCCCCGGTACGGTGATGCTGATCGATGACCAACGCTAGCCGGTCACATGATCACACCCACAGCCGCCCCCGGTGACTCACCTCACTCCCTTCTTACCTGGGTAAACGCTGTGAATTCGGAAGCGGAACCAGAGCCCGGACCCTCCGCTATCGCTTCGTGACGCCGCGTTCATCCTGCGGCTGACTTCCCGTCAGCTCAGCGACTTGCCCCCTTCCTACCTTCGTCACTGTGACCGCCACTCTTCAGCCCGCCGCGGCGCCCTCCACGGCGCCGCAGCCGCCGCAGACCGGACCGGCGCCGGGCGTCGCCGGGCAGGCGTCGCGTCGCGCCGCCGGTCCGGTGCTGCGCCTGCGCGCACAGGCGGGCGCCGCACTGCTCCTGGTCGCGGCACTGCTCGCCGTCGCGCTGCTCGGCTTCGCCGACACCGCCGCGCGGGTGCACCAGCTCGTCGCCGTCTCCGAGCCGCGCGCCGCCGCGGCGGGGCGCCTCTACCAGGCGCTGTCCGACCTGGACGCGCAGCGCGCCAAGTCCCTCGTCGTCGGCTACTCCGCCGCCACGCCCGGCGACCCCAACGCCACGCCCGTGCTCGTCGACGACGGCGTCCTCGCCTCGCTGACCGCGCAGGCGGACCAGCGGGCCGCCGACCAGGCCTTCGCGCAGCTCGCCGCCTCCGCCGACGCGGAGAAGGTGCGCGGGCTGCTCGACACGCTCTCCCTCTACGACGCCCTGACCGGCACGGAGGAGTACTTCGTCGGCACCCAGGCCAACCCCGTCGTCGGGCACCCGCTGCCGGCCGCCGTCGACAACTACGCCCAGGCCGACGCGCTGCTCCAGGCGGCGCTGCTGCCCCAGGTCCACGCCCTGCTCGCCGACGCCGACCAGCAGGTCGCCCACGACCGCGACGCCGCCCACGCCGCCGCGCTGCGCTACACGCTGCTGCTTGCGGTGCTCGGCGCGGGCGCCGTGCTCCTGCTGCTCTGGTGGCAGCGGGACCTGACGGTGCGCCACCACCGGGTCTTCAGTCTGCCGTTGCTGGGCGCTACCCTCGCCGTGCTCGCACTGCTCCTCGGCGCGACCTCCACGCTGCTCGACGCGGCCGACCAGGTCGACGCCGCGGTGGCGCGCGGCTACACCCCCTACGCCCGGCTCGCGCAGGCGTCGGTCGCGGCGGCCGACGCGGAGGCGCGGCAGAGCCGCTGGGTCGTGGACGACAGCTACCGCATCGTGCTCGGCGACCAGTTCCGCGCGGACGCCGACCAGGTCCGGGGGCTGCTGGCAGCCGACACCGACCCGGCGGCGGCCGTCGTCCGGCAGCGCTTCGACGCGTACCTGAGCGCCGACGGCAACCTGCGCCAGGTCGCCGGGAGCGGCGACGTCAACCAGGCCGCCCTCCGGCTCACCGGCGTCGGCCGCGACGACGTGGCCTTCGCCTACTACGACTTCACGCTGCACCTGGACCAACTGGCCACCGATCACGCGGCGGCCTTCTCCGCGCACGCGGCCGCGGCACGCGACGACCTCGGCGTCTGGCCGGCGGCCTCGGCCGCGCTGCTGGGCACCGCCCTGCTGCTGGTCCTGGCCGGGGTCAGGCCCCGGCTGCGCGAGTACAGCTGAGGGTGAAGGGTCCTTCAGGCGTGCGCGTGGCGGTAGAGGTAGTCCACGACCGGGACGGTGCCGGGCACGCCGTTGGGCGTCATGAAGGGTGAGGTGCGGTACGTCCCGCCGACGACGACGCTGGGCATCTCGTCGGTCTGGTACGTGTCGCGCAGCGCCGGCGCGGCCTGGGTCTCGTCCCAGACCTGCTGCGACTCGTAGGCGTCCTTGACGGCGGTCGGGTCGAGACCGGCGTCCGCGGCCCAGGTCAGCACGGCCGTCTCGGTGGTCAGGTCGAGCCCCTGCTCGCGGACCGCGCGGAACACCGGCAGCGCCTCGCGCTGGGCGACGCCCAGCTTGTCGAGCGTGTAGTAGAGCCGGGCATACGCCATCATCACCGGCTTGTCCGGCCACGCGGCCGGGATCCGGCGGACGACGACGGGCGGGTTCTGCCGTGCCGCCCAGTCGTCGAGCGGCTGCTCAAGCTGGTAGGAGTGCGGGCAGTCGTACCAGAAGACCTCGACGACCTCGCGCGGCGAGGTCTTGACCGGCTGTGCGAGCCGGACGTACTGCGTGCCCTCGGTCGGCGTCGCGGAGACGTCCGCGGCGGGCGCGCCGGGCGCGGGGGCCGCGGCGAGAAGCGTGGAGCAGGTGGCGGCAGCGAGGGCCAGCCGGAGGAGTACGCGCATGCTGGCACGATGGCAAGCCGCCCGCGCCCGCACCCTCCTGACACGACGACGCCCGCGCGCTTTCGCCCGAACGGGGCCACGTCTGTCTCCCGTTTGCACCCCCCATCGCCCCCGCCCGGGACGCTCCGGCGTGCTTCCCCAGGTGGGTCCCGCTGTCGGGCTCCGCTGGCGCGGTGCGGCGGGGGCGGTTCGCCTGCACGGCCACCTTGGCGTCGCCCGCCCCGCGCGGGACGCTCCGGCGCGCTTCGCCCGGCGATTCTCGCCGTCGGGCTCCGCTGGCGCGGCGCGGCAAGGACGGTTCGCCTCTACGGCCACCGGCGCGGCTCGCCCCGCCGCCCGGGACGCTCCGGCGTGCTTCGCCTGTACGCCCACCTCAGCGCCGCCCGCCCCGCCCGCCCCGCCCGCGCCGGACGGCGCGTAATTCCGTTGCGGCGTTCCTGAGCCGCGCCTACCGTGGAGCGCGTACCCATCGCCGCCCGACAGGAGTAGGCCGTTGCTTTGCTGAGCTCGGAGACACGTCCCGACCTCAGCCAGCCGCGCCCCTGATTCCTGGGCGGCTTTCGCATGCCCGCGCCCGCGCGCTTTGACGCGCGCCGCGCCGCGCGCGTCTCGTCGGATCCCCGTGTCTCCCACCGTGCCGCTGGACCACCCACCGACACCGGGAGCTGCCCCATGCATCCGCACAACGACCCTTCCGCCGCTGCCTCGATCGTCTGCACCGGCCTCGACTACACCTGGCCCGACGGCGTTCCCGTCCTGCGCGACCTCGACCTCGCCGTCGGCCCCGGCCGGACCGGTCTGGTCGGCCGGAACGGCAGCGGCAAGTCCACCCTGATCCGGCTGATCGCCGGCGACCTGTTGCCCGAGGCCGGACGCGTACGGGTGCAGGGGACGCTCGGCTACCTGCCGCAGCACCTGCCGCTCGACGCGGCGCTGCCCGTGGACGCCGCGCTCGGCATCGCCGCCGCGCGCAGCGCCCTGCGGGCCATCGAGCGCGGCGAGGCGACGGAGGCGAACTACGACGCAGTCGGCGAGGACTGGGACGTCGAGGAACGCGCCCGCGCCGAGCTCGACCGCCTCGGGCTCGGGCACCTCGACCTGGACCGGCGTCTCGGCGAGCTCTCGGGCGGCGAGGCCGTCCTGCTCGGCCTGGCCGGACAACTACTGCGCCGCCCGAACGTGTTGTTGCTCGACGAGCCGAGCAACAACCTGGACTCGCTCGCGCGCGAGCGGCTCTACGAGGCCGTCACCGGCTTCCGCGGCACGCTCGTCGTGGTCAGCCACGACCGCACGCTGCTGGACCTGGTCGACCGGGTCGCCGAGCTGCGGGAGGGCGAGGTCACCTGGTTCGGCGGGAACTTCACCGCCTTCGAGCACGCGCTCGCCGTCACCCAGCAGGCGGCCGAGCGCTGCGCCCGCGCCGCCGAGAGCGACCTGCGCCGACAGCGTCGCGAACTCATCGACACCCAGGTCAAGTTGGCCCGGCGCAAGCGCTTCGGCCAGAAGATGTACGACACCAAGCGGGAGCCGAAGATCGTTATGAACGACCGCAAGCGCACCGCCCAGGTCTCGGCCGGCCGGCTGCACAGCGAGCACGAGGACAAGGTCGAGGCCGCGCGCGAGCGGCTGGCCGCCGCCGAGCTCGCCGTGCGGGACGACGACGAGATCCGCATCGACCTGCCCGCGACCGAGGTCCCGGCCGGGCGCACCGTGCTCGCACTGACCGGCGTGATCCTCCGCTGCCAGCAGGACGGCGCAGCGGACGCGTCACGCATCGACCTGGAGCTGCGCGGCCCCGAGCGCCTCGCCCTGCTCGGCGCCAACGGCAGCGGCAAGACCACCCTGCTGCGCACCGTCGTGGGCGAGCTCTCACCGCTCGCGGGGGAGGTCCACGCGCCGGTCCCACTGCGCTACCTGCCGCAACGGCTCGACCTGCTGGACGAGGAGCTGAGCGTCTTCGCCAACGCCGCCCGCTTTGCGCCCCAGGCGACCGAGAACGCGCTGCGCGCCCGGCTCGCCCGCTTCCTCTTCCGGGGCGGACGCGCGGACCAGCTGGTGGGCACGCTCTCGGGAGGTGAACGCTTCCGGGCGACGCTCGCCGCGCTGTTGCTCGCCGAGCCTGCTCCGCAGCTCCTGCTGCTGGACGAGCCGACGAACAATCTGGACCTGGCCGGGGTCCGGCAGCTCGGCACCGCGCTGGCGGGCTACCGGGGCGCGCTGATCGTGGTCAGCCACGACCAGCGCTTCCTCGACGAGCTCGGCGTCGACCGGGCTCTCCGGCTGGAGCGCTCGCCGTCGGCGCCGAGCTGACCCGTCCCGAAATGCTGCTGCCCTGCCCGACATCCATCGGGCAGGGCAGGGCAGAGCAGGGCAGTCGCGGCAGCGCTGGGCCGGGCCGGGGATCAGCCCGTGGTGCTGGCAGTCGCCGGCGCCTTCAGACCGGCCATGAACCAGTCGAAGTAGATCGCGCTGGAGACGAAGAGACCGATCAGACCGAGCGCGATGCCCGCCCAGGCCACCGCCCGTACCCAGGTGGGCAGCTGCTTCGAGGAGAGGAAGGTGCCGCCGAACACGGTGACCGCGCCGAGCAGCAGCGCGACGAGCGCGAAGAGGCCGTTCCACTCGGCCATCCGGTGCCAGGCCGTGTTGTAGGAAGCCTTCAGGATGTCCGCGGTGGTCTTCGCCCCGGAGATCTGACCCAGCACCTGCTGGCGCTGCTGGATGACCGTGCCAAGGAAGGTGCCGCTGATCGAGACCAGGCCGAGCGCGCCGGAAACGATCGCGACCGCGCCGCCGAGGACCCCGGTGGAGACGCTCTCCTCGGTGAGGGCCTCGAGCTCCTCGTCGGTGAGCTCGTCCAGCTCCTTCTGCTCGGGGCTGAGGACCTCGTTCGGCCGGGGTGACCAGGCCTTCTTCTGGTTCACGGAGAGCGTGACCGTCTCGGGGCTTGCCGTCACAGTGGGTGCGTCCGCGGGCTCTACGGCGGAAACTCCGCCGAGGCCGGGCAGGCCACTGGGACTGTTCGGGGTGGTGGGACCGGGAGTCGTCATGCGCGGAACCTTAGGGCTTCTTTGTGAGGAACGGATGAATTCTTGACTCCTTCATGGGATTCCCGCCCAACGGAGAGCCCGCTGCTCCGCAGGTGACCCGAGGCCACTCCTGTCCACCCTCGCCAGGAACGGGGCTCAGGTCTTGTACAGAGTCGCACCCATGGATGGCTGGCTCCTCCTCGTAGGGTCGTATAGGTGAGCTGGTTCGCCTTCGCAGCGGCGGGCCGTTCCGCACAGACCTTGGAGTGTTCTGCATGACCGTCCTGCGTGAAGCCCCCGTAGCCGCGAGTGACTCGAAGGGTCGCGTCGCCGAGCTGCATGCGATTCGTGAGCAGGTGCTGGCGGGTCCGAGTGTGGCGGCGACCGAGGCGCAGCATGCCAAGGGCAAGCTGACCGCGCGGGAGCGGATCGCGCTGCTGCTGGACGAGGGTTCGTTCAGTGAGGTGGAGCCGCTGCGCCGGCACCGGGCGGTCGGGTTCGGCCTGGAGGCGAAGAAGCCGTACACCGACGGTGTGATCACCGGTTGGGGCACGGTCCACGGCCGGACGGTCTTCGTCTACGCGCACGACTTCCGGATCTTCGGTGGCGCGCTGGGCGAGGCCCACGCGCAGAAGATCCACAAGATCATGGACATGGCCATCGCGGCGGGTGCGCCGCTGGTCTCGCTGAACGACGGCGCGGGCGCCCGCATCCAGGAGGGCGTCACCGCGCTCGCCGGATACGGCGGCATCTTCCAGCGCAACACCCGGGCGTCGGGCGTGATCCCGCAGATCAGCGTGATGCTGGGCCCGTGCGCGGGCGGCGCGGCGTACTCGCCGGCGCTGACGGACTTCGTGTTCATGGTCCGGGAGACCTCGCAGATGTTCATCACCGGCCCGGACGTGGTCCAGGCGGTGACGGGTGAGAAGATCTCCCAGAACGGTCTCGGCGGCGCGGACGTGCACTCGGAGATCTCGGGTGTCTCGCACTTCGCCTACGACGACGAGCGCACCTGCCTGGAGGAGGTCCGCTTCCTGCTCTCGCTGCTGCCGCAGAACAACCGGGAGACCCCGCCGGTCGAGCCGACCGAGGACCCGATGGACCGCCGCTGCGAGGCGCTGCTGGACCTGGTCCCGGCTGACGGCAACCGCCCCTACGACATGCGCAAGGTGATCGCGGAGATCGCCGACGAGGGCCAGTTCATGGAGGTCCACGAGCGCTGGGCCACCAACGTGATCTGCGCGCTGACCCGCCTGGACGGCCAGGTCGTCGGCATCGTCGCGAACCAGCCGCAGTCGCTGGCCGGGGTGCTGGACATCCACGCCAGCGAGAAGGCGGCGCGGTTCGTGCAGCTGTGCGACGCGTTCAACATCCCGCTGGTGACGCTGCTGGACGTGCCCGGCTTCCTGCCGGGCGTCGACCAGGAGCACGGCGGCATCATCCGGCACGGCGCCAAGCTGCTGTACGCGTACTGCAACGCGACGGTGCCGCGGATCTCGCTGGTGCTGCGCAAGGCGTACGGCGGCGCGTACATCGTGATGGACTCCCGCTCGGTCGGCGCGGACCTGGCGTTCGCGTGGCCGACGAACGAGATCGCGGTGATGGGCGCCGAGGGCGCCGCCAACGTGATCTTCCGCCGCGACATCGCCGCGGCTGACGACCCCGAGGCGAAGCGGGTCGAGATGGTGCAGCAGTACAAGGACGAACTGATGCACCCCTACTACGCCGCCGAGCGCGGTCTGGTCGACGACGTGATCGACCCGGCCGCCACCCGCGAGGTGCTCATCCGCTCCCTGCAGATGCTCCGCACCAAGCACGCGGACCTCCCCGCCCGCAAGCACGGCAACCCCCCGCAGTAGGTCTCGGCGCTGAGATCTGCTCACCGATCACTGCTCACCGTTCGCTCGAAGCTTCCGAGGAAGGCACCGATGACCTCCGTCACCACCGCACCGATGGTCCAGATCGTCAAGGGCGAGCTGGCCGACGACGAGCTCGCCGCGCTGACCGCCGTCCTGATGGCCCGCGCGGCGGCCGCGGCTAGCGCCGAGGAGCCCCGCTTCGCCCACGGCAACCGCCACCCCCAGGCCCGCTGGCGCCGCCTCGAGCGCGTCAGCAGCTACCGCAACCCGGTCAGCTGGCGGTAGTTGCGCTATCAGGGGCGCGGGGAACTGCGCGAGAAACCACCCTGTGCGGATGGCCCTGCTCGTTCGGGGACACACCATTTTGGTGGCTTGCCGCGCAGTTCCTCGCGCCCCTGGGGTAGCTGCAACTGGCTGTTATCGCTAAAGCCACTGCAGCAGTCGGCGCATGCAGGCATCCGCCAGAGCCGCCGGGCCCTCCGGCCCGTCCGCGGGAGCGGACGTCGTGGCCCACGCCTCCAGTGACAAGCGGATCGCGTCCGTCGCGCACGCCGCGATCATCTTCAGTTCCAGCTCACCCCGGTCCGCGAGCCCCGCGAGCACCGGGGTGAGCTGTTCCTCGGACTCCTGGTTCACGCGGTACCAGACCGCGCGCAGCGCCGCGTCCCGCGCTGCCGCCCGCAGCAGGCCGCGCGTGCCCTCCAGTGCCTCCGCGCCCGCCGCGTCCGTCGGCGTCAGCGACATCCGCGCCGCGTGGGCCAGCGCCTCGCGCAGGTCCGTGCCCGGCGGCTCCGCCGCCAACAGCGCTCGCCAGTACGCGCCGCCGGCGCTCAGCAGGGGCGAGACGGCGTCCTCCTTGTTCCGGAAGTACCGGTAGAAGGTGCGCAGCGCGATGCCGGCCCGCTGGGCGATCTCCTCCGCGGTGGTGCCGTCGGGACCACGGTCGGCGAAGAGCTCGGCCGCCGCGCGGGCGATGTCGAGCTGGGTCGCGGCCTTGCGGCGCTCGGTCAGGGACGGCTGGAGATTGCTGCTCACGGGAACAGCCTAATCCGCCGGATGCGACAAGTGCCGCATCTGCACGTACTGCATTAGTGGCAAAATGTGCCACTCGGGCGTACGGTGTCTATTGATGGCGAGAAGTTCGACGTCAAGACATTGAGCATGAAACGGAGCGGCACATGAACCGCTATGAAGGTCGTCGAGTCCTGATCACCGGCGGTGGCTCCGGCATCGGTCAGGCCACGGTCCTGCGCGTGCTGGCGGAGGTCGGCCACGTCGTCGCCGCCGACGTCAACGAGGCCGGCCTTGCCGCCACGCGTGACCTCGCCGCCGCCGCGGGCACCGGCGCGGACGCCCGCCTGCACACCGTCCTGGTGAACATCGCCGACGAGACCTCGGTCCGCGACGCCGTCGCCACCGCGCTCGCCGCCCTCGGCGGGTTGGACGTGCTGGTCAACGCCGCCGGCATCCTGCGCTCCTCGCACACCCACGAGACCAGCCTGGAGCTCTTCAACAAGGTCATAGCGGTCAACCTGACCGGCACCTTCCTGATGATCCGCGAGACCATCCCGGCGCTGCTCCAGGGCGACGGGCCGGTCGTGGTGAACTTCAGCTCCACCTCCGCGAGCTTCGCGCACCCCTACATGTCGGCCTACGCGGCCAGCAAGGGCGGCATCCAGTCGATGACGCACGCGCTCGCGTCCGAATACAGCAAGCAGGGCCTGCGCTTCGTCGCTGTCGCACCCGGCTCGATCTCCAGCGGCATGACGGACGGCAGTGGCTCCAGCAAGGAGAACGTCGGCCCCGGCCTGCCCGAGGACGCCGACTTCTCGCTCTTCATGAAGCTGGCCCCGGCGCTCGGCCGGGGCTTCGCAGGCCCCGAGGCCGTCGCGGGCGTCGTGGCGATGCTCGCTTCGGTGGACGGCTCGTTCATCACCGGCACCGAGATCCGCATCGACGGCGGCACGCACTTCTGACGACGCGCGACAGGTGGGGGCGGCCGACGGGCCGCCCCCACCTGTCCGGTGAGGGGTTCTCCGACCAGCGGGGACTAGCAGGCCCCGTTGTCCACCCAGACGCCTGCCGCGCCGCCCGGGATGTCACCGTAGGTCCACCACTTGGCGGTCCACTTGTGGCCGTTGTAGCTCACCACCGCGTTGCCGTTGTAGGCAGTCGTGGCACTCCATGCGGCCGCGGTGCAGCTGCCGCCGCTGCTCGGCGACGACGAGGGCGACGCGGAGGCCGACGCCGACTGCGACGGCGAAGCGCTCGCCGACGCACTCGGCGTGCTGGTGGGCGGCGTCGCACCCGCGAACTGGACGTCGTACTTGGTGAAGTCCCACGAGTTCTGCGGCACGCTGCTGCACGTGCCGGACGTCCGACCGCCGTTGTCGGCCGGCGTGCACTGGACGTCGCGGTTGACCGACCAGAAGGTGTACCGGGCCATGTGGTTGGACTCGGCGAAGTTCAGCACCGTCTGGAAGTCGGACTGGTAGAAGTACTCGCCGCTGTCACTGCGGCCGTTCATCATCGAGATGCCCTCGTGCGCGTACGCCGTCGCGCTGCTCCAGCCGAAGGTGTTCATCAGGAGGGTGTTGAACGACTGCAGCGCCGAGATCTGGCTGGCCGCGCCGTTGAAGCCGCCGTCGAACGGCATGATGGAGAAGTTGTCCGGCGTGAAGCCGTCCGCCTTCGCCTGGTTGAGCATCTGCTGGCCGAACCAGCCGGTGCCGGAGGTGGTTCCCGGCGTGGTCACCGAGATGTAGAGTCCCGGGTTGTTCTGCTGCAGGATGTGCGCCGCGCCGATCTCGTTCGTGACGGCCGTGGTGTTCTCGTACTCCGGCTCCTCGAGGTCGAAGTCCATCGCGTGCAGACCGTACTTGTCGATGACCTGCTGGTACGCGGCGGCGGTCGCGGCCGGCGTGGAGCAGGTCTGGCCGAGCTTCGTGCCGCCGTAGCCGCCGATGGAGACCGAGACGTCGCCGCCCGCCGCCCGGATCGACGCGATGGTGGCGGCGACGGCGGTGTCACTCGACACGGCTGCGGTGCCGCCCCAAGTGGGGCTGCAGCCGCCGCCGTTGGGGGCGAGGATGAAGGCGAGCTGGAAGGCCTTGAGGCCGGTGGCCGCCATAACGTCCGTCGGGTTCGGCGGGTTGTTGTCGAGCGGCATCAGATACGGCGCGGCGGCATACCAGTTGCTGCCGAGTGCGGGCGTGGTACTGGCCTGGGCGCTGCCGCCCATGGACGCGAGCAGCCCGCCGGCCGCGAGGGCGGCTGCGCCGACCGTCGCGACGACGCGGTTGGGGGTGAAGCGGAACACCTGGACGCTCCTTGTGGGGAGGAGGGCGAGGACGTGACCGAGCACGGTGTGGGGGTGTGCTCCGCTCCAGAGTGGTCGACGTGTTGATGGCGCGTCAAGAGATTGGACTAGACCTAGGGCTAGACCAATATCGGCCATGCTGAGTCAGCCGGCGACGACCACGGCCACGGTCGTCCCCGCGGGGAACTCCGGCCCACCCAGCCCCGCGAACACCGCGAACAGAGCCTTCGCCTCGTAGGCGGGGTCGAGCGCGAGGCCGTGACGCTGCTCGAAGTCGGCACGGAACACGTCGAGTTCGGGTGTCCGTCGGCCGTAGCCGCCGAACGCGCTGGTGGCGTCGATGCGCCAGGTGCCGCGGCGGCCGCCGAACGCGTCGTGCTGCAGCGCCAGCGTCTCCGCCTCCAGATCGGCGTGGACGGGCGCCGCGTAGCCCACGACCTGCATCGCCGCTGCTCCGGCGGTCAGCCCGGCCGCCAGCCCGGCCAGCATCCCGCCGGTCCCCACCGAGCAGCAGACGACATCGGCGCCGGAACCGGCCAACTCCTCACCGAGGGACACGCAGCCGCGCACCCCCTCGGCATTGCTGCCACCCTCGGGCACCACCCACGCTGAGCCGTGGCGGCCCTGCAAGGCGTCCAGCGACTCCGGCTCCATGCGCGTTCGCCACGCGCTCCGGCTGATGAAGTCCAACTCCATGCCAGCGGAGGCCGCTTGGCGCAAAACCGGATTCAACTCCCGCCCGCGCAGCTCGTCCCCGCGCACGACACCGACCGTGCGCAGCCCTGCCTCCCGTCCGGCGGCCGCCGCCGCGCGCAGGTGGTTGGAGTAGGCGCCGCCGAACGTCAGCAACGTGTCGTGGCCGAGAGCGCGGGCGCGCTCCAGATTCGGGCGCAGCTTCCGCCACTTGGTACCGGAGACCGGCGGGTGCAGCAGATCGTCCCGCTTCAACAGCACCCGCACGCCGGCGCGTTCGGCCCGCTCGTCCTCCAGGAGCTGGAGCGGCGAGCTCACCCGGCGTGCCCTGTCAGTCCCCACGCCCGCGCGATCAGCTCGTACGAGCGGCGGCGCGCCTCGTGGCCGTGGATGTTGCTGGTGACCATCAGCTCGTCCGCGCCCGTGCGCTTGCGCAGCTCCGCCAGGCCCTCACGCACCTGATCCGGCGTGCCGACGACGACATTGGCCAGCCAGGAGTCGACGAACTCGCGCTCCATCGGGCTGTAGGGGTGCGCCTCGGCCTCCTCCGGCGTCGGCACCAGCCCCGGGCGGCCGCTGCGCAAGCGCAGCATCGCCAGCGCGCCCGAACCGGCCAGCCGCCGAGCCTGCCGCTCCTCGTCCGCGGCGACCACCCCGACCCCGATCAGCGCGTACGGCTCCGCAAGCGCGGCGGAGGGACGGAAGGACTCCCGGTACAGGTCGAGGGCGGGCACGGTGTTCGCCGCGCTGAAGTGGTGCGCGAACGCGAACGGCAGCCCGAGCCGCCCGGCCAGCTGCGCGCTGAACCCGGACGAGCCCAGCAGCCACACCGGCGGCCGCCCGCTGCCCGGCGCACTCGCCTGCCCCGGCACGGCGCGCAGCCGCTCGTACGGGTGACCGGCGGGGAAGTCGGCGTCGAGAAAGTGCAGCAGTTCGTTGAGCTGCTGCGGGAACTCGTCCGCCGCATCCAGCCCGGCCCCACGGCGGAGCGCGCGGGCCGTGGCCGGATCCGTCCCCGGCGCGCGCCCGAGCCCGAGGTCGATCCGGTCCGGGTGCAGCGCGTGGAGCAGTCCAAACTGCTCCGCGACGACGAGCGGCGCATGGTTGGGCAGCATCACCCCACCGGAGCCGAGCCGGATCCGGCTGGTGTTCGCCCCCAGATGCGCCAGCAGCACGGCGGGGGAGGAGCTGGCGACGCCCGGCATCCCGTGGTGCTCGGCGACCCAGAAGCGGTGGTAGCCCCACTCCTCGGCGCGCTGCGCCAGGACCGTGGTCGCGGCGAGGGCCTGGGTCGGCGTGTAGCCGTCGCCGACCGTCGCCAGGTCCAGGATCGACAGCGGCGCTTCGGGGGCGGTCGGGCTCATCGTGCGGCTCCACGGGGTGGTCGGTGCATCGGTTCTCTCCCCATCGGCAACCGCGG
Organism: Streptacidiphilus sp. MAP12-20; assembly: GCF_041262525.1. Taxonomy (NCBI): domain Bacteria; kingdom Bacillati; phylum Actinomycetota; class Actinomycetes; order Kitasatosporales; family Streptomycetaceae; genus Streptacidiphilus; species Streptacidiphilus sp. MAP12-20. The sequence goes on from NZ_JBGCCK010000016.1 coordinate 170,481, forward strand.
CCCCACCCTGTCCTGTTCCCGCGCCGTCCTGGGAACCTTCGCCCCACCCCGAACGTGACACCTCTCACATGGCCTGGTTCGGTTCGGCTCGGTTCGGCTCGGACTCGGCTCGGCTCGGCTCGGCAACGGACGGGGGCCCGTAGTGTCCGACCTCACCACCGTCCTCCCTGAGGACCTGCTCATCCTCTGCACCCCCGGAGGCGGCGGCAGGATCCGTCTGCCCGCGTACTTCGACTACGCCGTGGCCGGCGCGGTGCTGGCCGAACTCGTCCTGGCGGGGGCCGTCCGGCTCGACAGCGGCCGCGCCGTCCTGATCGACCCCGGCCACGTCTTCCCTCACCCGGCCCTGACGGAGGCCGTCTCCGCCCTGCCGCCCTCCGCCACGACGCCGCGCGGGGCGTCGCTCTCCAGCTGCATCCAGCGGCTGCGGCGCAAGCGGGCGGCCCAGCCGTACCTCGACACCCTCGTCGCCTGCGGTGAATTCCTGTGCATCCGGGTCCGCGTCCTCGGCATCTTCAGAGTCACGCGCTACTTCTACTTCGGCATCTCGGAACGGAGAGACCGCTGTGCCGCCATCTCGGTCGTCATGCACTCCCCGTCCACGGCCCATCGCCGCAACCGCAACCTCGCCACCCTCGCCGCCACCGTCGGCCTCCCGGACCATGGCTCCCGCCGCCTCCCCCGCCACGTCACGAGAGACCTCATCCGCACCGACCCCATCGCCACCGCCGTCGCCTCCGCGATCCAGTCGGCCCGCGGCAGGAAGTCCTGACCGAAGGAGGTGGTCGAGAGCACCCTCGCAGGTCAGGTAGTATTTCTGTCGTGCCGAGGCGCGGGAGACCGCGCGCGGAGCACACCGGCGCCGCTAGCTCAGTTGGTTAGAGCAGCTGACTCTTAATCAGCGGGTCCGGGGTTCGAGTCCCTGGCGGCGCACAGTCAAAAGGTAAGTTTGACCTGCCCCTTCTTGAGTGATCAAGGAGGGGCAGGTCTTTTTTGTGCCCGTGGTGGGAGCAGGGTGGGAGCGCGGGCGCGGAGTGGGCGCAAACGATCACTGGTGGGGCTGTATTTCTCGGGCGTGGTGGTGGGAGCGGGCAAGTCGGGGACGCGTGAGTGCCGGTGAGCGTCCACTGGACCGCGCCTGAGCCGCCCTGTCCGGTTCGACTCGTGCGCTTCTTCGGCGGTGGAGGTGCCCCCCTGCTGACGGTCAGTGGCGTACGGCTGCGCACTCTCGGACCTTGCTCGTCTGCCCGCCCCGCGAGCGGCCCCGCAGAGCAGCCTTCAGTCGGAGCTTTCGACGACGCCGGCCGCGACGTCGCTCCTCCCGCACGGGATCGGCTTCGGTGTCTTGCCCGCATTGTTCTTCGAGACCGCCCCCTTTGACCTGGACTTCTCCTCCTCGGCGGCGGCCTTCTCCAGTACGGTGATGACTTCCTCATCGAGGTGCATCCCAGCGGCGTCGTGGCGGGCCCGCGCGGTCGTGGAGTCGATGCAGACCAGGGACAGGTCCACCTCGCCCCGCTTCGCGGCCTCTGCGAACAGGCCCTCCAGCAGAGCCTCGAACACGCCGGCGTCACGGATAGGGCTCGTACTCGCCGATCGGCAGGTACGGGCCGATGAACTCCCACTCTTCGTCGACCAGTTGCCCTCGCGTCACGCAAGACGATCTACCGTGGCAGGGCCCGCCACGAGGGCGAATCCCGCGAATTGATCACGACTCGATGCGCGCCTAGCGGCTGTAGCCCGCTCCGGAGACAACGATGAGCCCCCGTTGCCGTGATGGCACCGGGGGTTTCCAGCGGAGGTCGCCGTGCTGCGACGGTCTTGAGCGGACCGGGTTGTCGCCGCCGGTGTGGGCGGTGGTGATGCCGGGTCTACAGGCCGGCGGTGCGTCGGTCGTTGCGGCGGCGGCGCAGGGAGGCGGCGTAGGTGGTGAGCGAGGTGGACAGGATGGTGATGCTGAGGGCGAGCAGCACGGTGCCGGTGTCCTTGACGGCGGTCAGGAGGATCACGATCAGGGCGACCAGGAGGACGGCGCCTGCGCCTTTGATGGGGTTCATGTGGGTTGCTTGCTTCATTTCCAGGTGGACACGCGGGTGGCGTAGGACTTGGCCAGCGAGGTGAGGAGCCAGTAGGTCCGCACGACGGTGTAGACGAGTTCCGGGACAAGGGCGGCTTCGACGAGCATCGCCTTCCCGCCCAGGGAGCGGACCCGCAGGGCGGGGTAGACGATCCAGAAGCCCAGTAGGGTCCAGAAGATGGGCTCGACGGCGTCGCGGTGGTGGCGTGCCACCTGGACGAGTTGTTCGGTGCCGAAGCCCAGTACGTAGGCGCTGCCCAGGAGGGCGAAGGCCAGTGTCACGATGGAGTGCCAGGTGAAGCGGGTGAAGCCGCGGCCCCGCAGGGTGTCCACGGTGCCCCGGCCCCAGCGTTCGCGCTGCTGGATCAGTTCCCGCAGGGTGGGCATGAGGTCGGTGTAGGCGATGCAGTACTGGTTGGCGGTGACCTTCCAGCCGGACTCCTTCAGCGCCAGGGTGGTCTCGTAGTCCTCGACCAGGTTGGCGTAGTCCTCCCAGAACACTTCGCCGCGCCAGTCGATCACGCTCTGCAGGGCCTCGGCGCGGTAGAAGGAACCCGCACCGGACATGGTGTGGATGTTGCGGCGGTAACGGGCGTTGGCGGCCCGCCCGTACTCGATGATCTGCATCCCGAGCAGATACCGCTGCCAGGGGCTGCGCCACAGGCCGGTGCGGCCCAGGCAGGCGGCGCTGACGCCGCCGATTTCCGGGTCGGACGCGGTGACGTTGCGGGCCCGCTGGATGAACTTCGGGTGCAGCTCGGTGTCGGCGTCCATGACCAGCACGTGCCGGGCGGTGCCGGGCAGGCGGCCGCCTTCGGACGCCTCCTGCAGCCAGCGCAGTCCGAAGTTGAGCGCGCCGGCCTTCTTGTGCGGGTTGTCGGGGAAATTCAGCACCATCGTCTCGGGCATGCCGGGCTGGGCGGCGAACCAGCGGGCGTACTCCTCGGTGCGGTCGGTGGAGTTGTTGACGACCACGATGATCAGGTCGGGGCGGTGGCTCTGCTCGGCCAGGGAGTACAGCGCGGTGAGGACCCCCGCCTCCTCATTCCGCGCGGGCACCAGGGCGACCGTGTCGATCAGCGCACTGTCTGCCGGCGCAACCGCGCCAGGTCTGCCCCTGCGGTGGCGACTGCGCACGGCGCCGGACTCCGCCTGCGGCGCATGGGGCGCCTGCTGGGTCGACATCGTGCTCTCCTGCTGCTGTGTTCGGGCCCAGGGCGGCGCCCGGGTGTCGTTCGGAAGGTTCGGCGCCACTGCACGGCGGTGTGCAGGACGTGTCGGTCGGTGGTGCCCCAGGCGGCGGCAGGGCACGGCCGGGCCTGCCTGCACGGCCCGGAACGGCGTGATGATGCCGCGTGCGCTCGTCGCAGAATATACACAAACGATTTGTGAGCCGATTGCCACCAAGCCGCCTTTCCGGGCAAACACTCCGGCTGCAAATGCATCTCGATTCGGTCACCCACTATTCCTTGCGAACAGGCAGATAGGCCCGGAAACCGGACATACGCGTACCGAAAGGACCGCTGGTCAGAGGGCATCACCTCGTGGCGTGGCGGCACGCGAAGTCGGGTTAGGATCGCCAGCCCGAACGCTTGCCGATATCCCGGTCGGCGCGAATTACCAGGCATGCCGTGGCATGTCCGAGCTAATTGCCAGGAGTACCCGTGCGGCCAAACAAGCAGTCAAAAAGTCGCGCGCGGAGCATAGTTAGCTTCCTGGTCTTCCTGACTCTCGTGGCCGGCGGCAGCCTCGCACTCGTCCCCCTGTGGAGGATGCTCCACCCCACCGGACACGCCACACCCCTCGCCGGCGCACCCGTCGCAGGGGCGGCACCGGCAAGCTCGGCTTCCGCGGCGCCCACGCCGACCCGCCCGCCGGCCACCTCAGGAGCGCTGTTCGACGCCTTCGCCTACACCGGCACGGACGACCCCGCCCTCAAGGCCCACGGCTGGCAGGTCCGCACCGCCCTAGGTGGCCCCGGCATCCACGACACCTGGACCGGCGACGGCGTCAGCTTCCCCACCGTGACCTCCGCCCAGGGCGGGCACGCCCTGCAGCTGCAGGTCCACACCGACGGCACCAAGGCGGGCACCCGCCAGTCCGAGCTGGAAAGCAGCCAGCCGGTCTTCTTCACCGGCACCTACGCGGCCCGGATCTACTTCACCGACGCCCCCGCCACCGGACCGGGCGGCGACCACATCAACGAGTCCTTCTACACGATCTCGCCCTCCACGACCGTGTCCCCGTACAGCGAGCTCGACTACGAGTACATGCCCGACGGCGGCTGGGGCTCCACCCGCCCGGAACTGGACACCACCAGCTGGCACAGCAGCCGCGACCGCGACCGCGTCTACCACCCCCAGTACACCCGCCTCCACGGCTGGCACACCCTCACCATCACCGCCCTGCACGGCCAGACCACCTACGCCCTGGACGGCACCAAACTCTTCACCAACGACGCCGCCCACTCTCCCCGCGGCCCCATGAACGTCGAATTCAGCACCTGGCTCATCGACCTCCCCTTCACCGGAGCGCGCACCTGGAACATGCAGATCAACTGGTTCTACTACCAAGCCGGAAAAATCCAGACCCTCAACCAGATCCAGAAGACCGTCGACCACTACTACGCCAACGGCACCAACTACCTCAACACACTGACCGGATGACACGGTGAAACGCACTCGCGGCAGCCGCCCCCTGTTGGCGGCTGCCGATCGGGTCGGGCCCGGGGTGGGGGCGTGCTTCTCGCGCGACCAGGACGAGACCGATCGCGTGCGCCTGGCGGCGCAGATCACCAGCCAGATCGCCAAAGCCGTCCTCAGGCCCGCGGGCCAGCAGGCCGAAGAAGTCGAGTTCTCCCGGGCCGCCAAGGAACTGATCACCGGACAGGCGTTGCCGATCCAGACGCGCGCGGAGCGACCGCGGTCCACCGCAACACCGGACCGACCGAGCGCCACCACTGCCGACGCGGGCTTGCGAAATTTTGCAGGAGGTCACGAAGAGGTCACGGCCCCTCGGCCCCGACTGGCTCCGGCGGAAGCGGCCGACGGCTTCGCGCTGATGTCGCCTCTCCGCGGCTGCCCCGGCCGGAGATTCAGGATGGTGGCGGAGGTTCGGCGATGGGGGTGACGGTGAATACGTCTCCTGGCTGGCACTTGGATCGTTGAATGGATCTGCCAAGATTTTCGTGACCGGTTACGTTCTGTACGCGCTCGGTTGCGCTTGCTACGTCCAGGGTACGGACGATCTTCGCGTCGTCCAGCACGGTGGCGAACGCCGCCGCCGGGTCGCGGGCCGTGCGGTGCGCCTCGTCGCACACCACCAGATCCAACGGCGCCAGCGCCCCGTCGCCGTGGGCGGCGAAGGCCTCGGCGATCCGCGGCGAGGAGTGGTAGGTGCCGAACAGCACCCGCAGCCCTGTCCGTGGGTGCGGTGCCATCAGGAACGCGGTGATCCGGTCTGGGCGGGTGGTCGTCTCCAGGCCGAGCTCGGCCTCCAGCTCTGCCAGCGTCTCACCGGTCGGGCTGTCGCTGTCGCGTTCGGCCGCCTGGCCCGAACACACCGCCAGCACCGTCAAAGGCACCCCGGCGTCGGCCCG